>JBGTDR010000050.1:0-72316 GCA_041748215.1 Chthoniobacterales bacterium
GGTCGTGGCGAGGCCGAAGGCTTCGTGGGCGAGGTTGGCGGCGTCGACGATCCGGTCCTCGTCGATGATGACGGCGGTTTTGATTTCCGAGGTGGAGATCATTTGAATGTTGATGCCGCCTTTGCCGAGGGCTTCGAAGAGCCGGGCGGCGACGCCGGAGTGCGAACGCATGCCGATGCCGACGACGCTGAGTTTGGCGATGCCGTCGCGTTTGATGACTGCGCCGGCTCCGACCTCGCGGACCACTTCGTCGAGCAGCGGGCCGATTTTGCCGAGTTCGTCGGCGCTGAGTGTGAACGAAATGTCGGTGGTGCCGCTGACGGAAATGTTCTGCACGATTACGTCGATGATGACATTGGCATCGGCGAGGGCGGTGAAGATGCGGGACGCCGTGCCGGGGCTGTCGGGCACGTTGGTGATGGTGACCTTGGCCTGGTTGCGTTCGACGCTCACGCCGCGAACGACGACGTTTTCGAGTCCGGGGACTTCTTCTTTCACGATGGTTCCTCGATGGTGGTTAAAGCTGCTGCGGACTTCAAACGGGACTTTGAATTTTTTGGCAAACTCGACCGATCGCGATTGCATGACCTTGGAGCCGCTGCTGGCCATTTCAAGGAGCTCGTCGTAATAAATCACGTCGATCTTGCGGGCGCTCGGGACGATGCGGGGGTCGCAGGTGTAAACACCGTCCACGTCGGTGTAGATTTCGCAATTCTGGGCGCGCAGGGCGGCGGCGATGGCGATGGCGGTCAGGTCGGAGCCTCCGCGGCCGAGCGTGGTGATGGTGCCCTGAAGCGTCTGGCCCTGAAATCCCGCGACGATGACGATAAATCCGTCGTTGAGGTATTTGCGAATCTGGCGCGGGGTGACGTTGGCGATCTTGGCTTTGGTGTGAAGCCCGTCGGTGAGGATGCCGGCCTGGGCTCCGGTGAGGGAGATCGCCTTGCCGCCCAACGCATTGATCGCCATCGCGGTGAGGGCAATGGTCGTTTGCTCCCCGGTGGCCAGCAGGACGTCGAGTTCACGCTCGGTGGGATTGTCCGAAACTGCCTTGGCGAGACCGATGAGAGAATTGGTGACGCCGGACATGGCGGAAACCACTGCGACTACCGAGTTGCCGGCCTGCTGGGTTTCCATGACGCGGCGGGCGACATTGAGGATGCGTTCGGGCGAGCCGACGGAGGTGCCTCCGTATTTTTGGACGATGAGACTCATGTAAACAAAGGCGGCTCCGAACCCGTGCGGCGGAAAAGGGTGCGGATGATCCGACGGGCCGGGCCGGGCGTCAAGGGGCGAATCCTGCGCCGACCACCGCGGAATCGTCGGTTAGGAATTCCACCCGAGTTCCGGCACCGGCGTAACGGTCTGGATGACACGTGAGCACCAGGATTTGCACGGTGGCCGCCAGCGATTCGAGGAAGGTGAGGACGCGTTGCTGCCGGGCGGGGTCGGTATTGACCAGAACGTCATCGAGAATGAGCAGATGCGGTTCGCCGCCGACGGCAACTTCGCGGGCGATGGCGGCGCGGAGCGCAAGGAGGAGCTGCTCGCGTGCTCCCTGGGATAACGAGGCGAAGGGAAAACGTTCCTCCGGCGAGCGACCGACGCCCGTGATGGCGAGGTCTTCGTTGAGAAAAACCCGGCGGCCAGCGACGCCGGTCAACTCGGCAAAGGCTGCGGTCAGGCGGATTTCGAGAGGATCGAGCACCTTGCGATTGGCGAGTTGTTTGCGGCGGCGAAGGAGCGCGGTCAGCAGGCGCAGGGCGTGAGCCCGTCGGCGGCTGGCGTTCAATTGCCCGGTGAGGACTTCGAGCTGTTCCAGAATTTCCGTTTCGCGGCTGTAGAGACCTTCGGCGCCGCGGTCACGAAGCTGGGTCTCGAGGCCGTGACATTCCCGGTCCAGTGAATGCGCTTGAGCCGAAAGCTCATCGACCGCTTTGCGCGCCCGGGCAGCCGTGGTCGGCAGCGAATCGTGGTCGCTGGGAAGGCGGGAGCGGGCCTCCGCGGCACGGGCCTCTGCGCGGACGAAATCGGATTGCGCGGCCTTCAACGCCGCTGCGATGCCGACCGGGTAACGGGCAATCAATTCGCGCTGCTGCGACGCTGCGAAAATCTGGAGTTGGGCGAGCCGGGCGAGTTCCATTCGAATCCGGACTTCAGCGTTCGTGTGGGACTCGAGTTCGGCGCGAAATCCTGCCTCCTGCTTACGGAGAGAACGTTCTTCGGCGTCGAGGGCGGCGAGCCTGGTGGTGACTTCGGCGCTGTCCGCGGGACTGTCCCTGGGATCGGCGTCGGGCGGAGCCGCGGCGCGGAGCTGATCGAGCCGGGCGGTCTGAGCGGTCAATGAATCGCGAACGGACTCGAGCGATTCGCCGACTCCGATCAAAGCCTCGTAACGCGTTTCGGCGTGTTGAATTTCCTGCGTGAGACTGGTCGCCGCCGCGTGCGCTATCTCCAGTGCGTTTGCGTCCGCCACACCGACACGTTCGAGGCCCGCACGGAGTTCGCGGACGTCCCGCTCTCGTCGCGCCGCAATCTCCACGGCCTCGCGTGAGCCGGAGGAAATTTCCAATGATCCCCAGCCGGCGAGGTCGATTCGCACGCGACTGGCGGACTGGTGGCGGGCGGGTTGATCGGACGAGGCGGTCAACTCGTCCGATTTGCCGCCCGAATGAAAGATCACCGACGAGAGTGCCAACGGCGTGGCAACAACTGTGAGTCCGGCCGCCTCGAGGCGCGCGGTGTCAAGCCGCACTGCCTCGTCCAGAGCACGCAGCCGGGTGAACGTGTCGGCGTAGAAATTCGGAAGCGCGGCTAGCCGGCGACGGAGCTCTGCGAGTTCGTTTGAAGCGCTGTTGATTCGGGTGAGCTTTTGCTCGAGTTCGCGGATCGCACGCTCCGTTGCATCACGTTCGGAGCGGGCGTTTACGCGCTGACGCTGGGTTTCGAGTTCCGCGCGCCGGGCAGGCAGCGCGTCAAGATTTTCGCGCGTTTCGCGGAGACGGGTCGTGTTGACGGCGAGGTTTCGCTCGATCGTCGGCAGATCCTTTTCGAGTCGGAGCACGGTGGCGGCGAGATCGCGTTCTTCCTTTTCGAAACTGGCGAGGCGGGTCTGGTCACCGGAGACAGATTCGAGTCTTTCCGATGCGGTTCGGACGAGGTCATCGAGGCGGGTGATTTCGGGTGCGAGCTGGCTGGCCGCCGTGGCGCGAGCCGTCAAATCGGTGGCTTCGCGCGTTTTTTCCGTGAGCAACCGGGTTGTCGATAAACGCTGCTCGGCCGCGGCGCGCTGGCGTTCCTGCAGCGATTCCAATTGGCTGCGACGTTCGCGAAGATCCGCAAGCGACGCGGTTATTTCCGCGATCTCCGCCTCCAACCGCTCGATTTCTCCGCCGGTTTTTGGCCGCCCGGTGGACGTCAGCAACGTGGCAGCTTCGGCTTCGAATTTTCCGATCAATTCTTCGATCAGCGGGTCCAACTCCACGGACGCGAGCCGGGCGCGGACCTGCTCCCCGTGGATACCGGGCCACTCGGGCCAGACCGCCGGTTCACCCTGGCGCGCCCAAAGATACGCTTGCAGGCCCCAATGTTCGGGCCGCGACGCGCCGGACCCGGGCAGTGAGCTCGCGAGCAGGTTGCGGAGGGATTCGTCAGCCTTGTCGGACTCGGCGATCCGTTGCCATTTTCCGTGCTCCTCGCGAAACAGCGTGGAGGCGGGCTTTTCGAGAAAACGTTTGGTGATCCGGTAACGCTCGGAACTCGTTTGCAGAACGACGGTGATCGTCGGCGCAAGACTGGAGCCGGCGGGTTGGAGGAGGCGAATTTCTTCTCCACGTCCGTTGTATTTGTCGAACAGGCAGCGCGCGAGCGCGCGTACCAGCGTGCTTTTTCCGGCTTCGTTTGGCGCCGCCAGGACATTCAATCCGGGTGCCAGCGGGCCGACGCTCACGGAATCGCGAAACCGCCCGACACCGCTGAGTGCGATACATTCAACTCTCACGCATCACCTCCGGAAGGGTCGCACCAAGAATGCGAGAGGCTTCGTCAAGAATCGCGAGGCGTTCGACGTCGGTCGCGGTGGGCTGCATCGCGGCCGCGGAAAAAAGCCCCGCAATCTCGGCCCGGTCAATCGGCAGGCTTTCGGAATTTTCCGGTGACAACGTCGCAGCGTTTCCACCGCAGATCGCTGTGACCCCCGCGAGATCGGCGAGGCATTCCTGCAACAGAGGATGTTCACGAAGCAGGGCGGAAAGTTCGGAAAATTGCAGGCTCGCGAAGGTGGCGTCTTCGATTTGCAGCGCTGCGAATTTCGACTCATGGGATCGCCACTCCCCCGCGACGCGACCTGCAAGCTCAGGAGCAACCGTTCCCGTCAAACGCACGCGCAGCGCCGTGCGGGCCGGATCGGTGATCGTTTTCAACACGGCGTCGACGCACGGGCCGTCGGTGAGATCGATCGATTGAAGGATCCAATCGAGACCTGCGGTGCGCACCTGGCGGACAACCGGCATTTCTCCGCGCGCGGGAATTGTGACGTCGGCGACAAATCCCGATTCGCGCTCGCCAAATCCGGTCGGCTCGGGCGTGCCTGGCATGAGAATGCGGCCGCCATCCGCCGCGAACCAACTGTGCCAGTGACCGATTGCAAGGTAATCGAGTTCCTGTCGCGACGCGGCGTCGAGGCTGATGGGGAAATCGTCGGGTTTGTGCCGTCCGTCGATCGCGAGCGAGCCGTGCGTGATACCAATCCGGATGGCGTTTGCCGGCAGGTTCGCGACCTGCCTCCCAATCACCGCGCTCGGATCCAGCATCGACGCTTTCTGGGTGAGCGGTGAGGGAACGAGAAAAACGTCGGGAGCAATCAGGATCGGCTCTGAGGTGTGCAGGACGACAATGTGATCGGGTGGCTCGGCAAACGGCGCGCGTTCCCACACACAGCCCGGTCCAGTCAGCGGATCGTGGTTGCCCGGCAGCAGATAAATTCGCAACGGAGCCGCGGCGCGAAAACGATCCATTACCGCGGTGACCGTTTCGGGATTCACCTGATCGTCTTCAAACAAATCTCCCGCCACGAGAAATGCGTCCACACCGGCTGTCACGGCCATGGCCAGCGCGCGTTCGAGAGTGTCCAGTCGAATACGTCGCAACGTTTCCGCGCGCTCTCCGAATTGCCGGAATCGCGCGCCAATCTGCCAATCCGCCGTGTGAAAAAATCGGATGCTCATTTCCAGAATCCGCCCCGGAATCTCCAACGCTGATACACAAACGACCCACCGCGGTTTGGAGCCGACGGGGGGATTTGAACCCCCGACCTACTAATTACGAATCAGTTGCTCTACCCCTGAGCTACGTCGGCATTTCGCTGGGATCCCGCAGCCAGCGGGCCAAGGGCGTAGAAGATGCACCAGCGCCCGGGCGAAACAATTAAAAAAACTTGGCTTCTCCGACCGCCCGGTCCGCCTCCTCGGTGGAGTCGGGCAGCGGCAGCTCGACGGTGAAGACGGTGCCCTTCCCGGGAGCCGTTTCGACGCGGATCTCTCCGCCCATCAATTCGACGAGCTGTTTGCAGATGAAAAGTCCGACGCCCGGTCCCGCAAATTGCCTCGTGGTGCCGGAATCGATCTGAACAAACGGCTGGAAAATCTGGCCGATTTGTTCGCTGGGAATTCCCGGTCCTTCATCGCTCACCCGAAATGAGACGTGGCTCTCGGGCCCTTTACCGGCGGCGCTCGCGGTCAATGTGATAGTACCCTCCGGAGAAAATTTTACGGCATTGCTGAGCAAATTTTGGAGGATCTGGCGCAGTCTCAATTCGTCGAGATAAACCCGGACCGGCAGGTCAGCATCCGTGTGAACAGCGAGCGTGATGCCTTTGGCCTGTGCCGTGGGCTCGTAATAAGCGCGCAGAGTTTCGAGCATATCGGGCAGGGAGAATGCGGATGGCCGCAAGCGGATGCCGGTCCGGTGGGCGGAGGCGGCGGCGAGCAAAAGATCGACGAGCTGCAGCATCTCGGCGGCGTTGTCTTCGATCGTTTCGAGAAATTCTTCGCGGATCTGCGGATCATCCTCGCCGCGCAGCAAGGCAGTGAATCCGGAGATCGCGTTGAGCGGCGTGCGAAGCTCGTGGCTGATCGTGGAGAGAAAGTTTGTTTTGGCCTGCTCGGCGAGCAATTTGGCCTCCACGGCTTCGCCGTGTGCCCGTTCGGCCTCGATCAATTCCGTGAGATCAAACACGACGGCGACGCGCGCTGCTTGATCGTCGAACGTCACGGATTTTTCCAGCAGGCGCGCTGCGAACAGGTTGCCATTCTTTTTCCGCTGCCAGTCGGAGCGCGCTTCGACCTCACCTTTCGAGGTCGCGGGTGATTGTGCGGGCCGTTCGGCGTGGAGGACGGAAATCGCAAGCTGGCGAAATTCGTCACGGGTGAATCCGTAGAGATCGATGGCCGCCTGATTGGTCTCGAAGATCGCACCGGATTTCTGATCGTACGCGATCACGGGAAGCGGGTTGGCTTCGAAGAGCTGCTCGAACGACTGCCGCATCGCCGCGAGCTGCACCAGCACCGCCATTCGTCTCCGGTTGTGCACTACCAGCAACCCGAAGATCACCACGGAACTGCCCAGCACGAACAAAAATCCTTTCGAGGTCTGGTAGAGAGTCTCCGCTTCCCGGCTGGGTGCAAAATTGGCCACCAGCCGATCGGTGAGCACGATCCACCCCAGAGAAATCACCGCATACAGCGTCGCAATTTTCAGAGCGGATTTCATCAGAATCGCCGGGGGGTTGCGCGATCGGACCCGGTAGGATCGTCGAGTTGCGTTTTAACGCCATTGGCTCGGGGATGGCAAACCGATACGACCCGGGAAGCTGGAAAAACGGCCTTCGCCGAACATTCGGCGAAAAGGAAGTGGCTGCCCCGCATGGATTCGAACCATGAATAACGGCTCCAAAGGCCGCTGTGTTACCGTTACACCACAGGGCAAGGCAGACATCTTCATACGCAATCGTTCGCGCGCCCGCAAATCGTTTCCCGGGAATTCCTCCGACGTAAGATTTGCCAACCCGTTCGGATCGTGTTGCATAACGGGCGCTTACCCGATGTCAAAAAAGCTGCGTAACCGGATCATTGCTCTGTTCTGCCTGGCCGTTTTCGTTGCCGGGGGAGCGTTGTATTACACGAACTGGGTCGTGCAGCGGCCGTTCGCGATCATCCTGTTTGTCGGCGATGGACTGACGACCGGCATGCTGACACCCGCCCGGTTGTACGCTGGCGGAGCGGAAAATCGGCTCACAATTGAGCGCCTGCCGCACCTCGCCCTGTTGACGACGTACGCAAATGATTTCGCCGTGCCGGATGCGGCGTCGGCGGCCAGTGCCCTCGCCACCGGCCGGAAAGTGAACAACGGACGGCTGGCCCTCGACGCGGCCGGACAGCCGCTGACCAATCTTTTTGAACTCGCGCAGCAGAGCGGACGCTCCACTGGCCTGGTGTCGAATGCCTCGCTCACCGACACGACCGTCGGAGCCTTTTACGCGCGGTCCAGCGATCCGCTCGATCATGCCGGAATTGCCCTGAGTTTGCTCACTGCGAATCTGGACGTGATGCTCGGGGGCGGCGAGGCCGATCTCCTGCCGGAGTCGAAGGATGGTGGTAGCCGCCAGGACGGGCGGGACCTCATGCTCGAAATGCGCAAACAGGGCTACGATCTTGCGCGCACCCGTACGGAACTCGACAGCACGCCGCTCTGGCGCGCGCCGCGCTTGCTCGGCGTTTTCGCGAGCGGCAATCTCGATTTCGCCGACCAGGCCAGCTCGTCGGGCGTTCAACCAACACTTTCCGAACTCGTCCGGCAGGCCATTCTCCTTCTCCAGTACAACCCGAAAGGTTATGTGCTGGTCGTCGATGCCGGGCTCATCGCCAAAGCTTCGCACAACAACGAAGGCGAACGGGCTCTTCGTGAAGTGATCGAACTGGACCGCGCCGTCGCTACCGCGATCCAATACGCTGGTCCGAAAGCTCTGATCATTGTCACCGGCAAACAATCGGTCGGCGGTCTTCGCATGAACGGCCACCCGTTCAAGAATGATCGCGGGGTTTCGCTGATCGGCATGAATCCGCAAGGCATCCCGTCGATCACGTGGGCGACCGGCCCGGGAGGAACGTCGGTCACGCCGGCGGCGGTTGACGGCATGCCGGACCCGCTGCCCGTGACGGAACCCGCTGCGTTTGCTGCACCGGCGGCGGTGGGAGTAGCGGACGACGTCATCGCGGTCAGCACGGGGCCGGGCTCGGAGGAATTGCAGGGATTCAAGGACAACACGGATGTGTTCAAAGTGATCCAAAAGAATCTCTGAGCGAGCTGGTCCGGCCTGGCCGGGGAGTGTGTCGGCGGAATCTGCGGCGCGCGGAATCGGGTTGTCACTTGTTGATCGACCGGTTTCGCGCCACGGTGCGGGCATCGTGAACGACACGGGGGCGGAGACATTCTGGCGTCAGCGGGCGAAGGCTGTCGTCTTGCGAAATAATGCGGGCTGGTGGCTGGCATCATTTCTCCCTGCGCTCGTACTGGTATCCGTCATCTTCGCGTGTGCGCTGCTGATTTTTCGTCAGATCGAAATGGTCCCGGCGGGTTTCTGGCCGGGTTTTGCGGCGGGTGTCATCCTGGCGGCGGTTTTTGCCTGGGCGCGGGCGAAGAACCAATTTTTCACATTGCGCGACGGATTCACGCGATTGGATATCAGTCTCGGATTGCACAATCGGCTGACCGCGGCGGCGGCGGGAATCGGAGAATTTCCGGAAAAACGAGAGGGAGGTGACGGACTGTCGTGGCGGTGTACTCGCGCAATCCTGCCAATCGCCGGATGCGTTGCGTTGATCACGGCGGCCGCGTGGATCCCAGTCTCGGAGCGAACGGTTTCAGCGGCTCCCACGGCGATGCCCGCGGCCTGGGCACAAACGGAGGAGTGGCTGGAAACTCTCGAGGAGAGCGCGTTGGCCGACCCTGAAACCGTCGAGGAATTGCGGGAAAAATTGGAAGCCCTCACCGAACAACCTGCGGAATCGTGGTACAGCCACAGCAGTCTGGAAGCCGGCGATAATCTCCGCGACCAAACGGAGGCCGGCATTGAGGCGATGCAGCGAAATCTCGAGACGATATCCACGGCGCTCGAGGCCATGCAGCAAATTGGCGAAGGCGCGACTCCCGGTGATCTGGAAGTCATGCAGGCGGCTTTGGACCGTGGCATCGAGGGCCTTGAATCCGGTGCGCTCGGAGCAGACCGGGATTTGCTGGCCAATTTGAAAGGCATTGATCCATCGACGATGCGTTCGTTGACGCCCGGGCAACTCCGGGCCATGCGTGAGCGAATGGAGCAGGGGATGCAGACGCTTTCCGAAGGTCCGGATCTTGCCGGAACAGACGCGTCGCCGGAAGGGGAATCATCCGGGAGTTCCGGTGGGCAGGTCGATCGCGGACCGGGCACCAGCCCGCTCACGTTAAGCGCGTCCGAAACCGATCTGAATTCTGAAACGACCGAAGCCGTTCGCAGCAATAGCCTTGATCGGGCATTGCCGGGTGAAGTTGTGGGCACGGTCCAATCAGATCACGATGTCGATTCGGTCGAGTTCAACCCGGGGCTGTCCGGTGGATCGGCCCAAGCCGCGGGGACCGGCGGAGACACGGTCTGGCGAAATGATTTCACCCCGGAGGAGCAAGGCATCTTGAAACGGTTTTTCAAGTAAGCCGCTCGCGTGATAAACCAACGTCCGCTCCATTCCTGACGCATGATCGATCACGCCACCGAAACCGACGTTGCCGACGCCAGCGTCAAGCTGAACAAACTTCGGACAACGCTCAATACCGTCCTCTTCGGACAGGAAACACTCATCGATCAGGTCATCATTGGTTTGCTCGCGCGTGGCCATTTGCTGCTCGAAGGGCTTCCCGGCCTTGGCAAGACCGAGCTCGTCAAGGGTCTGGCGCGGGCATTGCACCTCGAGAGCAAGCGCGTGCAGTTCACTCCCGACCTGCTGCCGGGCGACATCACCGGCAACCCGATGTTGCAGGAGATCGAGGGCCGGAGGCAGTTCGTGTTTCAACCCGGTCCGCTTTTCGCAAATCTTGTCCTGGCCGATGAAATCAATCGCGCGTCGCCCAAAACGCAGTCGGCCCTGCTCGAAGCCATGCAGGAACGGCGGGTGACGGTGATGGGGGAGGCGCATCCGCTGCCCGATCCGTTTTTTGTGCTGGCGACGCAGAATCCCATCGAACTCGAGGGCACCTATCCGTTGCCCGAAGCCCAGCTCGACCGCTTTTTATTCAAACTTTCCGTGCGCCGGAACGATGTCGCCGTGTTGGAAAAGATCGTGATGAATCGCGAGATCGGCGTGGAGCCGGTGGTAAATCCAGTGCTTGATCGCGAGGAATTTCTTGCCATTGCCTCGCTCACCCTCCGGATCTTTTTGCCCGGAGTCGTTGCCAATTACATTGCACGACTGGTTGATGGCACGCATCCCGGAGCCAGCGCGGCGGCCGGCGGCATCAAGTTTGGAGCCAGTCCGCGCGCGGCTCTCGGCATGGCGGCGGCTGCCCGCGCCCGAGCATTGCTCGATGGACGCCTGAACGCGAGTTTCGAAGACGTTCAAGCCATCGCTGTGCCGGTTCTTCAGCACCGAATCGTGCTCGATTACACGGCCCGGATCGACGGGCGCAGCGCGGAGGATGTGGTCCGGGCGATTCTCGCAGAAGTACCCGCGCAGGACCGGCCCATTCCTCCCACACTGCAGGCAGCCAAGGCATGAGATCACCTGCCGTGGCGGCCGTGCACCTGATCCCGAAAAAAGCGCCCCTCGGTGGCCTGCTCACAGCGTTTTTGCTGGCGGCCTGTTCCCTGGCGGCGGCGGCCTGGGAATCGCGCCTCGACACGATTCCGGGAGCCGGCGTGGACGTCACGCTGACCTCTCCGTTCGACCAGTTTCCGCGATCCGGTTACGCCCCAGTGATCGTGACGATCGCGAACGAATCCGGATCAACCCGCCGGTGGTCAATTCGATTGACCGCGACCCTCCAGCGGACGGTTGTCCAGAGTTCGTCGGGGACCAGCGGCGTGATTGAAGTGCCCGACGGGGCAACGCGAACGCTGCGTTTATTGATACCTCTGCTTCCGATGTATCAGTCGAATTTCACGAGCCGGTCGTTGCGGGCCGAGGTGACGGGATTTGGCATCGAGCGTCCGAGGACCAATCTTCCGGGCGACGTGGGCGGTGGTGGTGCTCAGGCCTGGACGTTTGTCGGTATGAGCGCCGAGCTTGGCAACCCGATCTGGCAGAATTTGCGCGCCGCCCTCAGCAAACGATCGAACGATTTTGCCGGGACCATCGTGGACTTTGCGACCCTCGGCGACGACTGGCGCGAGTTGAGTGGATTCGATGTGATTTGGATTTCCGCCGCAGAGTACGCGGCGCTGTTGCCCGGCCCGCGTCAGGCTCTGCTCGACTGGCTGGCCCGCGGCGGGTCGCTCTTTTATTGCATACCGGAGGCCGATTCTCCGCTGCCTGCCGAGCTTACCGGCGATGGTCCGCTTCTAGGGAAAGTGGAGCGTCGCATTCTGATCGACGGACAACTGCCTCTCGAGGCCACGGCGGACCGGATGAAGGATCTGGAAGAATCTCAACAGACGCGGCTTTCGACGGGATACGCGCAACTCTGGTCACTGGCAGCAAGTCTGGGTGTGGTCGATTTCGACGGGCCGCTCCTGGCAATATTTATCGCGTTGTTTGCCGTCGTGGTCGGGCCACTGAATATCTACTGGTTCGCCGGATCGGGCCGACGGCACCGGCTCTTTTGGACGACCCCACTTATTTCGATTGGTGCCAGCCTGCTGCTCGGCGGATTGATCGCGCTGCAAGACGGTCTGGGTGGGAGCGGGGAGCGTGTGATGCTTACTGTGCTCCAACCCGAACGAAAGCGCGCCGTCGTAATGCAGGAGCAGGTTGCTCGGACCGGCGTTCTTGCCTCACGAAATTTTTCGACGTCAGAGTCCGTGTTGATGTCTCCGGTCACGGTCGATCCCGGCCGGGACGAAGTCACCAGCCGATCGTTTCTTCAGGCGGGCTCGCAGTTCAGTGGCGACTGGTTTCTCAGCCGTGCATTGCAGGGCCAGTTTCTCGAAAGCATCGTGCCAACGCGCGGAGAAATCCGGGTGCTCAACGGGAGTGCGGGTTCACCGCCGGTCATTCTCTCCAGCCTGCCCATGGCGCTGCAGAATTTTCGCTTTCGCGACGCGGCGGGTCTCGAGTGGGTGAGTGCGACGGTGCCGACTGGCGAGCAGGTGATTCTGGAACGTGCTACCGAGCCAAAGTCGGTTGCCGAGACGGTCGTCGCCGCAGGCGGGGCTGCAATGATCGCGAGAGCGTGGCAACAATCCTCCGATCGGCCCGGCTGGTTCCACGCCACGGTCCCGCAACCGACGTTCTTTGCGACGTTGCCGGCTATTCGCTGGCAACAAGGTGCCGGGCTGGTCGCCGGGCCCGTCACTCCGGAGGGCGGACAGCCATGACGCCAGTGCAGGAGGTTGAGATCAACGCGGCCGGAGCGGCATCCGGACCCACGCCCATCATTTCCGTGCGAAACCTTCACCGGGTTTTTCAGGACGTGCACGCCGTGCGTGGGCTGTCGTTCGACATCCTGCCCGGCCAGGTCGTTGGATTTATCGGCGCAAACGGTGCGGGAAAAACCACAACGATGCGGATGATGGCAACGTTGGATTTGCCGACGTCGGGTACGATTACGGTGGCAGGATTTGATGTCGTAAACGATCCCGTTGCGGTCCGACGAAAGATCGGCTGGATGCCGGATTCCTACGGCGCTTACGAAAATGTGACCGTCGCCGAGTACCTCGATTTTTACGGACGGGCGTTTGGATTTCCCCAGGCCGAGCGGCTGCGTCGCGTCAACGAAGTCATGGAATTTGCGGATCTCACGCCGATCGCGAGCCGCATGATGAACAAACTCTCCAAGGGAATGGGACAGCGTTTGTGCCTTGGACGCACGCTGCTGCACGATCCGGAGGTGATGATTCTCGATGAGCCCGCCGCGGGTCTCGATCCAAAAGCGCGCATTGAATTCAAGCAGCTCATCCGTTTGCTGGCCGCAGACGGGAAGACGATTTTCATCAGTTCACACATCCTTTCCGAGCTTGGGGAGATGTGCGACACGATGCTTTTTATCGATGCCGGGCGCATCGTTCACCATGGCTCGTCGGAGAGTTTGCGCACGCAGGGTGGTGAACATGCCGTGATCGACGTCCAGATCACTGGGGATCCTGGGAAATTGGTGGAATGGGTCTTGCTCAATCCCGGCGTTGACGTCGTCGAAGTCCTCAACCGCGGAGCCCGGCTGCGCTTCGAAACAACTGACGCGGAGGTCCTGGCAACGCACCTTCGCCGGATGGTGATCGACGGCATCCCGGTCGTCGATTTCCACCGCGAGAGCCGCAAACTCGAAGATGCCTTCGTTGAAATGCTGGAAAGGGTGCAGGAATGATCGCAACTGAACCGCCGGTCCCCGTCAACAGCCCGCCCGCTCGGACCCGCGACAAGGTTGATTTTGCGGACTGGCTGAGCCCGATGCTCGTAAAGGAACTGCGGCAGGGCATGCGGACGCGCGTTTTCGTGCTCACGTTCATGCTGCTTCAGGCGCTCATGTTGCTGAACGTGGTGTTGAGTCTGGCCTCTGCATCCCGGAGCCTCGCGACCAGCGGAAACACGATCGTGTTCTGGCTGATGATTGCGGTTCCGGTTGTTCTCGTCCTGCCTTTGAGCGGCCTCTCCGCGGTCAGCAGTGAGATGAAATCGAACACGCTCGAACTCATTTTTCTTACCCGCCTCTCGGCTACGCGCATCCTGTTCGGCAAATGGTTCGCCATCGTGGCGCAGACGGCGCTCTTCATCCTGGCGGTGCTGCCGTACGTGGTGCTGAGGTACTTCATCGGCGGCGTGAACCTCGTCGACGAGCTTCTGGGGCTCTTTTTCCTGCTCACGATTTCGGCTTTGTTCACGGCGGTAACCGTCGGCGTTTCGCCCTACCAGACGCGCCTCACGCGCGTGCTGATCTGGGCTCTGATCATCTTCGGTCTCCAGGCGCTCGTGCCGATGATGTTGTTTTTTGCGATGGGCAGCGGAATCTCACGAGGTGGACCCGTGTTCGACTCGGCGAACTTGCTCGCGCTGCCGTTTCTCGGAGCGTCGTTGGTGATGCTGATGCTGCAAATTGGCGCGGCCCGCATCGCACCCGCGGCGGCCAACCACACCGCGACCAAACGCATTATCGCGGTCGGCCAGCTTGCCGTCGCGATTGGGTTCGCTCTTTTTGCGAGCGACTCACGGGCAATCACAATCGCGGCATTTGTTCTGAGCGTGCCGGTTTTGGTCGGCTCCGTTTGCGAAACCCCGCGTTCGATCCCGAGCATTTACCGGCCATGGGTCCGGCGCGGATTTTTTGGCCGCCTGGTGGGCAGATTTCTTTACGCGGGCTGGCCATCCGGTGTGCCGTTCACGATTTTGCTGATGCTGGGATTTGGCTGGTTGATGGCGTGGCAGGGATTTTTTGCGGGCGAAAGGGAGGTGGCAATGTTTGGGGCGGTCTGCGGCGCGATCCTTTTTCCCGCGGCGGTCGTGCGATTGCTGCTGCCAAAAACGGAGCGGGCGCTCGGGATCTTTATCGGGATTCAGGCCCTGTGCGTGACCTTGGGAATCGTGTCGTTGATCGTGGAGGAAATTCTCGATTTCCCCTTCACCGATATCTTCGCGTTCCTGCCTGCCAGTGCATTCGTTTTTGCGGTTTCCCAAAATCTTTCCGGTGCTTCCTCCATGACCACGCTGGTCGGAGTGATTGTGACGACGGCCGCGAGCGTTGTCGTGCTGCTCGTTGCACTTCCCCGGGCCTGGCGAACAATTTTGACGCTCGAAAAACAATCCACGGGAACTGGCAGTGACACCGTGGCCTGACGCGGACGAACTTCGGCAGGTTCACGCTCGGGCGCGAGTGATGGTGGGAAGTCTGCGGCTGCCATTGCGTGGGCGGGCCTGGCGCGGAGAATCCGGCAACTGGCAGGGAGCGGGCATTGGCAACTCCATCGATTTTCAGGATCATCGCCCCTACCTGCCCGGCGACGATCCTCGCTACATCGATTGGCAGGCGTATGCCCGAACCGGCCATTACACGATGAAACTTTACCGCGAGGAAGTCAGCCCGCGGGTGGATTTGGTTGTGGACGTCTCCGAGTCGATGCTCTTCGACAAAACAAAACGCCACCGCGCGCTCGAGCTGTTGTACTTCGCCGTCGAGAGCACGTTGCAAAGTGGCAGTTCTTTGCGATGCGCGGCAGCGCGAGGATCGGACGCGCGTCCGTGGTCCGTTGAGTCCCTTCTCGGATACCGTCCGCCGCCTGTGGATTGGGACGATGATTCTATTGATTCCACAATCCCGGCGGTGGAACGGGTGGCTTTTCGCCAGGGATCTCTGCGCGTGTTGGTGTCGGACCTTCTTTATCCGGGGTCACCGGAATCCCTGCTCGCTGCTTTGGCAGTGGGCAAGGGCCGGGGCCTTTTGCTGGTGCCATTTGCACCAATCGAGGTCGATCCAGATTGGAATGGAAACGTAGAATTCACCGAATGTGAATCCGGCGCACGCCGGGTTCAACACGTGAGCCCGGACGTATTGACGCGGTATGCGGCGGCTTACGCACGACACTTCGCATTGTGGACGGAAACGGCCCGTCGACACGGCGCCCAACTCGCGCGATTCGATGCCGGACTGGATTTCGCCAGCGCGGCACGCCTGGGCGCACTTCCCACGGGTGCGCTGGAATGGGTTCATTAGACCCTGGCCAATTTCATCGGTCGGATCGCGCGGATGTAAAAACCGGGTCGCGTCGTCCGGCGATTTCTGCGCAAAATATCAGCATGAATATTCAGCGTTACCTTACGACAGCTGTGGTGCTGTTTACTGCATGCATCCTACCCGCATCTGGTCAGAGCAGCTCGCTTTCGACGACGTTTGCCGCGAACGTTGGCGACACGGGACAGATGTTTGACATCGTCGCCGACGCCGATTTGAGCATCACGGGCTTACAGGTCGCCTACCGCCTCAATCCGTTGGGCGACTCCATCAGGATCTTCATCAAGTCCGGTACGTATGATGGATTTGAAGGCAATGCCGGGGCCTGGACGGAGCATGCGTCCGGCGAACTTCCGGTTTCCGCGCTCAATACGCCATCGCCGCTTTTCGTTCTGCCCACGCCGATCACCCTCTCCGCCGGTGAGCGGCTTGGCATGTACATTCGCCGGGCAATGTTGAGCAGCATCGCGCTTCGCAACGGTGATGGTTCGGGGACACTTGAAGCGTCCGACGGAAATCTTCGCATTTTCGAGGGCATTTCCGTTTCGAACAATTTTGGTGCCACGGTGCCAAATCGCATTCCCAATGTGACAATCCACTACACTCTGTCGACTCCAACCGTCCGGGTTTTTGCCGGCAAACGCATCCGCACAACGGCGAATCGCCAGGTGATTTTCGGTCTGGCGTCCGATGATCTCGATGTCCCGAGCGTGAGGGTTCGTTTCAAAAGACAGCGTACCAACGGCTCCAAGGTCACCGTCACGCGCAACGTTGCGGTTGCTCCGGATGGCACGTTTCGCACCGGAGTGAAGACGTTTGCCGGCCGCAATCCGGTCAGATTTTTTGCGAGCGATTCTTCCAACCGCACCTCGCGTCCCGCAAAAGTGATCCTGATCCGGAAGGGTTGACGCCGGGCCCAACTCGGTTGCTCAGGATTCGTTTTCGTCCGGTCGTCCCGGCTCAGACAGGCGGATCGTGCCGCTGCCCGGTTCCTTGGGCCGCATGACTTGACGCTCCGGGATCCAGCCACGTTCGTAGAATGTCGTTGAAAGGTGGGCGGTAATTTCGCGCGCGGTACGGCGGGCGTCGTCGCTGAGGCCGGGAATCGCGCCAGTCCCAGCACCAAACGCCACCCCTCCCAGCCCCGTGATCGCAGTGGTCCCGGCCGCAATGGCGAGCCCGGCCGGCCCAATGCTCACCAGTCCCGTGAGATTGACCACGGTGCCCGGTGCGGAATTCGATCCGCCGGTGGTCTGAATCGACATGATCGGTGTGGGCTGGGGCGTTGAAAGGTCATAGATAACGGCCGTAGTATCGACCTTGGTGCCGCCGAGGCCAAACCCAACGAGCGCACGCAAGGCGCGGCTGCCTTGTTCGATGCGGTCGAAACGGCCGACGATGAGCCATGCGTTCGAACGCGGTGGAATGGCGCTGCCGATCAATTTCTCCGTCGGCACCAAATTGCGATCGATTTGCTGAGCCAGGGAATCGCGCAGTTTTGCGGCAAATTGTTGCTGAAATTCCACAAGGCGCTCTCCGTCACGATCAACCCGGAGATTCTGCGCGGGCGCGGCAAAACTGGCGATGTAGATGCGGTCGGGAGCGGTTTTGGAACCGCCGGGAAGCGAACCGTCTGAGCGTGTCGCCGTCACCGAAGCGCATCCGACCGTCAGCAGCGCCGTTCCGCAAAGGAGGAGCGTGCAAAGTCGGGAGCGGGATAACAAGTGTGCAACGATTCGCGGGATCACAACCAGCGGAGAGGAATAATGGCGACACCGCGCGTTGCCAAGTCAGGCGTCATGCCAATATCGGAATGAGGAACTCAGGAGCCGGAGCGCAGCGGCGACAGACGCAGTCAAATCAGGAAAAATTTACCGTGAATCTGTGCTGATCGGCGGAAGCTGGGGATCAACTTCAGTCTGATGATTTCGTCGGGGTTCTGACGACGTTCAGGCAACTGGACGGGATGAGAAGAATTCCGCTTTTCATTCGCGATCCAAATCGGTAGCCAGACCGTTACGCAGCGAACGGCATTCCGTCCGGACTGCTCATCAATTAAGGTTGCTGCCCGTTCTTAAAAAATTTCCCGCCGGATTCAGCAAGATTCCGCCCCCATTTCGACCCTCCACCATGGACATCCTGAGTTATCTCGCCCTTGGCCTGCTTGTTTTTGCGATTCTGAGCCTCGCTTACGGACTAATCGCGATTCACGACATCCCGTATCTGATCGCCAAGAAGCGGGGACATCCCCACCAGGATGCGATTCATTCCGGCGGGTGGGTGAGCCTCTTCACTTTGCACGCTATCTGGCCATTTTTGTGGATTTGGGCATCAGCATATCATCCCGAGCACGGATACGGCGGTCGGCCTGCGAAAGCAGCGGAAGCTCCCAACGACGGAATGCCGCTGAGTCCTGAAGCCCGCATCGCGGAATTGGAAGCGAGACTGCAGAAGCTCGAAAACCCAACCGGCCCATCCGCCAGCTGAGCCATGGAACTTCTTCTCATTCTCACGTACTCCGGAGTCGCAATCGCGATCTTCAAGATTTTCCGGATTCCCCTCAACGCCTTCACCCTGCTGACGGCTGTGCTCGGCGGCGTGGCACTCATTGGAGCGCTCCTGTTGGGCATGAACTACAATCATCCTTTCAGTAATCAGGGACGATTTTATTTCACGACCACGCCAATCGTTCCATCGGTGAGTGGTCGGGTGATCGACGTGCCCGTGCAGCCCAATGTGCCGGTCAAGGCTGGTGAGGTGTTGTTCCGCATCGAACCCGAGATGTACGAAAATGCGGTTAAAGCCAAAGAGGCGGCGCTGGCCGATGCGCTTCAGGTGGTCGAGCAGCTCAAGGCGGCGTCCTCAACGGCCGGCAATCGCGCCAAGGCAGCTGGCGCTGCGCGGGCCGGGGCAGAGGACATTTATGTCCGCTCAAAGAAACTCATCGAAACCGGGGCCATCTCCCAGGTGCAGTTCAAACAATCCGAGGAGCGATTTTTTGCGGCACGCAGTGAGGCCGACGCCGCTGAAGCGGAGGCGACCCGCGCTTCGTTGGAGGCCGCGTCCGCCATCGAAGGTGTCAATACTGACGTCGCCCGCATCCAGTCCGACCTCGACACGGCTCGATTTGACCTCGAACAAACGGTCGTCCGCGCACCGACCGACGGAGTGGTGCTCCAGCTCTTTCTCCGCCCTGGCATGTACGCCGTGCCAATGCCGCTGCGACCGGTGATCGTGTTCATGCACGCGGAACGCCCGCAGTTTGCCGCCGCGTTCCTCCAAAACAGCGCGCAACGCATCATTGAAGGATCCGAGGCCGAGGTGATTTTAACCGCAGTGCCGGGCCGGGTTTTCAAAGCCCGCGTCGTCAGCACCGGTGCTTACATTCCGCAGGGGCAACTGCAACCGTCGGGGATTCTGGTCGATCCTGAACAAATTCGGGGAGAAGGCAGGATCATCGTGCAACTCGATTTCGAGGACGATTTGTCGAAGTTCCACATTGTGCCTGGAAGCGTCGGCGACGTCGCGATTTACACGCACTACATGCACCATCTCGCGGTCATGCGGAAAATTCTCCTGCGCATGAAATCCTGGACGAATTTTCTCTTTGGCGATGGCCACGGTGGCGGCGGTCACTGAGGAGTGCGACGAGGCGTCTCGTCTGCATTTCAGGAAAACCGCCGGACTTTTAACTCTGCGCTAAAACTGCGGAATCAACCGGCGCGCGAGATGACCGTCTTGCCGTCGGGACAAACGAGGGCGGGGGACCAGTCACCCGGTGGCAGTGGCACGGGCTGGGGTTCTGCTGAAAAATTGAAAGCCGCGACCACGGGACCGCGCCGGAGTGTGAACCAGCGTTGTCCTTCGTCGAACGCGATTTCGGCTGGGGCCTCGGGTGGAATTTCCGCGCGCACGGCAATGAGGGAACGGTGCCACGCGAGCAGGTCGGAGTGGGGAGAGGCGGTAAGTTCGGCCCAATCGAGTGCCGAGCGGGTGAATGTGTCCGGCGCTTGCGGATCGGGCACATCCTGGACGTGATCATGAAATTCGGAAAATTCGCGACGACGACCTTCGGTGACAAGGCGGGCAAGATTTTGATCCTCGTGATCGGTGAAATAAAGAAACGGAGCAGACGCGCCCCATTCTTCGCCCTGAAAAAGCATCGGCACGAATGGCGAAAGCAGTGTGAGTGCAGCGATGGCACGAAGTGAGCCGGGATCAACAAGATGATTGAGGCGTTCGCCGAGCGCACGATTGCCGGTTTGGTCGTGATTTTGCGCAAAGACGACCAATTGATGCGGCAGCACGTCCAGCGGTGGTCGTCCGTGGGATCGCTGGCGCGACGGGCACCACTGGCCGTCAAAAACGTATCCCTGCTGGCAGGCCTTCGCCAAAACTTCCATCGATCCGAAGCCTGCGAAATAGCTGTTTCGTTCGCCGGTGAAGAACGCGTGCACCGCGTGGTGGAAATCGTCCATCCAGTGCGCCTGCAGGCCGTAGCCACCCCGGCCGTGGCTGTGCACCAGTCGCGGATCGTTGCGATCACTTTCGGCAATCAGGTCGAAATGACGTCCCAGCACCGCGCCCAGCTCCTCGACCCGAATCGCGAGAGCCTCGAGGAAATGCACGGCGCGTTCGTCGATGATGGCGTGAACTGCGTCGAGACGCAGGCCATCGAAATGATAGTCGCGCAACCACTGGAGGGCGTTATCGATGAAAAATTCGCGCACCGTGTCGCTGTGTGGTCCATCGAAGTTGACCGCTGACCCCCAAGGCGTGTGGTATCGGTCGGTGAAATACGGTCCGTATTGCCCGAGGTAATTTCCGTCCGGCCCGAGGTGATTGTAAACGACGTCGAGCAACACGGCGATGCCGTGGTCATGCGCAGCCTGGATAAATCGTTTGAGATCGTCGGGTGATCCGTAGGGCGGGTGCGGGGCAAAGAGGGCAACGCCGTCGTAGCCCCAGCCTCGTGCGCCCGGGAAACTGGCGATGGGCATCATTTCGAGATGCGTGATGCCGAGGTCGCGAAGGTACGGCAACTTTTCCGCCGCGGACGAATAGGTGCCATCCGGGGAGAACGTACCGACGTGGAATTCGTAAATCACTGCTCGTGACAGCGGTGCGGGTGACCACTCGCCGTCGTGCCACGGGAATGTCGTATGATCCACGACGGCCGACGGACCGTGGACGCCGTCCGGTTGCCAGGCCGAGCGGGGATCAGGCATCGGGTTGCCACCGTCGATGCGAAAGCGATAACGCGTGGTGGCGTCGGCTTCGGAAGTCAGCGCCCACCAGCCACTGTCCTCGGCGGTCATCGGGTGCGGATCGCCGGATTCCAATACGAGATCGACGGATTGGGCGTTGGGAGCCCAGACGCGGAAGGGATTCATCATGGAATTCAATCGGTGCGCACGGCCAGGGCGACCGGGAAATCTCCAAAAACTTCGAGTGGGCTCACGTCACCGGTCAGTGCGGCTTCGGTGAAAACATTGCGCCACGAACCCTGCGGCAGGCCGATCACGGTGTCGTCCCAATCATCGCCCAGCGCGAGGGTGAATCGTGGCACGATCACAAGCACGTCATCGCCCCTTTGATACGTGAGCAGGTGGCCGAGCCGTGATCCGCGGGCACTGCGGGGTTGGTAAACGGCGTCGGGTCCGAAGGCGGCGGCATGACTGCGGCGCACGGCCAGCGTGCGGTGGATCATCCAAAGTTTCGTGAGACCGGTGTCCCATGCGGCCATGGCTTCGCGGGCATTGAGCGTGGCGGCACGGTTGAGGATTTCAGTGCGTTCGGTAAAATTGACGGGGCGGCGGTTGTCGGGATCGACCAGGCTGAGATCCCAGAGCTCGGTCCCTTGGTAAAAGTCGGGCGTGCCGGGCGCGGTCATTTTGATGAGGCTCTGCGCAAGACTGTTGACCCGGCCCGGATCGATCAGCGGACTGACAAATGTCTCCAGTTCGGCGAGAAATTCAGGGGATTCGAGGACGGATTCGGTGAATTCGCGAATGCCTTCCTCGTAAGCCTCGTTTGGTTCGTGCCACGAGGTGCGAATCTTTGCTTCGCGACAGGCCTTGAGCATGTAACCCCACGCACGATCGAAGCTGATCGGCCAGGCACCGATAAGAGTCTGATAAAGCAGGTATTCGGCGTGACGGTCAGGTTCGCGTCCGCGCCAGGATGGCTGATTCAAAATGGACCAGCGGGTGAGGGCTGCGGACCAACGCTCCGGGACCTCGGTGAGCACGGAAATGCGGGCGCGCACGTCTTCGCTGCGTTTGTTGTCGTGCGTTGAAGTCGCCAGCAGGCTTGCGGGCCAGCGGCTATGGAGGTGCGAAAGGAATTGGTGAAATTTTTCGGTCGAGATGCCGAAGTGCGACGGTTGGGATCCGACTTCGTTGCACGAGACGAGGCGGTCGTAGAGATAAAATGTCGTGTCTTCGGCCCCCTTGGCCATCACGGCCGGAGCAAGCTGCTGCCAGCGTGCGATGAAGTCGTCCTCCAGCGACCCGCTGAGCTCCTTGGTGAGCACGGATTCCAGAAATTCGAAAACCTCGGATTCGACGCCCGTCGCCAACGTGCGTGCGGCGGCGGTCGCGTCTTCGACAATTTTTTCGTCAACGGCCGACGCCGGTAGCGCGTCCGGGGTGAGGTAAGTGCGATAAACGGGCAGCGCCGCCGTGAGCAACTTGAGCGCGGTGCGCATCTGGACACGGCTGAGGTCGTGCGTCTGCCAGCGGGACTGCGCAATGTTCAAGGCCTGGGTGGTGAGCCGTTCGAGATCCGCGCGGAAATGACCTTCAATAATCTCGAGTTTTTTCTCGCGAACGAGAGCGGGGTAATTGACCGGATGGCCGGTGAAGTCGGCGTAGGCTGCGGTGAACGAATCGGCCTTGTGTTCGTCGATCCAGAGGCGGTTCACCTTGCTGAGGAATTCGTAACCAACGGTGCCATCAATGAGCCAATCGGTTGGGAGTTCCTCTTCGGCATCGAGGATTTTTTCCGCGTAGATCCGTCCGTCCGGAAGCAACGCGCGCAGGCGCTCGAAATACTGACGGGGGTCACGCAGGCCGTCGGGATGATCGACCCGGAGGCCGTCCACGTCGTCCGACGCGACCATCTGCGCAATGCGGGCATGGGCGGCTTCGAAAACTTCCGGGCGTTCGACGCACACGCCGGCGAGCGTGCCGATGTTGAAAAAGCGGCGGTAATTGACAATCTCGCCTTCGAGTTTCCACCAACACAGGCGGTAATATTGATCTTCGAGCACTTGATGCATCCGGGCGGGATCCGCTGCGATGGCGTCACAGACGTCCTGCAATCGCTGCCGGGCCGCGTCGTCGCGCAACAGGCCGGCCATCGTCTGCTCGACCCGCGTGGCCAGCTCGCGGTAGCGCGAAATTTCGTCGGGTGCCGGAGAAAACCGGCTTCGCAATGACGTCAATTCCGCGAGTGGGAACGCCATCTCGGGCGGAACCACGCTGATCCAATGCCGCCACGACGCAACACCGAGCGGCCACGTCTGATCGAAATAACGAACGCGCGGCAGCGTGCCATTGAGATCGATCGTGATGTCACCAGCGGCGATCACTTTGCCGTACGGACCACCCAGTGTGCAGATCGCGATCAGCCACTTCTCGGCGATGGCAAATGGCATGACGTCGAACGACCGCGTGTGCGAGCTGTACGGGCCATTGGCAAGCAGGCTGGACCACCACGGATTCGACGTGGCTGTGGTCATGTGATTGGGCACGATGTCGAGCAGGACCCGGAGTCCGTGCTCACGGGCAGACTGTTGAAATGCGGTCCAGCCCAATTCTCCGCCGAGTTCCTCACTTACGAAAGACGGGTCGGCCACGTCGTAACCGTGCGTGCTGCCGGTGGCTGCCTGGAGGACCGGCGAAAGGTACACGTGGCTGATTCCCAACCGCGCGAGATATGGCAAAATCTCCTCGGCGGCCGCCAGCGGAAATCCACCGTGGAGCTGAAGGCGGTAGGTGGCAGTCCACGGGAACGGCGATTGATGTCCGGAAGATGGCAACGGAGTAGCGTCCATGATGAGCGAAGCTTCCGCGTTACCGCGCGTGGCCGAGAACAACGAGGGACCGGCCGGCGAGGCGGGCTTTGCCTCCGGTGATACGCTCCTTGCCGGTTTCGAGATCCGGACGGTTTGTGTCGAACGCGACGAACCAGCGTTTGCGTCGCACGTCCTTGGGCACGCGGAAATCGACCGGTTCGTGGTGGGCGTTCAGGAGAATGAGGTAATCATTGTCGCGCACTGGGCGGCCAAGGGTGTTGCGAATCTCAGGAGCATTGCCGGGCAGCATCATTCCCAGAGTGCGCATCCAGCCGCCGTTGTCCCAATCGGAGTCGCTCATTGGCTCACCGTCCGCGCGAATCCAGCGGATATTCTCCTTGTGCGGGGCCGCCGCCGGATCGCTCTCGAAGAAGCTGTGGCGATGAAAATTGGGATGGCCGCGCCGGTAATGGATGAGGCGCGACGTAAAATCGAGAAGCGAGCGCTGGGCGTCGTCGAGCTCCCAGTCGTGCCAGGAAATCTCCGTATCCTGGCAATACCCGTTGTTGTTGCCGCCCTGGGTGCGGCCGATTTCGTCTCCGGCGCAGAGCATCGGCACGCCTTGCGAGAGCAGGAGAGTGGCGAGCAAATTCCGTTTCTGGCGTTCGCGGAGATCATTGATCGCGGGATCATCGGTCGGACCTTCGGCACCGCAATTCCAGCTCTCGTTGTCGTTCGCCCCGTCTCGATTGTCCTCGCCGTTGGCTTCGTTGTGTTTTTCGTTGTAGCTGACGAGGTCGTGCAGCGTGAATCCGTCATGGGCGGTGATAAAGTTGATGCTCGCGGAAGGCAGGCGGCCGCTGCCTTCGTAGAGATCGGCGCTCCCGGCGAGGCGGTGGGCAATTTCGGAATGCATGCCCATTTCGCCCTTCCAATATTTGCGGATCGAGTCGCGGTATTTCCCGTTCCATTCAGTCCAATTGATCGGAAAATTCCCGACCTGATAACCGCCGTCGCCGAGGTCCCACGGTTCGGCGATCAGTTTGACCGTAGCGAGGGTGGGGTCCTGGTAAATTGTGTCGAAAAACGCGCCGAGTTGGTCGACCTCGTGCAACTCGCGGGCGAGCGCGCTGGCAAGGTCGAAGCGGAATCCATCGACGTGCATATCGGTGACCCAATACCGCAGGCTGTCCATGAGCCTCTGGAGGCTGTGTGGGTGCACCATGTTCAGCGTGTTGCCGCAGCCCGTGAAATCCATGTAGTAGCGCCCCTTGCCCTTGACGATCCGGTAGTAGGAGAGGTTGTCGATTCCGCGGAACGAGAGGGTGGGGCCCCGTTCATTGCCTTCGGCGGTGTGGTTGTAAACCACGTCGAGGATCACCTCGATGCCCGCCCGATGCAGCGCTTTCACCATTTCGCGAAATTCATTCACCACGTCCGCCGGGTGGCTCTGGCTTGCCGCGTAGGTCCGCTGTGGCGCGAAAAATCCGAGAGTATTGTAGCCCCAATAATTGTGCAGACCCTTTTCCTGGAGGTGCCGGTCGTCGGCGAAATATTGCACCGGCAGCAGCTCGATCGCGGTGACGCCGAGTTTGGTGAGATGATCAATGATCGCCGGTGAACCAATGCCGGCGTAGGTGCCTCGCAATTCCTCCGGCACATCCGGGTGCAATTTCGAAAGTCCTTTCACGTGCGCCTCGTAAATCACGGTGCTGTGCCACGCGGTGCCGGGAGATTTGTCGCCCTCCCAGTCAAAAGCTGCGTCCGTTACGATGGCGAGTGGCGCAAATGCGGCGCTGTCGCGTTCGTCGAACGAGAGGTCCTCGGCCTCGTGCCCGATCGTGTAGCCAAAAAGCGCGTCGTCCCATCGGATCTCGCGGCCGATGGCCTTCGCGTATGGGTCGAGCAGGAGTTTGTTTGGGTTGAAACGCAATCCGTTCTCGGGTTCGTACGGACCGTAAACCCGGTAGCCGTAAAGCTGGCCGGGACGCGCTTCGGGCACAAGAACGTGCCAGACGCCGTTGGTCCGCTCACGGATGCGGATCCGGCGCGACTCGGTGGTGTCTTCCGAATGATCAAACAGGCAGAGTTCGACGGCCTCGGCACCTTCGGAAAACAGGGAAAAATTGACGCCCTCACCGGTCCAGGTCGCGCCCTGCGGAAAGGGGCTGCCCGGGTGGTAAAATTCGTCGTCGGCCGGAAACGGCGCGGGCGCACCGGGCAAATTCGGTTCGTCAGGTCTGATCATAAATTAGAATCCTTGGGCGCTCGCGAGTCGCTGGAGCTCGGTCTGGAAAGCGATCACGTCCGCCTCGCTCGGCCGGTAGCCAGGCGTCGTCGGGTTGAGCCCAAGGCGACCCATCTGGTCGAGATACCACTCCGCGGATTGACCGTCGGAAAACACGGCCTGGCCGCTGATGAGTGCGCTCGGCCGGGTGATTTGGTCGATCGTTACGCGGACACTGCCAGTCCCACCGGCTGGCGGGAGAATCTCATCCACCGGCAGAGATTCCTCTTCAGAAAGCGGCGACTTGGTCACGGGCGGTTCGGGTTCCTCCAACTCCTTGAGCGCGAGCTTGAGGTCATCCACGAGGAAGCGGGTGTCCATGTAGGTGAGAGAGATCTGAAAGTCCTCGAGGAGCCGCTTTTGGACGTCGGAGATGCCGGCACCCGCCTCGATCCATGCGGCAACGGCGGTTTTTTGTTCGTCGGTCAATGTCATGTGCAGTGGTGTCATCGTTTTTGGTTCCTTGGGCAGGTGTAACGGAATTCGTCCGGACTGGCCAGTTTCGGGCGGATTTTCCTGGATCGGACCGAAATTGTTTCGAAAAATTCGTTGCCATCCCGCGGGCGGAGAATTTTCATTGCGATCCGATGATTCGTCACGTTCGCGGTTGGATGTGGGCTGGTTTGTCCACGTTGGCTGGCACAACGATGGCGCTCGCGGGCAGCCTGTTGAGTGATCTGAGCCCCGCCGATGCAGCCCAGGTCCGAAAGGGCGGACAGGTCATGATCACGCAGGACGTGGACGGCAAACCATGGCCGCGAGTTCAGATTTACCAGACCGTAAAGGCAAAGCCGGAGGAACTGATGGCGGTGTTTTTCGATTACGACAATGCCGTTCGTTTCGTTCCAAATTGCACGAAATCCAAGGTCTCGCGTCTGGTCAATCCGCTCATTCACGACGTCGACTACGAGGTCGCGGTGCCGGTATTTGCGGACGAAGTTTACACCGCTCGCAATACGCTCAGCCGGAAAGCGGGCAGATATCAGGTCGATTGGCGGGTGTTGCGCGCGACCAGCATCAAGTCGAGCGAGGGAAGTTTTGCGGTCGAAGCGCATGGAGACGGATCGATATTGCGCTACACCAATCTCGTCGAGCCGTCCTCGCAGGCGGCGGGTCTACTCCGCGGCATCGCCCTCGGCCAGATGCGCGACACGGTGACGGCCCTGACCACCCAGGTGGAAAAACAGCGATCGTCCGAAGCCAGCGAGCTGAGCGTTCGCGTGGATCGCCTCGAGCAGGCATTGACCGCGGAGTGACGCCCAGGCTCGCGGCTTGCCGGTGATCCCGCCGTCGAACATGATCGCGGTCATGCCGGATAAAGCTGTGGACGTTCTCATCGTCGGAGCGGGGCCGGTGGGCCTTTCGCTCGCCATTGAATGCGCACGTCACGGAGCGCGGGCGCGTGTCGTGGAAAAGCTGGCCGAGTCATCCGGGAAATCCAAAGCGCTGGCGTTGTGGAGTTCGGCGCTGGAATCCCTCGCGGGCATGGGATGTGTGGAGGCATTTACCGACGCCGCCATTCCCGTTCAGGCGATGCGGATCCAGTCCGATGGCAAAGAACTTGCCAGCGTCGAGCCGTCCCACGGGATCGACTCGCCCTATCCGCAACCGATCCTCCTACCGCAATCGCGCACGGAGTCCTTGCTGACCGAGCATCTGATTTCTCTCGAGGGCAAGGTCGAGCGCGGCGTCGAATTGGTGAAGTTTTCGGCTGCGCCGAACGGCGTCACGAGCACGCTCAGGGATCGGGACGGCCGGGAAGAAATTGTCACGTCACGCTGGCTCGCCGGCTGCGACGGCGCGCACAGTGCCGTTCGCCACGGGCTGGACATCGATTTTCACGGCTACCAAATTGAGGAGACGTTTGCGTTGTGCGACGCGTGCATCGAAGGCGCAGACCTCGTCCCTGGCGAAGTGGTTCTCGACTGGTCGGCAAAAGGAATTCTCGCGATCTTTCCCGTTGTCCCGGGACTGTGGCGCGTGATCGCCAACCGCCGCGGCTCGGAGTGGTCTGAAGGCGACCCGTCGATCGAGGAGATGCACGCCCACCTGGCGAATCACGGTTACAAGGATTGGAAACTCAGCGACCCGCAATGGCTGGCGGCCTTCCGGATTCACGAGCGCAAGGTCGAAAGTTTCCGGCAGGGCCCGGTAATGCTGGTCGGCGACGCCGCTCATATCCACAGCCCGGCGGGCGGCCAGGGCATGAATACCGGGATTCAGGACGCCGCAAATCTTGGCTGGAAACTCGGCTTGCTTGCCCGCGGCCGCGGAGACGGGGAGGCATTGCTGGCGAGCTACCACGCCGAACGTTCACCCGTCGCCGACCTGGTTTTGAAGGAAGCCGCGAGTCGGACAAAAATCAGTCTGCTCAAAAATCCGCTCGCGCGGTTTGTGCGGAATACCGCAGTTCGCGTGGCGGGCGTCACCGAGGGGTTTCAGGAAAGCATGGCCCACGATCTTTCGGGCCTGGGAATCACTTACGGCGAAAGCCCGATCCTCGACACCGACGGCTCGTGGCACGAAGACTGGCGGTCCCACGGATTTCCTCCGGGCACCCGGTTTCGCGACGTGAAGGTTTATTCCGAGACCGAAGGCCGCACGCTTTCGTTGTTCGCGCTCCTCTCCGGAGGGCCGCACTCGCTGCTTCTATTTTCCGGACCGAAGGCGCGGCGCGAGGACCGCGATGCCCTCGACGAATACGAAGCCCTGGCAATCAAACTCGCGGGCGACTCGGTCCGGTGCGTGCGAATCTGGCGGGGCGGCGAAAGCCCGTCGGACGGCGATTGGTTGCTCGACAGCGACGGATCCGCTCACCTCGCGTTCGCCATGGAATGGTGCGGTGCCACGATGGTGCGCCCGGACGGCTACGTGGCCTTCCGCTGCGCCCCACTCGACCCCGAACTGCTCACCGGCTACGCCGCCCTCACCCTGGCGAAACCGGGAATGATTGCGTAGGCACCTCACCAAAAACACCATCCGATGATCGATCCCATCCTGACGAGATCGATGATTCTTACGGTTGTTGTCCTCGCCAGTTTCGTGGGCTCCGCACTTGCGGCCGAGGACCACGCCGATCCCGCTCCCGTCGCTGAATTTTTTGGCGAGACTTACACGTTCGTGCAGGCAGACGCGACCGCCCGCATCGACGAGTTGTTGTCGAGGCTCACGTCGCAAGTTGTCCCGCCTTCGGGTGAAAAATCGGAGCGATCCGTGATTCCAAAACTTCCTGATGCGGCTTCATTGGATGTCGTGGAATTGGGATGGGTCGTCGTCGCGATGGGGCGGTTTGCCGACGGCAACGATGACGTGCGCGACCTCCTTTATCGCGTCAAACGTGAGGCCGGCTTTGCGGGCATTCCTTATTGGGTGTGTACCGAGAAACAACGGCTGCTACTCTTGCTGGCGGCATCTCGCGGGCCACAGGCGGGGCGGAATGATCCGATGCAATCGCTCGGACGGTTCAGCCGGTCGATGTTTCAGCTCGTCGAGGCGGCGCAGCGGGAAATCACGGAGCGAACCGGCTATAAATTCACCGACTACACCGGCCCCGTTTACAGCAATTAGAAAACGGGATCCGGTGGCGATTCGAGTTCTTGCTCGAGATCTCCGCGCGTCAGGACGGCAGGGGGAATTGGGCGGTGAAGGCGGTGACCTTTCGACGCAGGGTGGCGAGTTCCCCCTCGTCGTTACGGGCTTCGAGGGCGGCGTGGATGAGGTCAGCGATTTCCATCATTTCCTCCTCTTTCATGCCGCGAGTTGTCATCGCCGGCGTCCCGATGCGGATGCCGCCCGTTTTTGAGATTGGCTCGGTGTCGAAGGGAATCGCGTTTTTATTGACCGTGATGGCGGCTTTATCGAGCACGATTGACGCTTCGGCTCCGTTGAGGCCGCGGGGCCGCAGGTCGACCAGCATGACGTGATTGTCGGTGCCGCCGGAGGTGATCGGGTAGCCGAGCATATTCAGCCGGGCAGCGAGCGCCTTGGCATTGGAAACGATCTGGCGTGCGTAGTCCTTGAACGCAGGCTGCAGCGCCTCGTGCAGGCAGATCGCCTTCGCCGCGATCACGTGCATCAGCGGACCGCCCTGAATTCCCGGGAACACGAGCGAGTCGATCTTTTTGGCGAACTGCTCTTTGCAAAGAATCAGCCCGGCTCGTGGACCGCGCAGGCTTTTGTGCGTCGTCGTGGTGACAAAATCCGCGTAAGGGACCGGTGTTGGATGTGCGCCACCGGCGACGAGCCCTGCGATGTGCGCCATGTCCACAAAGAGGTAGGCACCTACGGAGTCAGCGATTTCGCGCATGCGGGGGAAATCGATGATACGCGGATACGCGGACGCTCCGGCGGTGATCATTTTCGGTTTCGTTTCCTCAGCCGTTTTCGCGAGGGCTTCGTAATCGATCATTCCCGTCTCCGCACTCACGCCGTAGTGGGTGACCTCGTAAAGTTTGCCGGAAAAATTTGCCTTGTGGCCGTGGGTGAGGTGACCGCCGTGGGCAAGGTCCATCGTGAGGATCCGATCGCCGGGTGAGAGCACGCTGAAATACACGGCGGTATTTGCTTGGGAGCCGCTGTGGGGCTGGACGTTGGCGTGATCAGCTTCAAAAAGCCGTTTCGCGCGATCAATCGCGAGAGCCTCGACGACGTCGACGTGTTCACACCCACCGTACCAGCGGCGGCCGGGGTAACCCTCGGCGTATTTGTTCGTCAGGCACGATCCCTGGGCCTCCATCACCGCGCGGCTCGTGTAATTTTCCGAGGCGATCAACTCGATGTGTTCGGTTTGCCGCTGACCTTCGGCGCGAATCGCCTCGGCGACTTCAGGATCGATGGATTCGATGTGGGTGATGGCGTCGGTGGACGGGCGGATCGTGGTGGAAGTCATGGCGGGTGATTGGTCGATAAATTTGAGGATGGATGGCAGCGCGCGTTTGATCGTGTCTTTGCAGCGCGCGTAAACTTCGGGGCCCTGGCCAATGGGGTCGGGCACATCGAGGCCGTTGCGTTCGAATTCGCGCAAGAGATGAATCTTGCCGGCGGAATTGGGAAACAACATCTCCAACTGGCGGCGGTGATCGCGCGTCATGGCGAAGATGAACGACGCCTGGTCGATGAGATCTTCGGTGACGGGTTGGCTGCGCTGCCGAGAAATGTCCACGCCCTCCTCGCTGGCCAGCACGCGAACAGCGTCGCGGCTCGGAGCCTGACCGCGCCCGGCACTCACGCCAGCGGAAAGCACTTCAACGTTGCCCCGGTCACGAACCAACTGGCGGAAAAGCCCCTCCGCCATCGGGCTGCGGCAGATGTTGCCAGTGCAAATGAAGAGGACGCGCGTCATGGAAAATGGAATCCGGCGGGCCGCCGAGACTGAGAAAATAGAAGCTCGCGGGATCAAGTCAATGACTGGCCGAACCGCGCCCGGCGGGGTCTGCGATTACGGACGCACGATGGTCACTCGAGCGGGGCGTGAGCGATTTCCGGCTTGATCCACGGCGGTGAGGGTCACCTTGGCCCGCGGTTTCTCAGCCGGGATCGTCACGATGGCCCGCCACGCGGTGGTGCCACGAATTTTTTTGATTTTGGCACCCGAACTGGCTTTGCCTTCGATGCGTAGAATGCCCTCGGCGTCACTGGCGGTTCCGCGCAGGACAATTTTCGCCCGGCTGCTCTTGATCTTTTTGCGGCCTTTGATTTTTAACACGGGCGGCGTCGTATCCGGGTTTGCGGGGCTGAAACGCAGCACGCGATTATTGCCGCGGTCCGTGACCCACAGATCACCGTTGGGTTCGACGAACAAGAATGCCGTGCCACCGAGGCTCAATCGATCCGCACCAAGGCCGCCAACGCTGGAATTAAAACTAGCCTGACCCACAACGATGTCCGCGGAAGCGCCGTTGATTTTTGCCGCCACGTTCCGGTAACCGAGCACCCGGTTGTTGCTGGAATCAAAAACCCAGAGCGTGCCGGAGGCATCGACCTGCGCCGAGCGCGGCCCCGATAAGGTTGTCGCCGACGTGCCCGCGCCGTTGGTGGTGAACGCTGCCTGGCCAAAAACACGGTCGGCGGGTGCGCCGTTCGGAAGTCCCGCCGCGTTGCTGTAGCCCAACACGCGATTATTGGCCTGGTCCGTGATCCAGAGTGTGCCGGCGGCGTCCACGCTGGATCCGTAGGGATTATCAAGACCGGTGGCGGAAAGGGCCGGAGCGGTCCCGTTAAAATCGGGCTGACCGAGAACGGCATTCGCGGGAGCACCGTTCGCCAGATTGGCGGCGTTGTCGAAGCGCAGCACGCGGTGGTTGTTATTGCCAGGCACCCAAAGCCGACCGGCTGCGTCGATCCAGACGCCTTCGGGAAAATCCATCTGGAAGGTCGGATCGGTGATGCTGGAGTTCGTCGTAAAGTTCGTCTGCCCAAGGACCAGGTCGGCAAGCGGATCGCCCGTGAGATTTGACGCGCCGCGAAACATCAACACCCGGTTGTTGCCCCCGTCGGCGATCCAAAGATTGCCTGCCGTGTCCACAAAAATGCCGCGGGGTTGATTGATCGTATTGCGGTTCACCGCTCCGCCGCGATTGATAGCACCCGAGGTAAAATTGGCCTGCCCGATGACGAGGTCCGCCGCGGCTCCGTTGAGCAGGCTGCTCGCCGAACCATAACGAAGGATGCGGTTGTTGCCGTTGTCCGCGACAAACACCTTGCCGGTGGTGGGATCCACCGCCACGGACACCGGAGCCGCCAGCGTGCTGGCGTTGCGACCCGCCGCGTTTGAAAGAAAATTCGGCTGGCCGATCACGAGGTTTGCGCTGGCCCCGGTCGGAATTTCCGCCGATGCACCGCCAATTCCGAAAACCACGACCGAAACCAGGATCCCAATCAACAGAAGACGCGTCCGTTCGATGCAATGCATTCGCAGGAATTATCCGGCGACGTCACGCCCGTCAATTACGCGGGATTTTTTGCGAGGCAGTCGCTTTCGTAGGGTCAGGCATAATGTAATGCCCTTTCAACAGGATGAAGCTACACTGGATGGCTTGATCCCTCCGCTAACGACTTTCTCCGCGACCGCAGCGGATCCCGCGCCTTGAGCCACCCGCCAGGTCCGAAAAACCCGGCATCGCCGTCTTTTCCTGGTGATAAAGACCAAAAAATAATGGCCAGTTCAAACGACCCAAAGATGCGCCTTGCGCCCTTCATTCTCGCGAACGTGAACGTCATTCTCGCCGAATGGGTGAAGTTTGCGGGCAGTCTCGAATCCGGGGCAAACAAGTCCGATCTCGCCCTGCGCGACCACGCCGAGATGATCCTTCGGGCAACCGCGAAGGATATGCAGGTCGACCAGAGCTCGGCGCAGCAGACAAGCAAGTCGAAAGGCCACGGCGGCGCTGACACCACGGAGAGTGATCAACTCGACAATGCTTCGGCTCTCCATGGCGGGGAACGCGTCGGGTTGGGATTTGACATCATGGAAGTCGTCTCCGAATACCGCGCTCTGCGAAGCAGCGTGCTGCGCCTTTGGGGTAACACGATATCGGAACCGGATGCCGACGACCTCGAAGATATCTCGCGGTTCAACGAATCGATGGATCAATCGCTGGCTACGGCCGTCGATACCTACAGCAGGCGCATCGACCAATCCCGCCTCATGTTCCTGGCAATCCTGAGCCACGACATGCGCAATCCTTTGAACTCCATCGGAATTTCCGCGGCTCTCCTCTCCATGAAGATGCCGGACCCGGTGTCCGTCCAGGCGTTGACGGGGATCACGAGGAATACGCAGGAGATCACCAGGTTGATTACGGATCTGATCGACTTCGCGTCGACGCGGCTCGGTGGCACGATGCCGCTGACGCTCGAGCCGGTTGATCTGCAGGAAATCTGCCGCGAAGTTTTAGAGGGATTCCGCATCGCGCACCCGCAGCGGGAAATTCTTTTTCGCCCCAACGGCGACCTGACGGGCGAATGGGATGCGGTCCGGCTCCGCCAGGCCATTTCCAACTTGATGGGCAACGCATTTCAGCACGGAACGGCCGAAGGATCGGTCGAACTCGCGGCCGCTTCAGAAGGTTCAAACGTTGCCTTCAGCGTAAAAAACGAAGGGCATCAGATTCCGGCGGACAAGATTATGACGATCTTTGATCCGCTGATGCGCTACGCAAGGCTGGGAGAGAACGATCCGCAGGTCACGGGAAGCATCGGGCTGGGCCTTTACATTGTGCGGGAAATCGTCGCCGCTCACGGAGGCACCGTGGAGGTCGTTTCGACCGCGAGTGAAGGAACGACGTTCACAATTCGCCTGCCTCGCAAGCATTATGGAGACGTGAAACCGGGAAACTCGAAGATTTGACGACAAACGCGGAACATCGATCGTCCGCGTCGGAGAGCCCGTAATTTCCGGTTCAAAGAATCGGGAGAGTGAACTCCCAAACGGCGGCGCGAAGGCAGTGACAACGGGATTTTCTTCCGGATCCAACGATGTTTTCTTTGCGCGATGTCATTGCACACGGCGGTTGTTTATTGGAGTCGGCCTACGGAGGAATTCTTCGCTGGGCGGTATTCGCGGGAGCACGTGTGGCGATTTGACGGGGGTGTCGAGGTGGCGGCTTCGCCTTCGCCGGACGTCGTCCCCGCACCGTGGTCAAACGCCGCGAACGTCGATCCGGAAGAGGCCTTTGTCGCCAGCCTGTCCAGTTGTCATATGCTCACGTTCCTCTGGCTGGCCTCGAAAGCGGGGTTCGCCATCCGAAGTTACGAGGATACTGCCGAGGGCGTGATGGCGAAAAATTCTGACGGCCACAAGTGGGTGAGCACAGTGACCTTGCGCCCGAAGATCGAGTGGCACGGAGAACGCGTGCCGTCGGCGGCGGATATCGACGGACTGCACGCGGCGGCGCACGCAGAATGTTTTATCGCCAACTCGGTGCGAACCGAGATCCGGGTGGAGGGGCGTCCATGAGCGCGACGGACGTTATTTTGCACGTGGTCGACGCATTTTCCGATCAACCGTTTGCGGGGAATCCGGCGGCGATATGCCTGCTGCCGAAGCCGGCGGCCGAGGGCTGGATGGGACGCATCGCGCGCGAGATGAATCTTTCGGAGACGGCGTTTCTGCATCCGGTGGTCGATGGGTTTGCGTTGCGATGGTTCACCCCCACGACGGAAGTGCGGCTGTGTGGCCATGCGACTCTTGCGGCGGCCCACGTGTTGTGGGAAATCGGGACGCTGCGCGCGGACGACGAGGCGCGTTTCGACACGTTAAGCGGTTGGTTGATTTGCCGGAAGGACGGGAAGTGGATCGAGATGGATTTTCCCGCGCTGTCCGTGGACGAAGTGGAGGTGCCTGAGGGATTGGCCAAAGCCCTGGGCGTGACGCCGGTGCGGGTGGCAAAATCAATTTTTGACATGCTCGTCGAAGTCCCAACCGCGATCGAGGTGCGGTTCGCACAACCGGATTTTGCCCGTCTCACGACAATTGATGCGCGAGGAGTGATCATCACTGCACCCGGCGAATCGGGATCGGGTTACGACTTCGTGTCGCGCTTTTTCGCTCCGCGTGCGGGCATAAACGAAGATCCGGTGACGGGCTCAGCCCATTGCGCGCTGGGGCCGTATTGGCGCGAGCGGCTTGGACGTAACGAATTTACTGCATTTCAGGAAAGCGCTCGCGGAGGTGTTGTGCGGGTGGCGGTGCGCGGTAACCGGATCCGTCTGGGGGGACGAGCGGTCACGATGAGTCGGGTCGAATTGACGGAGGCAGCGTGCGCCGACTGGGCGCAGCGGAACGAAGCGTAACGCAGGGAACCCGCCGCGTCGGAAGCACCTCTCGCTAACCTTGCCGACCGCGTTCTGCGGAACCGGTTGGAAATTCCCCCCGTCCCGTTTCCACCGCGAGGGGCCGGGAACCGATCGAGCGAAGCGTCCGTCTTGACAAGTAATCAAACGTATGTTTGAAATACAGCGTGGCGGCTGAACTGAATCGAAATGTGAGTGGCGAGCAGACGCGGGCGCGTTTGCTGGATGTGGCGGAGCGATTGTTTGCCGAACTCGGTTACGACGGCACGTCGCTGAGGGCGCTGGCCGCCGATGCGGCGGTGAATCTGGCGGCGGTGAATTATCATTTCGAGACGAAGGAGGCCCTTTACGCGGAAGCGTTCGCGCGGCGGTTTCGCGAAGTGAATGTCGAGCGGGACAAACTCCTGGAGGAAGCGGCTGAGAAGTGGGGTGGGGGGGTATTGCCGGTGCGGGAGGTGTTGCACGCGATTTTGTGGCCGGCATTTTGCATGACACAACGCCGTCCGCATTTCCGGGATTTACTGGCCCGGAATCTTCTGACGCCGCCGCCATTTCTGCGCGAGGTGGTGGCGCGGGAGAACGGCGCGATCATGGCGCGATTTGTGAAAGAAATGATGCGGAGCGCGCCGCATTTGTCGCGGGAGCAGACATTCACCCGAATGCAGTTCACGGCGGGCAGCCTGTTGTTCCTGGTAGCCTCGAATGATCCGATCAAGGTTCCGTTCCGGCCGCTGAAAGGTTCGAAGGCCTACGAAGAGCTGCTGGCATTCGCCACGGCGGGAATGGAAACCGGAGGGCCTCCGCTGTGATCGGCATTGCTTTCACGATGCTTTTCGGTGCGAAGGGCAAATACCTCATGCTGGTCAGCGGAATCGCGTTTGCGACGATTCTGATGATCCAAGGGATGGCGTTGTTCTGCGGACTGCTCAGCTTTTCCTATGCGACCCTCGATAACATCCGGAGTCCGATTTGGGTCACGGATCCGATTGTCGCTCAGGTCGCAGACAATCAGCCGCTGCGCGACACCGACATCTCGCGGGTGCGATCCGTTCCCGGGGTGGCGTGGGCCGCACCGCTGTTTGTCGGATCGGCCCAGGCGCGGGTCATCGAGCATTCTCTTGCGAAGCAGGTGAGTGTGGTTGGTCTGGATGCAACGACGTTCATGGGCGCGCCGACCGAATTGGTGGCAGGCCGGATTGAAGATCTGCGGGCACCGGATTCGGTGATCCTCGACGAACGCGGGACGACCCTGCTGAGCAGCGATCATCGGCGGCCGCTGATGGTGGGAGACGAATTCGAAATGAACGACCGGACCGCACGGGTCGTGGGGATTTGTAAAGCGACGGCTGCACTGGGCGGCGGATCGTACGTGTTCACGACGTATGATCGAGCGGTGCAATATTCGCCGGGCCAGCGGAAAATGCTGAGTTTCATTCTTGTGATTCCGGACCGTGGCACGCCAGTAACGTCGGTAACCGCTGCCATCGAAGAGGCAACCGGTTTGCGGGCGCGGACCGAGGATCAATTTCGGATGTCGACGGTGCTCTGGACGCTGGAAAACAGCCCGATTCCACTGGTAGTCGGCCTGATCGTGGGGGTCGGATTTCTGGTTGGAACGGTCATATCCGGTCAGACATTTTACACCTTCGTGGCGGAGAACACGCGTTACCTCGGGGCGCTGAAAGCGATGGGAACGGAGAATCAGACACTCGTTCGCATGATCCTCGCGCAGGCAGGCTCGGTCGGGCTGGTGGGATATGGAGTTGGCATCGGCGTGATCAGTCTTGTGTTTTTCATCATTCCCCCGGGCCGCGCGCCGTTGCTGCTGCTCTGGCCCGTCCCGTTGGTTGCGCTCGGAGCGGTCCTGCTGATCTGCCTGTTTTCCGCAATGCTGGCGGTTCGTAACGTTGTGCGGCTTGAACCCGCAATTGTCTTCCGGGGATGACTGCTTCCGTTCAGCTCGAGCAGGTCGAGAAATCGTTCGTCAACGGCGACACGACGACGCAGGTCCTCAAAGCGGTCGATTTCCAGGCATTTGCCGGACAAATCCTTTTTCTCATTGGTCCGTCGGGCTGCGGGAAGACGACCTTGCTCTCCATTCTGTGCGGAACGCTTTCGGCCGACGCGGGGACCATCGGTGTGCTGGGTGAGCGGCTCGACGAACTCGGCGAACCGCACCTGACGCGATTTCGCGCGCGCCGTGTCGGTTTCATTTTCCAGTCGTTCAACCTCATCCCGACGTTGACCCTGGCGCAAAATGTGGCCGTGCCGTTGATCATCCTTCGCCGACCGGCCCGGGAGGCTCACGACCGCGCGCGCGAGCTTCTCGACAAAGTCGGTCTGGGTGCAAAGACGGCAGAATATCCAAGCCGCCTTTCGGGTGGCCAGCAGCAGCGGGTCGCCATCGCCCGGGCTCTTGTGCATGAGCCCGATCTCCTGATTTGCGACGAGCCGACCTCGGCCCTCGACTCCAAAACGGGCCACCACGTCATGGAGCTGCTCCGGGATTCTGCGGCGGATCGGTCGCGCACGGTCATCATCGTGACGCACGACCACCGGATCTACGGGTATGCCGACCGAATGGCCGAAATGGAGGACGGCCGGATCGGGCGCGTCCTCGCCAACCGTGGAGAAATCGCCGCCGCCCACAACCTATGAAAATCTCGACTCTCACCATTGGCATCGCGCTGGCTGGCCTGGCCGCAGCGGCCGTGATTGTGGTCAATGTCAATTCGCCAAAACCGCAGCCAGCTGTTCCCGTAGCGCCCCCGGAGAAGCCGTTCGCCACGTCCCTTGGCGCGACGGGATTGATCGAAGCTCTCGACGAAAACACCCGCATCGGAGCACCGGTTTCCGGCCTCGTGGACAGGGTCGTTGTCAAAGTCTGGGACCGCGTGCGCTCCGGTGATCCGCTCTTCCAGCTCGATGACACCGAACTCCAGGCCAGGCTCGGCCCTCAGCGCGCGGAGGTCGCCGTTCGCGAAGCCCGTCTCGCGGATTCCGACGACCTGTTTGCGCGTCAGCTCACCTTGCGAAAGACGGCCGTCGCGTCCGAGCAGGATTTTGAAAACGCCCGCAACGCCAAACGGGTCGCGGAAGCTGAGCTCCGTGCTGCTCGTGCAGCCGTGGCCGAGACCCAGGCATTGATCGATCGCCTCACCGTCCGGGCGCCGCGCGATGGGAGCATTCTTCAGGTCAATACCCGCGCCGGAGAGTATTTATCGCCGGACCCCGACAATCCTCCCGTTGTCCTGGGTGCAATCGAAGAAGTCCAGGTGCGGGCCGAAGTCGACGAACAGGTCGCTCCCCGACTGGAATCTGGTGCGAAGGCATTCGGATTTCTCAAGGGTGATGCGACCTCGCCGATCGCGTTGGAATTTGTCCGAATCGAACCGTTCGTCGTTCCCAAAAAAAGCCTCACGGGAGCCAGCTCCGAGCGCGTCGACACCCGCGTCCTGCAGGCCATTTACAAATTCCGCCCAACCGGTGACCGGCCCGTTTACGTCGGCCAGCAGATCGATCTTTTCATCGAACAATCGGCGATAGCCGCGTCAATGCGGTGACTTGTCAGCGGTCTTGTGCCGCGCTTCCGGCAAGCGAGGTTCATGCTGGTAGGCGGGGTTACGGGCTTGCTCACGCAGGATGGCGTTGATATCCCGCCAGACGCCGACCAGTCCGGACGGAGTGGGGGGCAGGTCGTGGCGGATCAGTACGTGGAGCCGGCCAAGATTGTAGCAGGGGACGGCGGCATACATGTGGTGTTCGATGTGGTAGTTCATCTGCCAATATAGAAAACGCAGTGCAGGGCAGAGGGTGTAGGTGCGGCAGCAAAGTCGGAAGTCACTGACATTATCTTTCAGACCGATATGTTGTGTGTTGTTACAGAGAAAGAACAGCCACGTCCCGTAAACTCGAGGTCCACAGGTCATTAGCGGAATGATCCATTGTCCGGTGGCAAAAGAGAGGACAACGATCGCGAGATGGCCGATCAGGATCGTACGCGCCCAGCGAACCGGCACCCGGCGCCGCGCGGGGTCCGACTCTGGATAGAGCGTCAATTCCCACTCCCCCCGAAACTGGCCGCGGGCGATCCGCACGGTGTCGCCGAGAGTTCGGAAAAAAGCGAAGGGATCGACCAACCCGGATTTTAGTACGTGCCAGAACATCATTTTCACCGGCAGAACGACTTCGAGATCGTCGGGCGGATGGAGCGTGTAGCGGTGATGTCGAATGTGGCTGGATTGAAACAGCTCGTGATTGATCCACCCGAGAAAGGCGAAAATGCGGCAGAAAAATGTGTTAAGCCATCGAGTTTTGAAAACCGTGCCGTGCCCAAGTTCGTGCACCGCATTGATCAAGAACGCAGACACCATGCCGTAGCAAAAAACAAAGCCAACGGTTGCCCACCACGGACCGTGATGGAACGAAACCCACGCGGATCCGGCCGCAACAACCTGAAGACCCAGATATCCCAGCGTTTGAACGCTGGCTTTAAAATCGCTCTTTTCGTGAAGCGCCTTGAGTGCGCCTGACGGGAGTTTGGTACGGTACCAGCAAATCGCCTGATTCCGGCGCACGGACTCGGTGAATTCTTTCAACGGAGGTTCCGGCTGGAGAACGGGTCGGTTGGACATGAGGAAAACCTACAGCCCCGAGGTGCGATATTGCTTCCAACATTGAATCGCAGTACGTTTTCGAACATGGCGGTATCGGCCCTCCAGTCCGCGTGGAAGCGCACGGTTGTTGACCTTCGCCCGCACGGGATCAAGTCGGTGCCAATGCTTGGCCGCTACGATTACAGCCACGCCAACTACGCGTTGGAGGATCACAGCCATCCCGGAGCGATCGAAATTTGCTTACTCGTTCGTGGTCGCCAAACGTACTCGGTCGGCGGCGAAAAATTTCACCTGCAGGGTGGCGACATTTTTATGACGTTTCCCGATGAGTCCCACGGCTCTGGAGGAAACCCTGAGGAGAAAGGTCTGCTCTACTGGATGACCGTGCTCGATCCGTCCCAGACGAGCGGTTCGTTGATCGGGTTGTCTGTTGCTCAGAGCAAAGTACTCTGGAGATCGCTCACGCAAAATTCCCGTCGACATTTCCCGGGAACTCCAGATTTGAAAAAACATCAGGACACGATCCTGCGCACGGTGCGTTCGCCCCAGCACGCGTTGTCGGGAGTGACGATATCAAATCACCTGATCGGGTTTCTGCTGGCCATCGTTGCCGCTCGAAGCGCTTTTTTGAACATTTCGGACACCCGATTCGCGAAAGTTCTGGCCTACGTTGAAGCGCACCTTGCCGAACCGGAAGCACTGACGGTGGACACACTCGCGCGTCTGGCTGAGCTCTCGACGTCTCGGTTCAAAACCCGCTTTCGGCAGGAGCAGGGGATGCCGCCAGCGGAATTTGTGTTGCGCCAACGCATCGCGGAAGCCCGGCGAAGGCTGGCCCGTCCTGACGCTTCGGTGACCGATGTGGCGTTCGAGCTGGGATTTTCCTCGTCTCAATACTTCGCGTCCTCGTTCAAACGTTTGACCAATACGACGCCAAGGGACTTCCAACGGTCTGCGGGCGGATCGAAGGTTCACGGGGCTGATGGTGCATAAGGGCAATTGTTACGGAACTGTCATTTTCGTGGCGTTGCGGTTGGATGCAATGGGCGATGACTTTTGCGAGCGAAGATGACCGTCGAATCCGAGCCCCTTTTGTGTGTGAACGAGCTGCGCAAGAGCTTTGACGAGGTCGAAATTCTCAAAGGCATCAGCCTGACCGTCGAGGAGGGCGATCTGGTTTCGATCATTGGCCCTTCGGGTTGCGGCAAATCGACATTTTTACGGTGCCTGAACTTTTTGGAAATCCCGGATGCCGGGCGCATCGCCATCGCGGGGGTGACGATTGATTGTGGCACGCCCGATCAGCCGCCGCCGGTTGACGTGAAGAAACGCGCCCACGAGATGCGGCAGCACGTCGGCATGGTCTTCCAGCAATTCAATCTGTTTCCGCACAAGACGATCCTGGAAAACCTGATGCTCGCTCCGACGGTGCTGAAGCGGGCATCGCACGACGAAGCGGAGGCCAACGGTCTGCGGCTGCTGGAAAAAGTCGGGTTGGCCGACTTGCGCGACCGGTACCCGGCAACGCTTTCCGGTGGCCAGCAACAGCGTGCCGCGATTGCCCGGGCCCTCGCGATGAATCCGCAGGTGATGCTGTACGATGAGCCGACATCCGCGCTCGATCCTGAGCTTGTGGACGAGGTGCTCCAGGTAATGCGCGACCTTGATGCCGAAGGCATGACACAGATCGTGGTCACGCACGAAATCCGTTTCGCGCGCGACGCGTCCGACTACATCGTTTTTATGGAGGGCGGTCACATCGTTGAGGTTTCCGACGAGGATGAAATTTTTGAGAACCCGAAGGACGAACGCACCCGGCGTTTCCTTCGTCGATTCATCTGAACAACGGATTGCACGGATGACACGGAGGGGGAAAACATTGGAGCGGCTTGTCCGGCGGATCGCATTTCTTGCGGTGATCTCCGTGGTGTCAGTGCTTCACGCGCAGGAGAAGGTTCTGCGTTGGGCGGCGGATCCGGACAGCAACGCGCCGTTCGCGTTTTACGGGCCGAACGACAAACTTACCGGGTTCGAATACGAAATCATCACGGCGCTGGCTCGCGAGATGGGTCGCACGCCAGAATTCGTGCAGAATGATTGGGATGGATTGATCCCGGGTCTCGGTCGCGGGCTTTACGACGTTGTCATTTGCGGAATCGAGATCACGCCCGACAAAGCCGGCGAGGTCCTGTTTTCCAATCCCTATTACGTGACGTTCGAGCAGTTTGTGGATCGCCGCGGTACCGTGCCGATCAACTCACTGGCCCAACTCGCCGGCAAGGAAATCGGCACGCTCGACCAGACGGCCGCCCTCGCGATGCTGGAGTCGACACCTGGCGTCGTCGCGAAGTCGTACGACGAGGAGGTGAACGCCTACAACGACGTGGTAAACGGCCGGCTCTACGGAGTGCTTCTCGATTACCCGATCGCAAAATATTACGCCGCACCGAACCCAAAGCTGCAGTTCAGCGGTCCGCCTTTCGGCCAGATCACCTACGGCATCGCGATGACGAAGGGAAACGTGGAGCTGCAGCAGGAGATCAACACGGCGCTCGAGCGGCTGGTCGCCAGCGGCGAGTTGCGCGACATCCTCTCGCGGTGGGGCCTTTGGACGCCGGTGATCGCCGGGGCTCTCGGCCAGCCCGAACAACCGTCGGTGCCTGACACGGAATACAAGGCATTCGTGGCTTCGACGGCGCCACCCGCCACGCTCGGTGAGAGGCTCCTGCGGTTCTGGTCATACTGGCCGTTGTTGTTGCGGGCGGCCTTGCTCACGCTGGAGGTTTCCATTCTCGGCATGGCTCTGGCGATCGCGGTCGGGTTCACGCTGGCGGTAATGCGCGTTTACGGTCCGTGGCCGCTGCGCTGGGCCGCAACGCTCTTCATCGAGGTCGTGCGTGGAACGCCGCTGCTCATCCAGCTCCTCATCATTTTTTACGGACTGCCGAACATCGGCATCAAGCTGAGTCCGTTCGTCGCGGGTTTGCTGGGTCTCGGCTTGAATTATGCCGCTTACGAAGCCGAGAACTACCGGGCTGGTTTGATGGCCGTGCCGCGGGGCCAGATGGAGGCGGCGCGCGCCCTTGGAATGACTCATCCGCAGGGGCTCTGGCACGTGGTGATCCCGCAGTCGTTCCGCCTCGTGCTGCCGCCGGTCACCAATGATTTTATCTCCCTGCTGAAAGATTCCTCGCTGGTGTCGATGGTCACGCTCATCGACCTGACCGGTGCTTACAACCGGATCGCGACGCAGACGTTCGATTATTTCGGCACCGGGTTGTTGATCGCGGCGATCTATCTCCTGATCGGCCTGCCATTCGTTCGATTGGCCCGCTGGACCGAGGAGCGGCTCGCGGTGGACAAACGGAGACCGGGGCAACGGCCTGGCTTGATCAAAACATCGCGGCCGCAAGTAGGTTGACGCAGTGCCGTCACGGGCACGTTCGATTACGACGAATGCCCGGCACCACGCGGTGGCATTCTCGCTTGTTTTGCACTTTCGGCGTTGCGTAAACTTTTCCGCACATGGCCGAACGAACGGAAGACTCGGACTTTTTTCAGGACCTCCACCGTTTTGCTTTCGTTCTCACTCGGAATGCCGACACCGCGCGTCGGATCGTGACGGAAAGCCTTGATGAAGCGCTCCAACGGCACCGGGGCCACCTCGAGCATGAGCGCTGGGTGGTTCTTTGTTTTCAAGGTGTGCGAAAACGGGCACTGGCCAACGTCACGACCCCGAAGCCCGCTCTCCGCAATGTTCCCGACGAATTGCCTCCGGACGCCGACCGGGTGCTGGCCGACGCCGATCCGGATCTCGTGCTGGCCGCATTGCATAATTTGCCCGAACCCGGCCGCAGCGCACTGGTGGTGCTTTTGCTGAAGGTATTGGACGCGGAGGCGATGGAAAAAATGCTGGGCGTCGGACTGGGTGAGCTTTCCGACGCCGTTCACGCGGCGAGGCTTTCGCTGATCGAGGCGTGCCGGGTCGTCCGTCCGGTTTCATGAATGCCCGCACCGCCAGGCAGTTGCTGCGGTTGTATCGGCCGGGCGGGGAAGACGATGGGGATCGGGAATTCCGCGCGGCGTTCAAAACGGCGGGAAAATCCGCCGAAGTCGAAGCGGCCTTCCAGCGCCAGATTGCGTTCGATTGCGTCGCGGCGGATCGTCTGGAATCCGTGATCCCCGAAGTCGGAGCGGAGCAACTCGAGGGCTGTCGGGAAAAATTTGCGGTTCGCCGCCGCCGCGCGCGATTTTCCATCCACGACCCCGCGATGCTGGCGGTTGGATTTTCGACCCTGGTGCTGGTCGGATTGCTGGTCTGGGTGTTGCTCACGCGCATCGGAGGATTTGCCGGCATGGACGAGGCCGCGACACTCGCTCGAACGGGAGATGCCGCCGGAGCGGAGGAATACGATCCGCTTACGGCCAAGGCCGGAACGCTGGACGACTGGTTTCTTTTGCAGGGATTCGAAGGCTTCAAGGTGCCGCCCGGATTCGAGGACTTCGACGTGGTCGGCGTTCGTTTGTTTCACCATGAAGCTGAGCCGATCGCGGCGGTGGCGGTGCCGATTGCGGATCTTCCGGACGGCCGTGCTTTCTTTTACATGTTCGACAGCCGGCCATTGGGAATCATGCCCGAGCCGGAGGAAACGTGGCGAATGATCGACTACGGCAGCCCGGGCGCGGAACGGGTGCTGGCGGTGCGCGCAAAAGGCGGCATGACGTTTATGATTGCGTCCAAGGGGACACGCGGCGACATGGAACGCTTCCTGAGTGCGGTGGAAGCGCGTCCAGAGTCAAACTGACCTCGCACTGGCCGTCGCGCTGCGGAAACATCACATGCTCGCACCGAGTCGATTTCAAATCCGGACGTGGTGGGCGGCGCTCACCGCGCTGTCGTGCGTCGTACTTGCAGCGACGTTCACTGGGACAGGCTGGCTGGTGGTGAAAGCGATTGGGTTTCTCCAGCCCGTGCTGATGCCCCTGGCTCTCGCGGGCATCCTCGCCTACCTGCTCGATCCCGTCGTTTCCTGGCTCGCGAAGCGCGGCATGAAACGAACGTGGGCAGTGGTGAGTGTGTTTGCGGTATTTTTTCTGTTTATCACGCTGCTGGCCTTGTGGGTCGTCCCGACGATCACTCACCAGGGAGCCGCGTTTGCTCGGAGCCTACCGGAATACCAGGCCCGCGCGCAGTCCCTCCTGACCAGCACGATCGCGCAGGCGCGGGAAGTCGCGGACCTGCAGATTCTCAAGGCACCGCCTGAAGGCGCGCCCGAAGAAGCGGATGCGTTTGACACCTTCATTTCGACCGGCGTCCAGGAAGGCCTTGCGTGGCTGCAAGAAAAGGCCCCGGAAGCGGCTGCGGTGGTGGGAAATTATCTGCTGCGCGGCCTCGGCGGGGCATTCGGTGTTTTCGGTTTCCTCCTGAGCATGGTGCTCGTCCCGATCTTCCTGTTTTTCTTTCTGAAAGAGGGTCCACAAATCGCCGCGACGTGGAGCGACTATCTGCCGTTGCGCGCTTCTCCCTTCAAAAGCGAAGTGGTGTCGCTTCTCAGCGAAATCAACAGCTACCTGATCAGCTTTTTCCGCGGCCAATTGCTGGTCAGCCTGATCGACGGGGCGTTGATCGCGGTCGCGTTGCTGATCATGGGCATGGATTTCGCCATCCTGATCGGTCTGATGGTCGGCGTGCTCGGGTTGATACCGTACGCGGGTGTATTCATCAGTTGGATTCCGGCCGTTTTGATCGCCACTGCGCAATGGGGCGACTGGACTCATCCGATCATCGTGACCGTGATTTTTCTCGTCGTGAACAATCTCGACGGCATCGTGATCGCGCCGAAGATCGTGGGGGAATCGGTCGGACTGCATCCCCTCACGGTGATCGTTTCCGTGCTCGCGTGGAGCATCATCCTGGGCGGCCTGCTCGGTGCGCTGCTGGCGGTGCCGTTAACCGCAACGATCAAGGTCGTGCTGAAACGCTATTTCTGGGATCGGCCGTCGCCGGCATACACGATGGTGGATCCTCCGGGATCGGCGTCCTGATTGACCGGCGGACCTTCCCGCAGCTCGTATCCGAGGCGGCGGGATTGCAACCATCGCACGCCAAACATATCGGTCGTGGCGCGCACGGCCCGATTGCCAAGACCATATTTGCTCACTCCGAACTGGCGCGGGCGGTGATTCACGGGGATTTCAACCACCGGGTAGCCGGCATTTTTGACGAGGGCGGGAATGAAGCGATGCACGCCCTTGAAGGGCACGAGCGCAGCGGCGCACTCGCGGCGCATCGCCTTGAGCGTGCATCCGGTGTCGCGAATGCCGTCGCCAACAAACCGGCTGCGCACAAAATTCGCGATTCGGCTGGTGAGTTTTTTCGTCAGGGTATCGGCCCGGTGGGCGCGATAGCCGCAGACGATGCCGGCACCTCCGTCCAGAGCAGCGAGCAGACGGGGAATGTCGGCGGGGTCATTCTGGAGGTCGCCGTCAAGGAGCACGATCACCGCTCCCCGGGCCGCCCGAATTCCCGCCAGCATGGCCGCACTCTGGCCCTCGTTGCGAACGAATCGGAGCAGGCGAACGCGCGGCGTCGCACGAACCCGCGTCACGGTGCCGTCGAGCGAACCGTCATCGACGAAGATGAGTTCGTAATCAAATGCCTCCAGGCTGGCTTCGATTTCAGCCTGCAGGATCGGTACGTTTTCCTCCTCGTTGTAGAGTGGGACGACGATGGAAAGATAAGGCGAACTCACAACGGCATGGTCTGGTAATCTTGACACAGATAAAAGCGGAGGACGCGGGTGGGGCCAGCGGGATTTCCAACCGTGACGGTAGCGGCGGGCGACACACGAAGGAAAGCATTCGTGATCGTTTGCGGAAGGTCGGCGGGAGCTTCGTCGGTCACGTAAATGGCAGAGCGGCCCACGTAAGGATTGGCGGCTTTCAATTCGGCGAAAAGTTCGTCGGGAGCAATCTTCGTTTCCACGAAGTCGTCGTAGCGCGGCAACAGACCAAACTGGCTCGCCAGGTCCTGGGATTCGCGCAAGAAGACTTCAATGCGATCCTGACCGCGCCGAGTCGCAAGGTGGTAATTGAGCGCCGCGGTGAAGGCGGGATCTTTCGCAATCACAAAAATCGGACTGGTCGACGAGGGGGCGGCCTCATCGCGAATTTTCACCACGAGCTTGGAAATTTCCGACCAGGGTTCGCGATTTCCATCGTCGCGCGCCAACGCCAGGGTGGCGGCTGTCGTCACGGCGGTGGCCAGCACGGCGAAACGAAAAACCGGTGCCGAGCGTGGGAACGCGCCACAAATCTGAGGAATCATCAAAACAGCAAACCCTGCGATGATCAGCAGGTCCTCCGCGGCGGGAGTTTCGTGCAACCCATTCCAGAGCCAGAGACCAAAAAACGGACCGGCCCAACCGAGCAGATAACGCCCGCGCCGTTCGACCTGCCAGTTCCACACGCTGAATCCCATTGCAACCACGACGATCAGCGCCGCAAAAATCGAGAGGGCACCCACCGCCTCCATGGTCGCTGCGCCAAGGGCTGGAAGACTGAACGCCATCGCCGTTTGAAACGTCCCCGCGGCGAAAGCGGCCCAGTTTTGCGACTGGTTCCAAAAAATCAGCGGCAAGGCGGCTGCGGCTGTCAGCAGCGCGGCGAGGTAAATCCCGGGACGGCGGAATTCCGCCCGGCGGCGGGGAAGCGCAACGCAGGCCGCGACGATGGCAATCCACGAAGCGACCGCGTCGTATCGAAACAATAACGCGACGCCTACGGCGACGCCCACGACCAGCCACCAGAGCAAACCGTCGGCGGCATGCAATGCACGCCAGAGTGCCCACGCCGCAAACAGCAGCGCCACTAGCGCGGGGAGGATCGATCCCGGATGAATCGACGCGAGATTAAACACCGGCAGCGCGTTGAGCGTGGCCGCCGCCCACAATCCGGCTGCCGGGCCGTGCATCGCGCGAGCCAGTAAATAGATGCCCACCGAAGCCACGAGGGCCGCGATCGGGAAAAACGCGCGCAACCCAAGCGGGCCGGTGCCAAACATCAATTCTCCCGCGCGGACGAGCGCCGCCGTTCCTCCCGGTCCGTCGAAGAATGCCCAGTCGAGGCGCTGCGCACACATCCAGGCGTACGCTTCCGAGGGAGCAATGTCCGTCGTTGTCGCCAGCCACAATCGGAGCCCGGTCAGCACAACCAGGACCGCGAGAACAACAATCTTCACGATCCGAGCAGGCTGGGGTGAGCCGCCGCGAGGCGCGGAACCACCCGAGGTGCAACGGTTCTCCACAATGCTTCGGCAGCCGCGATGACCAGAAGGGCAACGCCCGAACCGAGCAACGCCGCCACGATCGTGTCCGACGGATAATGCGAACCGACGTAAACCCGGGAGTAGGAAACAAGGAAAGCCATGAAATAATACAGCCAGCCCCACCTCCGGTAAAAAACCGCGATGACGGTCGCGAGCGCGAAATTATTCGATGCATGGCCGGACGGAAACGCGATGCCTTCCACCGGGTAAATCGACGGCAGTGACATTTCTTCCTTCACTGGCTGAGCAAGAGCGAGCAGGCGCGGGCTGGCTTTTTGCAGATCGAGCATGCGCACGCCATCGAGCACCTGATATGGCCGAGGCCTGCCGACAAGTCCCTTGATCGAATCCACAATGACGCCATCCGTCATTCCGACGGCGAGGCCCAGACACACGACGGCCGCACGTCCGTGAAATCCTCCGAAGATAAAAACCAGCAGGCCGACGATGACGGCGATGGGCCACCAGAAATCCCAGCTCGAAAGCGCCGCCATGGGCATATCCAGCATCGGATGAATCCACTCGCGGTTGATGAGGTGAAAGAAACGTTGATCTAGCAAGGGCTGGCGGGATAGTGAGGCCAACCTTCGGATGAATCGTTTTTTCGCACAAGCCCGGAACCTTCTGCTGGCCGGAACGTTCGTGTTCAGCACCACACCCAGCCCGGCCGAGCAGCCAACGGCGGATGAAATTCTGCGCGGTGCGCGCGGCAGCCAGACGCGCAATGAAGCCCGCTTGCGGGCGCAATTGCGCACGGAAGACGGGACCAAAATTCCGTTCCGTATCGTGCTCGACGACGGCGTGGTGCGATATCAATTCACCAATCCGGATCAGGAAATTCAGCTCCGACTCACGGAAGATGCGTCCGAACTCACGGAATCCACCGGTGGAAAATCCGCGCCGATCCGGCCGGCGCGTTACGATCAGCGGGTTCGGGAAACTCCGATCACCTACGAAGACCTTGCTCTGCGGATCCTCTACTGGCCCCGACCCAAACTTCTCGGAGAGGAAAACGTCCGCACCCGCCAAACGTGGAAACTCGAAATCCAGGCACCGCGCGGTCAGTCGCAATACGGCGTTGCCCGCATTTGGATCGAAAAGTCAAACGGTGCAATTATGCGCATCGACGGATTCGATAAGCAGGGGCGATTGATGAAACGATTTCTGGTCGCTTCCGTTCAGAAGATCGACGGCCTCTGGATGCTGAAAAACATGCGCATCGACGAGTACGATTCGGCGGAAAGCGGCAAAGTGATCAGCCGCACAAATTTGGAGGTGCTCGGTCGGGACGATTAACGACTCAGGCGAAGAGCGCTTCGGGAGTCAACGCCGGCTGAGGCGCGGTCAATTGCTCGACGAATCGCTGCCACGAATCGTGGCCGGATAAAATTTCGATTTCGACGCGCAAATAAAACATGGGGACACCGGGATTGAGGATGCGAGGAATGCGGACGGCGTCTTTCTCGGTCGTAACGATGGCGTGCAGGTCCCGCTTTTCGCAGCGGCGGATGAAATTTTCGATTTCGCGGTCCGAGTAACGGTGGTGGTCGGTGTAGGTTTTTGCCAGTTCGATGGTCGCACCAAGACCGCGGATGGCATTTTCAAAACTTTCGGGTGCCGCGATGCCGCAGACCGATCCGACGCGCAGACCCTCAAGGAAGGCGAGGGGTTTGACGTCGCCGGTCACGAGATTGCAAAGGTGTTTGGCGCGGTGCGAGCACTCGATGATGTCGGCGGTGCGATTGTGTTCGCGAATGCGCGAGATCAGCGCGGAATTGTCCGAACCATCGCATTTCGTAATGAAAATGTGGGTTGCCCGTCGCAGGTTTGGCGGGGGTTCGCGGAGGGTGCCGCGCGGCAGCAGGAATTCGTTGCCGAACGGGGCCTGGCGGTCGATCAGGACGATGTCGATGCGTCGCTTTTGGCGGAGATATTGCAGGCCGTCGTCCAGCAGAATGGTGTCGATGCCAAAATGTTCGACTGCGTAGAGGCCGCTCTTTACCCGGTCCTTGTCCACAAGCACCACGACGCCCCGCAGGTTGTTGGCGAGCATGAATGGCTCGTCACCGGCCGTGCGGGAATCAAGGAGCAGGGCGGAGCCATCGGTGACGATGCGTGGCGTGAAAATGGCTTTTTTGCGCAGAATCTTGTCCGCGAGACGGCCGAGCAGGGGTTTGGGTACGCTCTTGTAACCGCGGCTGAGGATGGCGACGCGGCGTCCGCCAGCGGTCAGTTCTCGAGCCAGCAACTCGACGACCGGGGTTTTGCCCGTGCCGCCGACGGTGATATTACCCACGCTGATGACGAGGCAGCCCGGACTGCGTTCGCGCATTACGCGGGTGCGGTAGAGTTTGATGCGCAGCTGGACGACGCCACGATAAACGTGCGACAGCCCGTGCAGCAGGCTGCGCAAGGCATCTGCCCGCCGCCCGTAGCGGCGCTCGAGGATCACGTCGATCGCAAACGTTTCGATGCCTTCCAGCCAGCGTCTCATCGCGCGGTCAGGACTGCGGGGTGACGAGAACCCCGCGGTTGTCGGCGGTGGTCACGCACGTTACCGCTTCGGGCATTTCCGCTGCGTGTTTCATGGCCGATGCAACGGCCTCGGGATTGACCAGCGTCGCGCAGGCGATGGTCGAACCGGATCCGCTCAGCCAGCCACCCAGCGCTCCCGCGGCGGTGCCGGCCGCGATCACGTCGTCGAGGCACTGAATCAAAGCGCTGCGATAAGGTTGGTGAAGTCCATCCGCAAAACATCCCCGCAAGGCGTCGTAATTGGCGGATGCGAATGCTGCGGCGATGGCTGCGGCATTGCCCGCGCTGCGAACCGCGTCGGGGAATGGTAGGTTCGCGGGCAACACCCGGCGTGCATCGTGGGTTTTCACTTCGAAACCGGGAATGAGCAGGACAAAAAACAACCGCGGTGCCACCCGGAATCGTTGAAACGATCCATCCGCTCTCGCCACGGTGAAGCCGCCGAATGCCGCCGGAGCAGCGTTGTCCGGATGGCCTTCGAGTTGTGCACAGAGTCGGTAGATGGCGTCTGCGGAAAGGGGCGATCCGGCGAGTGCATTCAGGCCGTGCAAAATTCCGAGACGCACGGTGACGCTGCTGCCGAGACCCCGCGAGCGCGGCACCGCGCCACGTATCGACCAGCGAAAGGGAGTTGGCGATCGATCTGCGGCCGCAAAAAACGCGTCACCGGCTTCCGTTGCCATGGCGTCCCCGGGGTCTCCGTCACCGAGTTCGACGGTGACGGTATTCGAAATCCGTACGGCGACGCCGAGGCAATCGAATCCCGGCCCGAGATTGGCAGACGTTGCGGGAATCCGGACGCGGACGGCAGATGACATCCGGCACCTTTACCGCGTCGCACGGGCAAAGATCAAATTGGCAATCACCCCGGGAGTTCCCGGGCGGCGCGGTAACGGTTGACGGAAACCGCGATTCGAGGATGATCCGCGGCGATGACGATGGCATGGCTGCTGGTGATCGCTGGACTCGCTCTGCTTTACGGCGGTGCGGAGGGACTTGTCCGGGGGAGCGCATCGCTGGCGTTGCGGCTGGGCATGACGCCTTTGATCGTTGGACTGACGGTCGTTGCGTTCGGCACGAGTATGCCGGAGTTGCTCGTGAGCGTGAAAGCTTCGCTGGCGGGTCAGGGCGGCATTGCGGTCGGAAATGTCGTCGGATCGAACGTCTTCAACATTGCGGTGATTCTGGCGTTGGGTGCGATCGTCCGCCCGCTGCACGTCGAGTTTCAGCTCATTCGATTCGACGTTCCGTTCATGGTTTTTTCGGGAGCTCTCGCGGCTTTTTTTCTTCGCGATGGCAATATTTCGCGCGGCGAGGGGGCGATACTCATTGTCCTGCTCGTCACTTACATCGTTGCGAGCATCGTGATTGCCCGGCGAAAAAAAACGCCGAAGGTCGAAGCTGATTTTGCCGACGTTGTCAAACCGGGGCCGGGTGGAGTTTTCCTGGATCTCGTATTCATCGTGGGAGGATTGGCCGTATTGGTCCTCGGTTCGCGGTTGCTGGTCGATGGAGCCATCGTGATCGCGCGATCATTTGGCGTCACCGAAGCGGTGATCGGACTCACGATTGTGGCTGCCGGCACCAGCACTCCGGAACTCGCGGCCACCATCGTCGCGTCGATCAAGAAAGAAGCTGATATCGCGGTCGGTAACGTGATCGGCTCGAACGTCTTCAACTCGCTTTTCATCCTCGGCACTGCCGGACTGATTCACCCATTGAGTGCGGACGGCGTGACCATGATCGATCTTGGCGTGATGCTCGCGGTTTCGGCCTTGGCTCTGCCGTTCATGTGGACGGGTTTTGTGCTCCGGCGCTGGGAGGGTTTTGTGCTGATGGCGATTTACCTCGGGTATCTCGCGTGGCTCTGGCCGAAATGATTCCTTGTTTGACCGGTTCGGCGAATCCCGCTTTATTCCGGTTTCGCGCTGGTGAGGTGGCTGAGTGGTCGAAAGCAGAGCTTTGCTAAAGCTCCGTAGTCCAAAAGGCTACCGGGGGTTCGAATCCCCCCCTCACCGCCAGCGAACCCGATTTTTTACAAGTCCGATTCGGTCGCGAATTTCGAACAACGTTGCAACTGCGGCAGGTGCCGTGCGTTGGATTGAATAAAGCGGTTTGTTTTACCGTCTCTTTCGACACGCAGCAACAGCCACACCTTACATCATGAAAAAACTGACACATCTCATCGCAATTCTTACCGCTGGCACGGTCGTTCTGACTCCTTTCGTGGGTCACTCCCAGGAGGCAACCGCCGCGGCCAAAGAGGAAAAAAAATCTCCTGCTTTCGCTGGTCTGGTGACGGAAGTGGACACGACTGCCAGGACCGTGACCGTGGCCAATAAGAAAAAGGACGAGACGGTGACCTACACCCTCACCGAAACCACGAAATTTACCGACGCCGAAGGCAAGGAAGCCGCCATGGAAGTCGTGACGGTGGGCACACGAGTGCGCGTAAATCCTACGGCCGAAGGCGAGACGACAGCCAAAGCCGTCAAGCTCGTCGCGAAAAAGGACAAGGAAGAGAAGGAAGAAAAGGCGGAATCAACGCCGGCCGCTGCTGAATAGTCGGCGACCATCGTTTCTCGAAACATTTGCAAGGACAGCCGGAGCGCTCCGGCTGTCCTTTTTTCTGCCGTCTACCGCGTGGTGAAGCGGTAGATCGTGGTCTGCGTGTAGGTTTCACCCGGTCGCAGGACCGTCGACGGGAATCCCGGTTGATTCGGGCTGTCCGGGAAGTGATTTGCTTCAAGGCAAAATCCGCTGCGGCGAAGGTACGCGAGGCCCGCTTTGCCGATCACACCATTCAACGAATTTCCGGAATAAAACTGCAGGCCCGGTTCATCGGTCAGGACCTCCAGCACACGGCCGGAATCAGGGTCCCACGCTGTCGCGGCCAGACGCAAGCCCGAGCCTTCGATGACGTAGCAATGGTCGTAACCGCCGCCCGGTCGGAGTGCTGGGAAATCGGCGTCAATGCGATCTCCGATGCGATGGGATTCGCGGAAATCCATTGGGGTATCCGCAAGGGAGGGCAGATCACCGGTGGGGATCTGGTTTTCATCGGTCACCACAAACCGGTCCGCATGGATTTGAAGTTCGTGATCGAGAATGGTGCCCTGGCCCGCGCCCGCGAGGTTGAAATAGGCGTGATTGGTCAGGTTGACGATGGTCGGGGCGTCGGATTCGGCGCGATAATGCAGGATGATCTCGTCGGCATCCGTAAGCGAATATTTCACCGAAACGTCGAGTTTACCCGGATATCCCTCGTCGCCATCGGGACTCGTGAGCGTGAATTCGAGCCCGTCATCGTGCGGCTGCGCGGTCCAGACCCGTTTCCCAAATCCATCCTGCCCGCCGTGGAGGTGGTGCGGATGGGTATTGAGCGCGAGTTGAAATTCCCGGCCGTCCAACGGAAATCGGCCGTGCGCGATGCGATTGGCGAATCGACCAGCGATGATTCCGAGATACCCGCGGTCGGCTTCATAATCTTCAACCCGGTCGTACCCGAGGGTGACGTCGGCCAGCGCCCCATTGCGATCCGGAGCGACGATTGAGACGATCGCCGCGCCATAATCGGTGAGAGCAACCTGCATTCCATGGGAATTTTGCAGCGTGTGGAGCCGGGCGGCGCGGCCCGAGCTGATGATGCCGAAAGGCGTTGTCGTGTGGGTCATGAATAATCTCAGACTGGCGAGCGGTCGGCGGGTGCGTCTGATGGAGTGTCGTCGTCCTTGTGAATCCAGAGCGTACGCTGCGGGAACGGGATTTCGATGCCGGCTTCGTCGAAGGCTGCTTTGATGCGGCCACGCAGTTCGCGGCCGGCGGGCCATTGTTTGCCCGGAAGCATTTTCATCCACGCGCGAATCTGGACGGAACTTTCGCCAAGGCTTTCGACGCCGAGCACCTCCGGCGGTTCGAGCACGAAATCAGGATGCTCCGCGGCGTAGGCCTCGAGAATTTCTTTGACGATCGCCGAGGCTCGCGGGATGTCCGCGCCGTAGCCCACGTCGAGGTCGAGCACGAGGCGGGACCAATCGCGGGTCATGACCGTGACCTGCTTGATTTCGCCATTCGGGATGATGTGCACGCTGCCATCCACGGCCCGCAGCACGATGGTGCGCAGATTGATTTCTTCGACTCCGCCGGAGAGATCTCCGACGCGGACGACGTCACCGACGGAAAATTGCCTCTCAACGATGATGAACGCACCGCTGATGATGTCTTTCACAAGGCTCTGCGCGCCGAATCCGATGGCAACGCCCGCCACGCCGGCGCTGGCGAGGATCGGTGCGATGGCGAAGCCGATTTCCTGAAAGATCATGAGAATCGCAACGACGATCAACACGATGGTCGCCACCGCTTCGAGCAGGCTCGTGAGCGTCGCCTGGCGTTTGGTGATCATGAGGTCGTCGAGTGCGTTCACGCCGTGCGGACGGAGCGCGATCCCGATGGCGCGACGAACAAAAAATCGCGCGAGTCTCAGGGCGACGAGGAGAAAAATGACGATGAGAATGATGCGCAGGCCCGAAGTGGCCGCCCATTGGAATAAGACTTCGGTCTGCGTGCTCCACCATTCCGGTGAAAAGAGATCTTGCTGAGTTGGCATGGGGTGGGTGCGTTGCGAGCGGGAAAGGGCGATGTTACCGTCGCGCGATGAGATTTCCAGCCGCAGTCGTTCGTTCGTTCGTTGTCACTCTCGTGGCTGCCTTCTTTTTGGTCGGGGAGGGGCGGGCTCAAGTTTACGAAGGGCAGACTCTCGTCGAGGCGGAATTGCTTGCGGACGTTTCCGCCGTCGTTCCCGGTCAGCCGTTCCAGGTTGGCCTGCGACTGCAGATGGCTCCAGGCTGGCACACGTATTGGAAGTATGCCGGGGACGCCGGACTGCCGACCCGGATCGACTGGTCACTGCCCGAAGGATTCGAAGCGAGTGACATCGTTTGGCCACTTCCGCTCGGCATTCTTGAAGCCGGCGATATCCAGGTTTACGCGTACAAGGATGAAGTCCTGCTGCTGACAACCATCACACCTCCCGCCGACCTTTCGGTAAACGGTGATCCGATCAATCTTGCGGCGGCGGCCAGCTGGCTCGTTTGCGAGGAGATTTGCATCCCCGGCAGTGCGCAGCTCGGACTTTCGCTCCCGGTCGCGGCTGCCTCGGAACCCGCAAACACCGAAATTTTCGAAACGTTCACTGCCCGCGTGCCAAGTTCCGAACCGCCGTCCTGGCCCCTTGAGTGGCGGCGGGAAGGTGGGAACTGGGTGGGCGTCGCCAACCCCGGCACGGGCATTAAGAAGCTCGATTTTTTTCCGCTTCCTGCCGAAGGGCAGCTCGCGGGACATCCCGTCGTGGCGCCGGAGGGTGATACGTTTCGCATCACCATTTCTGCCGACGGTCCGCTCGCGGGTGTGCTGGCGGTGACCGATGCCGATGGCGAGCGCGGGTGGACGGTTTCGACCGGCGATGCGGCCCCAGCCGTGACTGCCTTCGTCGGTGGTTCGGCTTCGCCGACGGTTTTTGTGGCGCTGCTTTACGGGTTGCTTGGCGGGCTGATTCTGAACCTGATGCCATGCGTGCTGCCCGTGATTTCGCTCAAAATTTTTGGATTTGTGCGGCAGGCGGCCGAGTCACCGCGGCGCATCCTGATGCACGGCCTGGCATTTTCCTCCGGAATTTTTGTGTGGTTTCTTGGCCTTGGGGCGGTGGTGGCCGTCCTGCGGGCTCGCGGTCAGGAGGCGACCTGGGCGTTCCAATTTCAGGATCCCGTGTTCAATCTCGTGATAGCGACGATCGTTTTTGTTTTCGCGCTGAACATGTTTGGCGTTTTCGAAATCACGCTGCCGGGCAAGGCCACGGGCTCGATGAGTGATCTGGGCGCGAAGGAGGGTTACGGCGGATCATTTTTTCAGGGCATGTTTGCGACGCTGCTGGCCACCCCCTGCACCGGGCCATTTCTCGGAATTGCGCTCGGATTTGCGTTCACTCAACCGCCGCTCGTTATCATGGCGATGTTTGCTTCCGTCGCGTTGGGAATGGCCCTGCCATATCTCGTGCTTTCGGCCCGGCCCGGTTGGATGAAACACCTGCCCAAGCCCGGTCCGTGGATGGAGCGCTTGAAACAATTCATGGGCTTTCCGCTCCTCGCGACCTTGCTCTGGCTGCTCTACATCGTGGCCCAGCAGACAAGCGTCGAAACGATGATCTGGTCCGCCGCGTTCCTTCTCGGCATCGGGCTGGCGTGCTGGATTTACGGGACGTTTTGCGGATACAGCCAATCGAAACGCACGCAGACGATCGCGCTGGCGGGCATAACCGCGAGCGTGGTAATGGGCGTCTTTTTCCTCCAGACGGCATTTGCGAAAAAATCCGAGGACGGCATCGCCTGGGTCGATTTTTCGCAAGCCAGCGTTTCGGCACTATTGGCGGAGGGCAAACCGGTCTTCATCGATTTCACGGCCGACTGGTGCATCACCTGCAAATACAACGAAAAGACCGCGCTCGACCGCCCGGCGGTCGCCGCGATGATCCGCGAAAAAGGTATTGTGCCGGTGAAGGCCGACTGGACCAGCGCCGATCCCGAAATCACCGCGGCCCTCAAGGAATTTGGCCGCGTCGGAGTGCCGTTCTACGTGCTTTATCCCGCTGGACGTGCCGGCGAGCCCGTCACATTTCCGGAATTTATCACCGAGCAGATGGTCCTCGATGCTTTTGCGAAGGCCGGGTGAGGTTGCGCGGCCCGCGAAATACCCTACCTTTGCGACGAATTCATTCACTCCAAAACCCACATGAAAATCACCCAACTCTTCGCCACCGCCGCTGGACTCGCCGTTTCGGCATCGCTCGCTTTTGCCGCTCCGCAAACCGGCCAGCCCGCTCCGGAATTCACGCTCAAGGACAGTTCCGGCACCGAGCATTCACTCTCCGATTTCAAAGGCAAAACGGTTGTCCTCGAGTGGTACAATTTCGGCTGCCCATTCGTCGTGAAACATTACGATTCGAAAAACATGCAGACGCTCCAGAAGGAAGCGACCGATGACAGCGTCGTCTGGCTGAGCATCGTTTCCTCCGCACCCGGTAAACAGGGCCACCTCACTCCGGACGAGGCTGAGAAACGCAAGGCGGACGAAGGCATCAACTCGACTGCGATCCTCATCGACGAGGACGGCACGGTCGGCAAACTTTACAACGCCAAAACGACGCCAGAGATGTTTGTGATCAACGCTGAAGGTACGCTGGTCTACCAAGGTGCAATCGACGATAAACCGACGCCGGATGCAGCTTCGCTGGAAGGCGCGAAGAACTACGTGCGCGCCGCACTTGCTTCGGTGAAAGCTGGAACTCCGGTCGCCGAAGACACGACGAAGCCCTACGGCTGCTCGGTGAAATATTGATCCGAACACGGCCCGCGACAGCGGGTGCGAGCTTCCGGGCCGCTGCTTTGCGAAAGGCAGCGGCCCACTTTTTTGCCGCCAACCGACGTTGTGGTGTCCTGACCGCTTGCGTACGGAACAATTTCCGGCACACTGCCCGCGTTTTCCGTGCCATGCCGAAAAATCCCGTCCGCCTCGCCGACCTCGATCAGAGCCGTTCGCTCGAGCAGAACGAATACAAAGAGAAACTCAAAAAGTATCAGCTCAAGCTGCTGAATCTCCAACTCGTCCTGCGCGAGACCAAACACTCGCTCATCGTCGTTCTCGAAGGCCCGGACGCCGCGGGCAAGGGTGGTGCGATCAAACGCATCGTCGAGCGGCTCGATCCGCGGCTGGCTCGCGTCTATTCCATCGTCAAACCGACGCCGGAGGAATACGCCCACCATTATCTCTGGCGCTTCTGGAAAAAGTTGCCGCCCTACGGCGAGACCACAATTTTCGATCGCTCGTGGTACGGACGCGTCCTCGTCGAGCGCGTTGAAGGTTTCGCCTCGACCGCGGAATGGCAGCGCGCCTACCGCGAGATCGCGGAATTTGAAAAACAGTTGATCGATGATCGCGCCATCCTCGTGAAAATCTACCTGCACATCGACAAGGACGAGCAGCTCCGGCGGTTCAAAGCCCGCGAAGCCGATCCGTACAAACACTGGAAAATCAGCGACGAGGATTGGCGGAATCGCAAGAAGTGGGACGAACACGTCGCCGCGGCCGAGGAGATGTTTGCCAAAAATTCGCCTGACTCGGCACCTTGGACGGTCCTTCCCGGAAATTTCAAATGGTATGCCCGCGTGCAGGCCGTTAAAACCGTCTACCAGCAGGTGGCAGCCGTCATTGGTTGATGCCGGCTCTTCCACTCCCTCTTTCACCATCCTCACTCCCCGCCGTTCCATGAGTTCCGCATTCCCTGAAATCACGACCATTCCATTCGAAGGCTCCACGTCCCGGACCCCGCTCGCGTTCAAACACTACGACGCCTCCGAGGTGGTCGAAGGGAAAACGATGCGGGAACACCTGCGATTTTCCGTCGCTTACTGGCACACGTTCCGCAACACGCTCAGCGATCCATTCGGCGGCGGCACGGCGATCCGCCCGTGGGATGATGGCACGAATTCGGTGGAAAATGCGTGCTCCCGCGCCCGCGTCGCTTTCGAGTTTATCGAAAAACTTGGTGCACCTTATTACGCATTTCACGACCGCGATGTCGCCCCGGAAGGTGCGACTCTCGCCGAGTCGAACCGGAATCTCGATGCCGTCGTCAAAGTGCTCAAGGAGGAGCAGGAGCGCACCGGAATCAAGCTGCTCTGGGGCACCGCCTGTCTTTTTGCGCACCCGCGTTTCGCGCACGGAGCAGCGACCAGCCCGAACGCCGACGTTTTTGCTTACGCCGGCGCGCAGGTCAAAAAAGCGATTGAGGTCACCCACGAGCTGGGTGGCGAAGGATATACGTTTTGGGGCGGCCGCGAGGGGTATTCGACGCTGTGGAATACCGACATGAAACGCGAACTCGATCACCTCGCGCGGTTTCTTCATCTTGCGGTCGATCACAAAAAGGCAATCGGCTTCACGGGCCAGTTCTACATCGAACCAAAACCGCGTGAACCGAGCACTCACCAGTACGATTCCGACGCCGCGGCGTGCCTGAATTTTCTCCGCCAGTACGACCTGCTCGAACATTTCAAACTCAACCTCGAAACAAACCACGCCACCCTCGCCGGGCACACGATGCGTCACGAGATGCGTGTTGCCATCGACGCGGGTGCCCTCGGATCCGTCGATGCAAATACCGGCGACGAATTGATCGGCTGGGACACCGACCAATTTCCGACCAGCCTTTATCTCACCACCGGCATGATGCTCGAGATCCTCGGCATGGGAGGCCTCACTACCGGCGGACTGAATTTCGACGCCAAACCGCGCCGCGAAAGTTTCGAAGTCGAAGACCTCTTCCACGCCCACATTGGTGGCATGGACGCCTTTGCCCGCGGCCTGAAAATTGCCGCGGCCATTCGTGCCGACGGCCGCGTTGGCGGGATCATCAAAAACCGTTACGCGTCGTGGGATTCGGGCATTGGAGCTGATATCGAAGCCGGCAAAGTCGGATTCGCTGAGCTCGAAAAACACGCACTGGCCAATCCCGATCCAATTCAGCACACCAGCGGCCGCCAAGAGCGGTTGGAGAATATCGTCAACGAGCTGATCTAGCGCGCGCGGGATTTTCCGACCGCGGGTCCCGCTCCAATACCTGTGCGGCGAACCGCGGTTTTGGTTCGAACCCGAGCGGTCCGATTATTCGGTGGCCGGTTCGGTCGGGCCCGGAACCGATGGCGGGGGTGGGGGATTTTCGCGGCGGGTATCGGGCAAATTTTGAATGGCCTCGTCGGAGGGCAGGAGTTCGCGCGCAGCGGTCAGGAGTGCTGTCCGGGTGGAAACGGTCAGGCTGACCTGTGCAGCTTTCGTCCCGCCTGACGGCACGACGATGGCTTCGTCGCACGCGAAACAAACGAGGATGTCGATTGCGTCCGCTTCGGTCCCACTTCGAATCGCAACGCCGGGGCGAAAAGCGCAGTAATTTTTTTCTGCGGGAACAAACGCGCCGGGATCGGAAAAAAGTGCCCGGAGAGTGGCCGCCGTTTTCGCGGGAATCGCAACGGGATCTCCAATGACTTCGTATCCGTCGATGTGCGGGGAATCGAAGCGGAGGTTGGGGGGAGTGGCAGTAGGTTGTGTGCGAAGGATCGCGGTGGGCGACCGATCACCAATCAGGCTAGCGACGTTTGGCTCGGCCGCCAACGCTACAGCAACGAGGCAGGCGCTTGCGGCGAAGGTCAAACACCACCGGCGACAGGAGCCGTTCATCGGCTGAGTTCCAGCATGCGCCGGATCGGAAGTTCGGCTCGCGCGCGGAGGTCTTCAGGAATCTCGATGCGCGGCTCGAGATTGAGCAAAGCGCCGTGGAGTTTTTCCAGCGTGTTCATTTTCATGTAACGGCAATCGGCGCACGCACAGGCGTCAGTCGGGCCGGGAATAAACGTCTTACTGGGAATCTCGCGCTCGAGGCGATGCAGCATGCCGCTCTCGGTCACGATGATGAATGCGCTCGCCGCCGAGTCGCGGCAATACGTGACCATTTTTTCCGTCGAGCAAACTTCGTCGGCGAGCATGCGCACGGCGTAAGTACACTCGGGATGGGCGACGACTTTGGCGTCCGGATATTCCTGCCGGATTTTCTGGATGCTCTGGCGGGTGAACTCAACGTGCACGTAACAATTGCCTCGCCAGAGATCCATCTTGCGGCCGGTTTGTTCCATGACCCAAGCCCCGAGATTCTGATCCGGCACAAACAAAATGTTTCGATCGGCAGGCGCTGCCTCGACGATGCGCTGGGCATTGCCGCTTGTGCAGATCACGTCGGAGAGCGCCTTCACGCCAGCACTGCAATTGATGTAGGCGATGACGTAATAGTTTTTTGCCGCGTTTTCATCGAGAAAGGCGGCGAGCTTTTCGGGCGGGCAGGAATCGGACAGGGAGCATCCGGCGTCCATGTCGGGAATGACGACAATCTTCGACGGATTCACGATTTTGGCGGTTTCGCCCATGAAATGGACGCCACAAAACGCGATGACGTCAGCGTCCGTCTCGGCCGCGCGGTAGCTCAGCCCCAGGCTGTCACCGACGTAATCGGCGAGCTCCTGAATCTCGCGCACCTGGTAATTGTGCGCCAGGATGACGGCGTTGCGCTCGCGTTTGAGCTCGAGAATTTCTTCGACGAGATCGGTGCCGGTGGTGGTCATGACGTCACTCTCTACGGGTGCGCGACGGAATCAAGCAAGGGCGCGCACGGCTTCGTCGAGCGTTGCCGCATTCGCCACGGAAAGAACGCGGGTGCCTTTGCGAATGCGATTGACGAGGCCGGCGAGAACGCCGCCCGGGCCCAGCTCGATGAGGAGGTCGCAGTGGAGATGATCGATGAGATATTCCACGGATTCCGTCCAGCGGACGCTGCCTGTGACCTGGTCAGCGAGCGTGCGACGGATTGTGTCCGGATCGGAAACCGGAATGGCATCGACGTTGCAGATGACCGGGACCGAGGGTTCGGCGAAGGAAGTTTCGGCGAGAGCAATCGAAAGTGATTGGTACGCCGATTCCATGAGGCGGGAATGGAAGGCCCCGGCAACGGTGAGTTCGACGGCTTTGCGCGCGCCGTAATCTCTGGCGAGCGAAACGGCGAGGGCGATTTTCGAGGACTCACCGGAAATCACGATCTGCCCGGGGCAGTTGAGATTGGCAATGTCGACGTCCGCCGCTGCAGCGAGATCGCGGACGGAATTTTCCTCGGCTCCGATGACGGCAGCCATTCCACCCTCGGTTTCGTCGCACGCTTGCTGCATCGCACGGGAGCGTTTGGCAACGAGGCCCAGGCCGGTTTCGAAATCAAACGTCCCGGCAGCGGCGTGGGCCGTGAACTCGCCGAGGGACAATCCGGCGGCGGCAGAGAATGTGAAGTCCGGCAATCGTTCGGTGAGCGCGGCGAGGCACGCCAGACCATGCACGTAAAGCGCCGGCTGGCAGACGGATGTTTTGGTAAGCTCTTCGACGGGACCTTCGAACGCGATGTTGCTGAGAGGAAAGCCGAGAATTTCGTCAGCACGCGCGAAAAGGGCAGTGGCGGCGGGCGAGGCGGCACACAGGTCCTTCCCCATGCCGACGGATTGGGCGCCTTGGCCGGAAAAGAGGAGAGCGATTTTTTGATCAGTCATAACTTCATCGATAAATTCAGGAGCCGGGCGACGCGACCGGCTGCAGCGCGGAGGAGGGGACCAGCGTTGGCAGAGGAATATTCGGCTGTCATGGGACGATTCGCCAGTCCGAAGCACAAGTCGAAATGCCTGTTCAACACGTCCTCATCGTCGATCGTTCCGGCGAACGCGATTACCAGCTTGCCATGCTGGCGGGCGATCCGAGCAAGGCCACCGGGACCTTTGCCTTCGGCAGTGGTGGCGTCGAGCCCGCCTTCTCCGGTGAATACGACATCGCTGGCGGCGACGTGCGATTCGAGGTCGGAAAAACGGGCGAAGGCGTCGAATCCAGGTTCGATTGTGGCTCCGCAAAACGAGAGCAGGCCAAAACCGAGTCCGCCCGCCGCGCCACCTCCGGGAGTTTCGCGGAAATCGCTGCCGAGTTCACTGACGACGAGGGCAGCGAACGACGTCAGCGTACGCTCGAGTTCCTCGACCTGATGGGGATCCGCGCCTTTCTGCGGTCCGAACGTCCGGCTGGCCCCGCGTTCGCCAAGCAAAGGACTGCGGACATCGGACAGCGCGAGGATTTCCGGCAACGCCAGATTGTTGGGGCGCTCAATTCGGACGAGCCGCGGCATTTCCGATGGCACAGGATCGATGGTCGCACCATCGACGGCGAGAAAACGAAATCCCAACGCGGCGGCGAATCCGGCACCGGCATCATTGGTCGCGCTGCCACCGAGTCCGATGATGATCCGCTGCGCACCACGCCGGGCGGCATCAAGCAGCATTTCACCGGTTCCGAAGGTGCTCGTGCGCAGCGGATTTCTGGAACTGGGATCAATGGGAGCAAGTCCGCTGGCGGCGGCCATCTCGATGACTGCCACCTCATTCGGGAGCCAGGCGTATCGAGCGGTGCACGGGCGGCCGATCGCATCGTGGGTTTCGCACGATATCCACTCACCTCCAAAGACATCGAGAAATGCGGCGGACGTCCCTTCGCCACCATCGGCAAGAGGAACACATTCGATGTGTGCAGTCGGGATCTCGTCGAGAATGCCCGCCCGGATCGCGACGGCCGCCTCGTGCGCGCTCAGAGAACCTTTGAATTTATCAGGCGCGACAAGAATTCGCATGGTCGGATGGCGGGCGGAACCGGCGCGTCCGGGTGTGGTTTTTACCGCGGCGCGGTGAACGGCTCGAACTCAAGCAACGGGGCGCGGATTCAGCAGTCCGCAGCGTTCGATGGCCGCCTGCAGGTCGTGCATCTGGGCAGGTTTGCTCACGTAATCCGTCATGCCCGCTTCGAGGCAGCGTGCGCGGTCGTGCGGCAATGCGTGAGCCGTGATCGCAATGATTGGAATGCTGGCGACCTCCGGCGAGACCTTGCCCGCCCGGATTTCGCGAGTTGTCTGATAACCATCCATGATCGGCATCTGGCAATCCATGAAGACGGCGTCGAAGTGCCGCTTGGCAAGTTGGTCGAGGGCTTCCGTGCCGTTTTGCGCAAGGGTGACGCGGTGGCCGATTTTTTCGAGCTGGCGGGTGAGCACGATGCGATTGGCAGGGTGGTCCTCGACCACGAGCAGTTGAAGCGACGGCCGGGCCGGATCACTCGCGTCGGTGGCATTCTCTCCCGGATTGCGGAGCGCCGCGCAATGAGCGAGCGCCTCGCGCAAATCGGAAATGCGCACGGGTTTGTTGAGAATCGCTTCGAAACGTAGGGCTTCGATTTGATCGATGTCCATGTGCCAGCCGGCTGACGAGAGGACAACCAGCGGGGTGGGTGCGAGCAGGCCGTCGGCCCGGATCTCGGTGGCGAGCTGGATGCCGTCGATGTCCGGCATGTGCCAGTCGAGCAGAACGACATCGTACGGCTCGCCCGCGAGCGCGCGGGCCTGGAGGTGGGCGAGAGCTTCGTTGGCGTTCGACGCCGTAGTTGGAAAAATGCCGACCTGCGCAAGCTGGCCAATCAAAATGCGCCGGTTCGTGTCACTATCGTCAACGATCAGCACGCGCAGATCTTTTGGCAATTGTTTGACGCGCGGCGTTTCGGGGCGCGTGGAGCGGCCGAGATTGACCTCGAACCAAAAGAGCGATCCCCGGCCGGGTTCGGATTCGAAGCCAATCGTCCCGTCGAACATTTCGACCAGCTGGCTGCAGATGGCCAGGCCAAGACCCGTGCCTCCAAAACGCCGGGTCGTGCTTCCGTCGGCCTGCGCAAATGGCTGGAAAATGCGGCGCTGAGCGGCCACGGGGATTCCCACGCCGGTGTCCTCGATTTCGACGCGAACATCGGCTGCGGTGCGGTCCCCGCTGACCTGGCGCGCGCGAATGGCAACGCGGCCGCTGTCGGTGAACTTCACCGCGTTGCCGGCAAGATTCGTCAGGATCTGGCGGAATCGGCTGGCGTCTCCAAGAAAACGGCCGGCGAGTGCGGGATCAATCTCCAGGCTGAGCTCGATCTGTTTTTCGCGAACGCGCGGGCTGAGCATTTGCGCGACGCTCTGGAGGATCTCGGTGAGATCAAATTCCGACTCGACGAGGTGCATGCGACCGGCCTCGATTTTCGAGAAATCGAGAATGTCGTTGATGAGATCAAGGAGACTTTCGCCGCATCCCATCACGGTGCGCAGCATGCCGCGCTGGTCGTCGTCCAACCGCGTTTCCATGAGCAGGCCCGCCATTCCGATAATGCCATTCATCGGAGTCCGGATTTCGTGACTCATGTTTGCGAGAAATTCGGACTTCATCCGCGAGCCTTCGAGGGCTTCGTCGCGGGCTTCGGCGAGCTGGCTTTCGTAATCGCGTCGTTCGGTGAAATCGATCACTGAGCCAACGTAGCCTTCGCAAGAGCCGTTGCTGATCACGAGCGGGAAGGCGGAATCGACCACCCAGCGATATTCGCCGTCTGCGCGGCGGAGTCGGTATTCCCCGTGATAAGGAGAGCGGGCCGCGGCATTTCTCCGGCGGCTGGTCAGCACCTCCTCGCGATCCTGCGGATGGATCCCTTCATGCCAGCCGGATCCAAGCTCCGTATCGAACGTCGTGCCGCGGAAGGTGAGCCAGCGTTCGTTGAAGAATACGCCGCCCGTGTCGTCGTCGGTCATGTAGAGCAGGGCAGGCGTGGCGTTGGCGACGAGCCGGAATCGCTCCTCACTCTCCCGGCGTGCCCGGTCAAGCCGCGCACGCTCGACGGCATACCGCAATGCTCGATCCATGAGCGGGGCCGTGATCTGCCCCTTCACGAGGTAATCAGCGGCTCCAGCCCGGATCACCCGCGTCGCGAAATCGATGTCCTGATTGCCGGTGAGAAAAATGAACGACGACGAGCTGCCGCTTGCGAGGGCGTCGCGCATAATGTCGAAGCCATTCTGCTCACCGCCGCCCAGGCGGTAATCGAGCAATACGACGTCGTAATGATTCCGCTGAATCTGCTCGCGGGCGCTGGCTGCATTGTCCACCCAATCGAACAGCGCGGCGTCCCGACCGGCGTCGATGTAGAGCCCCTTCGTGATCAAATAATCCTCGCGGTCATCATCGACCATGAGTACCCGGATGGTGGATTGGCGATTGGTGGTAGCCACGTTCAAGCGCCTCGAATCTAAGGCAGTTCCACGATCTGGAACCAATAATTTCCCAGCGCCCGCATGACCTCGACCATTCCCGCGAAGGTGACCGGCTTGCGGATGAACGAATTGACGCCGAGTTCGTACGACCGGACGACATCTTCGTGGGCCTGTGAGGTCGTGAGCACGACCACGGGGATGGCCCGGAGTTTCCGGTCCGCACGAATCTGACGCAAAGCCTCCCGGCCATCCATTCGAGGCATGTTCAGGTCGAGAAGGATGAGTCCCGGCCGGGGAAACCGGGCTGGATCGGCAAATTGATCCCGATTCCGCAGGTAGTCGAGCAGCTCAACCCCGTCGTTCACGAATCGCAGCTCGTTGCGGAGACGGCTTTCGGCGAGCGCATCGCGGGTCAGAAGCTGATCATCCGGGTCGTCGTCGGCCATCAGGATTGTAACCGGTGGCAGCGGGTGGGACGGCGTGAGATCTGGCATTCCGGGCGAAAAGTGATGCGTATGTTTAGGGAGCGTCCGGACTTTGTGCAATGCGACTTTCGGGCCGCCGGTTGGGGGATTTTACGAGGGTGAAAATGAATCGCGATCCGACGCCCGGCGTGCTTTCCGCACGGATTTTTCCCCCGTGACGTTCGACGATTTTTCTGCAGATCGCGAGACCCACGCCGGTCCCCTCGAAGTCACCCCGTCCGTGCAATCGCTGAAAGACACCGAAGACCGCTTCCGCGTACTTTTGCTCGAAGCCGATTCCGTTGTCGCTGACGGTAAATTCCCACGCCGCCCGCCGTCGTCCGCGACCTGGAATCTCCCGGGCGCTCACCTCGACCACCGGCGGCTCGTCCGAACGGTGGTATTTCAGAGCATTGCCAATCAGATTTTGGAAGAGCTGGCGAAGCTGAACATCGTCAGCGGGCAACGTCGGGAGCTCGCCGATCTCCACGCGCCCGCCGGATTTTTCCATCCGAATTTCGAGGTCGTGCACCACGGTCTGGAGGAGGACGGCGAGATCAATTTCGGTAAACGCGCGATCCGTGGTGGTGACGCGTGAGTACGAGAGCAGAGCCTCGATGAGCGATTGCATGCGAGCAGCCGCACCCTGCATCCGGGTGAGATAATCCCGTTCATCCGCGTCGAGGCGCTCGGCGGTCCGCGCCAGGAGCCGGTCACCGAAGGCCTGAATTTTTCGAAGCGGCTCCTGGAGGTCGTGAGACGCGGCGTAAACAAATTCCTGCAGCTCCGCATTTTTTTCCCGGAGCTGTTCGGCGGATTCCTGAAGCCGGACCGCGGCTTCACGCCGTGCGCTGATGTTTTCGGCAATGGCCAGAAACCCGATGGTTTCATCCCGGCCGTCACGCAACGGCGAGAGGCACAGCGAAACCGGAAATGGCGATCCCTCGCGCGGCACGAAAGTCCACTCACGGATCTCGGATTGCCCGGTGCGCACGGCCGCCACCAGAACGTCGAATCCCGCTTCGACTGGATACCCGCTCTCGCGAACAAGCTCTTCGGCGCGGGCGGAAATTTCGTTTTCGTCGTGAAAAATCAGGGGCGTTTCGCGGCCCGTGAGATCGACTGCGTCCCATCCGAGCTGGCGTTCGGCGGCCGGATTGACGCGCTGGATCACGCCATCGAGATCTGTTGAAATGATGATGTAAGGCGCGCTGTCGAGGATGGCATGTTGAAGGGCGAGGGCATTGCGGAGCACGGATTCAGCCTCCGCGAGCGATCGAGTGCGCTCGATCACGCGAATTTCCAACGATTCCTCAGCGAGCTTTTGGTCATGGATGTCGGTGCTGGTGCCGATCCAACGCATCAGATTTCCGCTGGTGTCGTATTCGGGCTCTGCCCGCCAGAGGTGCCAGCGCGTTTCGCCGTCCGATCTGCGTCGGATGCGATACGATCCCGATCCAGCGCGGCGCTCTCGCACCATCGCTCCCCAGGCCTCCCGCGTGGGCTCGATATCGGCTGGATGGAGCACCGTCATCCAATCACCACTCACAAGTTCAGGTATTCCGAGGCCAGTGTACTCGCGCCAGCGCTTATTGAACGTTTCGAGAACTCCGTCTCCATTGGTCGTCCAGACGAGCTGAGGCATGGAATCGGCCAGGAATCGCAGGCTCTTTTCGCGCGAAGCAAGCTGGTCCCGGCTGGCAACGAGCTCCCGCGTGCGCTGCTCGATACGGGATTCGAGGTTCGCATTAGTTTCCTCCAGTTCACGCTGCGTCCGCCCGCGATCCACCTGAAGTTGGTTGAGCATCAGCATCGCGAGGGAAACGAGACCGAACGCTACAAAACTCCCGAAAATGATCACGCCCCGGGCCTGCGCAGCGGTTTGTTGGCCGGACGCCGCGCGTTCCGCTGCGACGACCTGATCTGCGTGGATCATTTCTTCGAGTCGTCGGGTCACCTCGGGATCACCCGGCGCCTGGTCACTCACGATCTGGCGAAGCGTTTCCATCCGCACGGCATGATCAGCTGGTTCGGCCGTCAGCGTGATCAGTCGATCCAGACTCGTCAGAGCGATCCACGCGACCACCCCGGCAAACGTCGCACTCGCCACGATCGGAATCAGCCATCCGCGTCTCTCGCCCCATGCCGGATCGGGCACCTGACGAATCGCCAGAAAAAGCGACAGTGCGGTCAGCAAAAATCCCACCGCCACGGGCGCGCTCATGCCGCTGTCCCGGCCCCACGTGTAGGCCATCGGCATCCGAAAAATGTGACCCGCCACGGCGAGAGCAGCGATCGCCAGGATGAGCGAGGCACAGATGAAAACAATGCGAGGTGCCGCGACCAGATCGCGCGGACGACACAGCAGCAAAAGCGCAATGCCCGCGCAGAGAAAACAGATCGCAGTATTGGGATCGATGTGACGGATGGCATTGACCGCGCCGTCTGGATTCCAGTTGGCCGCCAGCAGCAACAGCGCACCATCCGTGATCAACAGCACAGCCACGATCAACCCGACGGCAAATCGATGACGCCCTGTCGCCGTGGCCAAAATGGCCAGGCCGACAAAAAGCAATGGCAGTGTCGTATGAACCGCGAAGGCAACACTCCCCGAATTCCCCGTGAAGGTGAGGTGGTGTCCGGCCGCCCACGCGATCAGGATGGCCAGGGAAATCGCGAGAACGGATCCTCCCAAAAAATAGAGCGCCCGGATATCCAACGAACGCCCAGGCTCGTCGGCAGCATTCGGCATCGCGCGCACGCTACGCTACCGCATTCACGCCATTCGAGCTGAATTCACGCCTCGCGCAAAACCGCTCGCCGTCGCGTGAAAAATTTGCGTTTGTCTCCGCTCCGCTCATACTCGGATTCAGATCGCAGCGCACGGAGGGGTGGCAGAGTGGTCGATTGCGGCGGTCTTGAAAACCGCTGTCGGGAAACCGACCGTGGGTTCGAATCCCACCCCCTCCGCCATGGTCCCTAATCGCCCGCAAACCCTGATAAATACAGGATGTAGCCTTTGGGTGATGACCCCAAAAGGGCCGTTTTTGGGGCAGGTGTACCCAAAAGTGTCCCTCCGCCGGTGGCGGAAGGAACAAGTGACCCGGAAATTGGTCACTACTCGCGCACTGCCCGTTAACGGCTTCCGCGGGGATTCGACTACGTTTTGGCGCAACCGGGAGAGATCCAGCCATGCAGCCGAAGTTCCGCCTTTATCGCCGCTCGAGTCGCGCGAATGGCACCTACTACGCCCACGATTGCGCGACGGGAGCGCGTGAAAGTCTTGGCACGAAAAATCGCGCCGAGGCGGAGCGTCTGCTTCAAGCCCGGAACGAATCCTTTTCCAATCCGACGTTCAGCCGGGAGCTGGCCAAAGTTTACCTTCAAGCGCAGGATCCCAACTTCGGGAATCGCACGTGGCGGGACGTCGCCCGGCTCATCGCCGGGGGTTATGAGGGCAACACCAAAGACCGTTTCGAGAAATTCATGCGAAGTGCCCCGCTGCAGAAATTGTGGGATCGGCGTCTGGTGGAGACGTGCTCCAACGACTTTCTCGATGTGTTTGCCCATCCGAAGGCGGGCGTTTCCACGAACGTGCTGTTGCGAATCCTCCACAATCGCGCCCTCGATTTGGAGTGGATCTTGCGCCGGGTGCTTTCGCGGAGAGCCTGGCCAAAGATCTCCTATCGTCATCGGCAGGGAATCACGCGGGACCAGCATGAGGCGGTTTTGGCCGTCACTCCGAATCGCGAGTATCGGCTCTTCTTCGAGCTGCTTTGGCAGACTGGTGGCAGCCAGACCGACATTGCCGAACTCGACGCAGAACTGAACATCAACTGGACGACGCGCCGTCTTTTTTACGGTCGTCAGAAGCTTAAGTCCAAGGGCATGGGATTTGCCTGTCTGGCGATCGGGGAAACGCTGGAAGCTGTCTTGCGTCAGCTTCCGGAGAAAGGTCCGCTTTTTCCGCACCTCCGAACCTTGAAGGAGGGGAAAAGAAGCAACTATTTTTGGACTCGGAGAGTCAAAGCCGGTCTTCCAGACGGAATCGTTCTGCATTCCTACCGCTACGGGTGGGCCGAACGCGCCCAGACTGCAGGTATGCCGGAACGTGAAGCCATGGCGCACCTCGGTCATGGGAGTAAGGCCGTGCATCGCGCTTACGCTCGTTCCGCGGATCGAGTCACCATGCCGCTCGAATGGTATGAGGCGGAAAACGCGAGGAAACTAATCGATTTTCAAGCCGACATGAGCCGGAAAAATCAGGTCGCCGCGTGAGCTCGATCCGGCGCGGAACGCTCGGCCCGAGTTGCGTAGGAGCTGAGCCGATTTTCGTCGTGTCATCTGGACGGGTTTCGGGTTAGAAACCATTTCCGTTTGGCAGCCAGGGTGCTGCGGACAGAAAGAGTTCTCATCCTCCCATGAACTTCCCCATTCGCACGATTGCGGCCAGCGGCGGAGTGATCGTCGTCGCCGGAATTTGCGGTTTTTTGGCGGGGAAATCGACTTTGGATTCCGGGAGAGGACCGGACGGTCCCGCGGGTGCGGCCGACGTGATTGTAACGGCAACGACAATTGCAACTCCCACGGCGGGCCGTCCGACCATCGACCTTGAAGCGGAGGATGGTGGCGCGGGACGC
>JBGTDR010000051.1:0-9472 GCA_041748215.1 Chthoniobacterales bacterium
CCGGGGCGCTCGCGCTCACGCCGCCCGGCGGCGGCATCACGAATCGCAATTTCTGCATTTCCGTGGACGGGCACGCGCGTTGGGTGCTGCGCGTTTTCGGCGCGCAAGAGCATCGCGAACTACAACGAAGGCCTCCGCCTCGTGGCCGCGCCGCAGAAGGCGGGCGATGAACTCCAGGGTCGCCGGCTCGCGCGGAGATTTTCCTTTTCGGCTTCGAGCAGCGCTTCGGGCTCCCTCTTTTCGATACCGCTGATGAAGGGACTCAAAAAGCCCCGGACCAGATTGAAGATGCGGATGGGCTCGTTCGTTCGATCTTTCCCGGCAACTGTCTATCCGACGAATCGGCAAATGGGGAGCGCGGATTCTGCCAATCAACTTTCCACGCGGCGCAAGCGGATCGCCGACATGCCGTAAAGCCACGTCTCCGGCCCCATGAACCCAAACCGCGCGTAAAATCCCGAACGTCGAGCGGACGTAAAGAGACCGATCAGCGCCTTCTCCGGCGCGGTGCGAACAATGAAGTCCACGATCTGGTTCATGAGAGCCGTGCCGATCCCGCGACCCTGGAGATCGGGATGCACGACGACGTCCATGATGTAATAAAACAATGCGCCGTCGCCGATGACGCGCGACAGGCCGACGCAGCGGCCCTCGTATTCCGCGACGACCGAAAACAGCGATTGCGGTACGGAATGCCGGGCGGCATCAAGGTTAGCAAAGGATTCCCAGCCGACCGAACGAACCAGCTCGTCGTATTCCGTCTCGGTCGGAAGCCGGGGGACGATCCGAACATCATCGAGCCGCGGACGCGCGACGTGCTCGGACGCCTGGGATAAACGCGAAATTCTCAGGCAATGACCGTCGAGGTCGCAGGCGGTGAATTCCCGGAGACCCCACGGTTTGTCTTCCGGTGGGCTGAAGATGTTCGCGCCCTTCGTTTTCCACCACACGCACAGCGCATCAACCTCGGTGGTCGAAATGACCAGACACACCGGCGTGAATGGACCGGTCACCGCACTCAGATAAATCGTCGTTTCATCGAGCGACACCGCGCCGTAATCGTCGCCCCACGACCAGTCAATCGCAAAACCAAAAACGTCCCGGTAATGGGCCTGCGCGGCCGATACGTTCCTGACCGGGAGCTGAGGCACGGCCCGCGCGAATTTTGGTGTCATAATCTCACGATGCCGCGTCGCGCTACTCGGGACCAGACTCCAATCCGCCCGGCGGGCCAATGTCGTCACCGGTCCACAAAACTCCATCCGGTCCCGCGGAAATGACCTGCATGAACTCGCGCGAAACCGGATGAAAAAAGTACGGCGTGCCCCAGCGATCGAGCAGCTCTCCGCTCGCGCTGATGGCCCCAGAGTCCGGAGGAATCACGGCGAGCCGGCGCGAATTCTGCCCGATCAGTCCGCCGACGATTTCCGCGTTGAGCCCGCCGGTTGGGTTCTCGCCAAACACCCGACGGTACGCCGCCAGAACGTCCTGAAGGATTTCGAGATCGTTCTCAGGTGGTTGCGACTCTGCGTGCAAATTCTCCACCATTGGTGCAGCGAGTGGGAGCACGAGGGTGCCGTCAGCACGGCGAATCGCCGGAATCGCTCGATCCGTCGGCACACTTGGATCGAAGGAGACGGTCGGCGCCGTCGGAGCCGTCGCGGTTGGTGTCGCCGCAGCAGCGGGCGGAGCGTCGGTGGTTGTCTGCGGCGGGTCAATCTGAGGTGCTGGAGTCGACGCCGCGGCCGAAGTGGATTTTTCCGGAGCAACGCGGTAGGTCACTTCGTTGGTCCCGTCTTCCGCCGGATCCGGTGCGGTGCGCCAGACGACGTAAACCGCGGCGGCAATGGTCGCCAGCAGGATCGGAAAAACGCGGCGCGGCATCGTGCGCGGGGATCAGGCCGGGCTCACGAATTGCAGATTCGCGCTCGACCCAAACGGATCCTCGAACCGTCCGAGATTGGGGAAGATCGTGTTGAGCGCGGAACTTTGCACTCCCAGCCAGCGAGTGGCGACGGCGGCGTATTGATCCACCGACGTACTCGGAATCCAGCGGCCGCGCGTCGTGCCGGCATCGACGCCACCCGCGACTCTGAGCTCGGGAAACTGGCCGTAGATTTGCCCTCCGGCGACCGGGCCGCCGAGCACGATGTGGTGTCCTCCCCAGCCGTGATCAGATCCGGCAGCGGTGGGATCGGTGCTGTTCGGAGTGAACGTGCGGGTGAAATCGGAGTGCGTCATCGTGAGCACCTTGTCGTTCACTCCGAGGGCAACCATGGCATTGGAAAATGAACGCAACGCTGTGGCCAGCTCGCCCATCAGGTTGGCATGCGCAGCACGCTGGTCGGAATGGGTATCGTAACCTCCCACGCTGCAAAAAAAGATCTGCCGCCGGTTGCCGATGCCTTCCCGGCCCGCAATGAGTTTCGCAACGGTTTTGAGCTGATTGCCCAACGACGTGGTCGAGCCCGCAAAAACCGCGTCGAGATCGATGCCCGACTGCGCAGCGGAGGTGAACGCGGTGCTGATCACGGCCTGATTCGCCAGCGAGCGGCGAACGATTTCGTTGTAGCCCTCCTCGAGCAAATGCTGGTGCGTGTAATCGGTGATTTCGTTGAATGCCTTCAGACGATGTCCCGTCGCGTTGTTCCGGTAGGAACCGTCGGTATTGTAGGCGTTGACATAAGGATTGGTGCCGGAGCCATAACCGGCAAACGGGACCGCGCCATTCGGGGTCAGCGAATATTGCACGACATCGTTGGCAACCTGAAAGCTGTTGATGCCGGCGATGCTGACCGACATCGAAACCTTGTCGCCCGCGTAGCCGGACGCAAAAAGCAAATCCGCCACGCGCCCGCCCCAACCGGTCTGAAACGGTTTATCCGCGATGGAGCTTTGCCATTCGATTTGCTGGTCGGAGTGCGAAAACAATTGCGGCGGCACGGGCACCGAACCGCTCAGGTATTGGCTGCGCGTCATCGGAAACGCGAGCGTGCCGACGTTGGCGACGAAGGCGAGTTCGCCCGTGTTGAAAAGATCCGCGACGGGCTGCATCGACGGATGCACCCCATAAGTTGCGCCGTTGGCTCCGAGGCCAATCGACGCTGGCTGGCCGGTAACGTACGCGGGATCATTCGGGTCGAGAATGCCCAGTGCGCCACGATTCGTTTTGTAATCGGCGTAGGCCGGGTGGCCGAGCCGGGGGATGAGCATGTTGTTCGAGTCGTTGCCACCAAACATGAACAGGACGATCAGCGCCTTGTAATCGTCACCGATCGGATCCGCCGCGAGGGCTGCCCGCGTGAGCGAGAGGTGCGCGAGCGTATTGACCAGACCGGTAATGCCGAGCGCCGCACACGCCGACTGCCGGACAAACGCACGCCGCGAAAGCAACATTTCCTGGTCGTTCGATTTTTTCATGAGCGCGGCGGACGGGCTATTTTTGGTGCAGGTATTCGGGGCTGGCGGCAAAAAGGTAGATCACGTTGCGGATGCGATCAGTGCCGGTTGAATTGGTCCCGGCCACCAGGATGCTCTCGCGCGGATTTGGCGTGGGGGCACCGGCGTATTTCGCTTTCAGGTTGCCCGCGGTCAGCAGGAGATCCAGCGCATCGACGACGACTGTGATCGCCTCGCGTGGCGTTTTTCCAGCGGCAACTTGCGCGTTGTACATTGCGTCCCACGGCGCGCGGTCGATCTGAACGTTATCGAGGTTTTGATCCGTCGCTCCAAAGAGTGCCGCGGTGCTTTGGCCCGTCCCGTTGAAGACCAACGACCGGTGATAATTCACCGCCTCGACGACCTGGTTTTCCGTGCTGATCTGCATCTCGGGAGCGAAGATTCCCGCGGCGGCGATAGCCCCACCGGGTGCGTAGTCGGGCAGAAACCAATTAAAAACGGTGGGCGCCTTCAAGGGTGTCTGACCGAGCACGTTGTCGGTTTCGCCGTACCGATACCGCGTCACTCCCATTGGGAAATTATCGATCTGATCTGGCGGCAATCCAAAACCGCCGAGGTCAGCGAGCGGAAGTTGGGACACTCCGCCAAACGCCCGCAAAAACTGGATGTAGCGGATGATGGGTTCCTTCTGTTTTCCAAATTTCGGGTCGTTCGTTTTCGCCAGATCGCGGGCTTCGGGGTCGAGCAGGATCGCTTTGATCACGGCCCGCAGATTGCCGCGCGTGCCCGTGCCGTCATCTTCAAAAGCCTGCGCCACGCGGTAAACATATCCTGCGCTCGGCGTGGAGGTCACAAATCGCTGAATCAGTCGCCGGCTGATGAACGGGGCGACGTTTGGATGACGGAAAAGAATTTCCAGCGCTGCATCAAGATCCTGCTCTCCGTTCAAGCCGGCGGGAATCGGCTGACCGAGCACCGTCTTTGCTCCGGTGTCGTGAAACGCCGGAAAATTTTTCATCGGGTTCAGCCACGACGCCTGGAAATACGACGGGCCGTTGTTCCGCGTGAACGATTGGTTGTCGATCACCGGATAGCCCTGGCTCAACGCACCATGGCCTTTACTGAAACTCCATCCGGTCAGAACGCGGGCCAGTTCGGTGATGTCATCGTTGTCGTAAGTGATCTCGGGTTTTCCCGCCGATGTCAGTGCAAGGGCACCGTCGAGCCGGAGCTTCACAAGTCCGATCGAAAATAACTGCATGACCTCGCGTGCGTAATTTTCGTCCGGGCTGATGAGCACCGAGCCCGTCGCCGGATCGACGACCGCCTTCTGATTTTTCAGGTGGCTGAGGTAAACGCCCATCATGGGGCTGCGGCTCACGGCACCGAGCAGGTCGCGGAAATTCCCGGACGCGTACGTCGCGAGAATGTCGTAATAATTCGCAGCGCCATAGTGGCGGGTTCGCACCTCGGTGTGGAATTCGGAGATCACGAAAATTTCGCTCAAAGCAAAGGCGGCGCGCTGGCGAAGCTGGTCGTTCGCCTGGGTCGAGATCGTCCACCACGCCCGGCGGCGGTTCGACGTGCCCGGTTGATTGCCGCCGATATACGTTGTCGGCGTCGTTCCGCGCTGCGCCCATTCCTGGCCATCGGCGGCGTAAACGTAATCGAGCTGATTCGTTTGGTCGTCGGCAAATTGCTGGTCAATCCACGCCGAGAATGCCGCGATGCGGTCACCGCCATACTGCTGGTCGATCGTTTGATCGAGCGCTTCGACCTCGCCGGGTTTTGGCCCGAACGTCGCTTGCGTCAGAAATCTCGCCACGTCGCGCGTCCGGGCTTCACCCGAAAGTGCCGCGATGGGCGGCGGAGCGTCCGGCAACTCGGCGTCGAACGATCCATCGGTGAGCGCGTAATCACCGCGCAATTCCCCTTCGATGGCGGCATTCGACGCCACGCTCACGTAAAGCTGACCCGAAAACAGGGCGTCCAGCGTCGCCTGGTCGGTGGTGAGAAATTGAGCTGCGCGCACCGACCACGCGAAATCGCTGACCGTGCCGCGCGGCAGATTGGTAATCACGGGACCCGTGCCGCCCGGAGTGGCTTCCACCCGAATGTGCGCCTGGAATTGCGGGGCGGACAACCCCCCAAACGCCAGATCGAGCAGCCCAATCGTGTTGTCGCCGTTGAGAATCACGGTTGAAAATCCCGACCCTTGCGAGACCACGCCATCCTGCGGTCGGAGGTACGCCGCAAAGAGGCGCCGATTTGCATCGGTATTCGCCGCGTCGCGGATCACGACCGCGCCGGTCGTTCCCGCTCCGAGCAAATAATCCGGATCCGCGAGCAGCGTGACATTGAGCGTTTCCGGCACCTCGTTTCGCGCGTCCAGCACTGGCCGGATCAGCACGTCCACGACTTCCACGCCAAACGGAATTTCAATCGCACCCGCGGACACCGATCCAACTGAACTTTCGAGAGTGTAATCGACCCCGCTGGCCGAACCCTTCTGCACATCAGCGTTTCCGGTGATTGCGATTTTTGCGGTGATTGCCTGAAGCGAACCCGTGCGACGAATCTGAATCCGCGCTGCGACCTGCTCCTTTTCGTAGGCGTCGGATACTGGAATGGTCAGAGAAACCGTGTTGCCCGTCACGTCGAGGCGCTGCGTGAGTGAGACGCGGTCACTCTGACCGGGCACCGCACTCTGCGCCACCGCCGGATCGAATCCCCCCACCCGCAATTCGTCCCAGTCGGGCACGCCATCACTGTCGGTGTCGACGTCAGCAACCGTGACCTGAAAAAATTGCTGCGGTTCATCGGCTGCGTCGGGAACGGAAAGTTCGGTCACCACGCCGGTCGCGGTGATCGAATCACCGATCGGCGTCCAATCCGGGGCAACCAGCGTCCCGGCGGCGAAGAGCGTGTAGCGTTTACCCGGTCGCGAATCCCAGCTCACAACCACGTCCGGCCCCGCCATCGTGGTGCGCACGATTGGCGGCACCGATTCCGAATCGTTCGGGTCCGATCCCGCCGCGAATTCCTGCGCGTTCGTCCAGCCGTCCCCGTCGTCGTCCTCACCCGGCACAAGCCCATTCACCCCGTAAACCAGCTCCCACACGTCGCCGAAACCCGATGCGTCCCGGTCAAATAACGGAGCCGCACCGGCGGGCAGGACTGCGATGACGGCAACCAACAACAGCACCGACCAACGCAAATTGCACCCGCTGCCCCGACAGGCCGCGAAACCAAAGGTTTTCACAATTGAGGAATTCACGAGCGTGCTGGTGGGATCGGAAGCCGACCTCTTCCTCTCCGCCACCTATACCCGCGATCTTCCCAGGTCAACCGGGGAGATTCCCGATGCTCGGAATGCTCCAACACCCGGAAGATGCAGAGCGCTTTTTGGAGACGCCCTGCATCCTCCGGGCGATTGGACCTAAAACTCCTTCACCACCAGCTCCGGGACGCGGCAGAATTCGTCCACGTTGTTTGTGACGACGGCGTGACCGTGCGCAAGCCCGGTGGCGGCGATCCAGAGGTCGTTGGTCCCGATGAGTTGGCCGGCTCGACGGTAATGACAAAATTTCCTGTCGAAGATCAGGCCCCTGGATTGTCCGGCAGCGGTTCATGGGCGGCCGCCTTTTCCACGGCGTCCAAATACTTCTCGCTGATGCCGCTGCCGCCCGAGTGCAGATAGGCGCGAAGGTTTTCACCGGTCAACGGAGCGTCCGCAAAAGCGGCGTGGCGGACGACTTCCGAAAAAAATTCCTCCGGTTTTTGGGAGGTACGCAATTTTTCGTAGGCATCCAGCTCCAGAGTAATGGTTTTGGTCGCCATGCACGAATCCTGCACGAAACGGCGTTTTTTCCAAGACCGCCGGAGCGCAGACTGACCGGGTCAAAATCTGCACGATCTGCGGGGCGGTAGAATTTTGTTGTCCCGGACACCGACCGCGGTTCGTCGTTCCATAAACCCCATGAACACAATTCGAGTCCTTGTTGGCACCCGCAAGGGCGCATTTCTTCTCACCTCCGATGAAAAACGCGAAAATTGGGAGGTGAGCGGGCCGCATTTTGCGGGATGGGAAATTTATCACGTGAAGGGCTCACCGGTGGATCCGAACCGGATTTATGCGTCGGTTTCGAGCGGGTGGTTCGGGCAGGTGATCCAGCGGTCCGACGATGGCGGCCAGACCTGGGCGCCGGTGGGAAACGAATTCACTTATGCCGGGGTGCCGGGAACGCACCAGTGGTATGACGGGACGCAGCACCCGTGGGAATTCAAACGCGTGTGGCATCTGGAGCCGTCGCTCACGGATCCGGATCATGTCTACGCCGGCGTGGAGGATGCGGCGCTGTTTGAATCGAAGGACGGCGGCGCGACGTGGAGCGAACTTTCCGGCTTGCGCGAACACCAGACCGGGCCGCAGTGGCAACCGGGCGCGGGCGGCATGTGCCTGCACACGATTCTGCTCGATCCGGTGAATGCGGGGCGGATGTTTGTCGCGATCTCGGCGGCGGGGGCGTTTCGCTCGGACGATTTCGGGAAAACCTGGCGGCCGATCAATCGGGGGTTGCGCTCGGAGTTTTTGCCGGACGCGAACGCGGAGGTCGGGCATTGCGTGCATCGGATCGCGTTTCACCAATCGAAACCAGACACGCTCTTCATGCAGAAACATTGGGACGTAATGCGCAGCGACGATGGCGGGGAAAACTGGCGAGAGGTGAGCGGCAACCTGCCGACCGACTTTGGATTTCCCATCGACGTGAACGCGAATGAACCGGAGACGATCTACGTGGTGCCGATCAAGAGCGACTCCGAGCATTTCCCTATCGACGGCCGGCTGCAGGTCTGGCGCAGCCGCACGGGCGGGGACGAGTGGGAGGCGCTGACGAACGGCCTGCCGCAGCGGGATTGCTACGTGAACGTGCTCCGCGACGCGATGGCGGTGGACGCGCTCGACCCGGGCGGCGTGTATTTCGGCACGACCGGCGGGCAGGTTTATGGCTCGGCCGACGCGGGCGATTCGTGGAAGGCGATCGTGCGGGATTTGCCGGCGGTGCTGTCGGTGGAAGTGCAGACGCTGGCATGATTCGCGTCCTGCTGCCGGCCCATCTTCGCACGCTCGCCCACGTCGACGGTGAGGTGGAACTTGAGGTCGCCGCTCCGGTGACGATCCGCGCCGTGCTTGACGCGCTCGAGGCGCGGCATCCCACCCTGCGCGGCGCGATCCGCGATCACGGCACGTTGAAAAGGCGGGCGTTCGTCCGATTTTTCGCGTGCCAGCGGGATCTTTCTCACGATCCGCCGGAGACACCGCTACCCGAGTCGGTCGCGAATGGCGGGGAGCCGTTCGTCGTGCTCGGGGCCCTCGCCGGCGGGTAACCACGTCGGAGCAGGGTTTACGGGATTTTCTTTTGGCGGGGGGTGGTTAGTCTGTCCGCATGGAAAGTGTGCTCGTCACGGGGGCAGGTTCGGGCATTGGGCTTGCCATCGCGCGCCGGCTGGCGGCGGCGGATTGGCAGGTTTTTGCTGGGGTGCACCGGGCGTCGACCGGCGGGCTCGGGGACGGAATCCGCGAGGTGATGCTGGATGTGACGAGCGCAGAATCAATCGCCCGCGCGCGGCGGGAGATCGAGGGTGAGCTGGGTGAGGCCGGGCTTTCGGCCGTGGTCAACAACGCCGGCATCGGCGACGTGATGCCGCTCGAGTTCACGCCGTTGGAGCGGTTTCGCGCCACGTTCGACGTGAACGTTTTTGGCGTGGTGGCGGTGACCCAGGCGTTCCTGCCGCTCGTGCACCGGGCACGTGGGCGGATTGTCAACATCGGGTCGGTGGGCGGCGTGGTCACGATTCCGTTTGGCGGGGCCCTCACCGCTTCGAAACACGCCATCGAGGCGATCAGTGACGCCCTGCGGCTCGAGCTGCACGCGGCGGGAATCTTTGTGACCTGCCTGCAGCCCGCGTCGATCAACTCGGGCTCGGCGGAAAAACTCGCCGCGCAGGTCGAGACCACGATTACCGCGTTGCCGCCGGAGGGCCAGCGGCGTTACGCCGAGGCGCTGCGGCG
>JBGTDR010000052.1:0-9288 GCA_041748215.1 Chthoniobacterales bacterium
GGAACGCATCCTCCAGCGCGTGCCGGAACGGGAATTCCGCGCGCGGCCCGGCGACCAGCTGCCGCCCACCGCATTCCTCGTTGCCGTCTCTCCCGAGGGCCGTGTGTTGCACGTCGTCACGCAATCCGAAAGCGCGGCCAATGCCCCGCTTGACGCCGTTGCCGCCGAACTGCTCATGGCAACGGAATTTTCGCCCGGTCCCGGTGTCGTCTGGGGCACCGCCACATTCCATTGGGGCACCGACGTCATCCGGGACCGCCCGCAGTGATCGCGCTCCCACTCACCTGGCTCGTCATCGCGTACGTGGGGCTGTCTCTCGGTGTCATCGCGACCTTGTGGCTCATGACCGAGTGGACACGGCGCCGCCGCGAAGTCCGCGCCCGCCGTCATCGCGTGCGTTGCGTGTTTTGCACGCGCGAATTCGAGGACCGCACCCGCGACGAAACTCCCCGCTGCCCGGGCTGCGGCCGCCTGAATGACCGCATTTCAATGTCCGGCGTCTGAGAATTTCAGAACCGCCAGGCCCAGCCCGATGGAGGCACGACCGCCCGCGGCACGGGAGTTACGCGGAAATAAGTATTGCCAAGGGCCGCCGCGTCCCGGTTGATTGACCTTTTTCCCAAACGCCCCTAGGTCCCACCATGAGCGAACGCAAGGTAGTAATCACAGGCATCGGAGTCGTCAGCCCAGTCGGGATGGACACCGCCACGTTTTGGGGAAATCTCACGTCCGGCGTGAGCGGCGTCAGCCGGTTCGGTGCCTTCGATTCGACCGACTTCGACTGCAAAATCGCGGGCGAAATCAAAGACTTCACGCCCGTCCAGTATTTCAAGACGCCGAAAGACGTGAAACGCACGGACCGATTCACGCAGTTTGCAATGGCCGCATCGAAAATGGCCGTCGCCGACGCCGGCATCGATTTCGGAAAACTCGATCTCGATCGCGCCGGCGTGATGATCGGCAGCGGCATCGGCGGGCTTCAAAGTATGGAGACCGAGGCCCATCGCCTCGGAGCCCGCGGCCCGTCCCGCGTCTCGCCATTCACGATCGCCATGATGATCAGCAATATGGCGAGCGGCATGATCTCGATGGAATTCGGCCTGCGCGGTCCCAACATGTGCATCGTCACGGCATGCGCGACCGCCAATAATGCTCTCGGCGAAGCGTGGCGGATCATCAAATTTGGCGACGCCGATTGTTTTCTCGCCGGTGGCACCGAGGCAACGATCACGCCGCTTGGGATTTCGGGATTTGCGGCGATGAAAGCACTGAGCTGCCGCAACGACGAACCCGAGCGCGCCTGCCGCCCGTTCGACCGCGACCGCGATGGATTCATCATGGGCGAAGGTGCCGGCGTCCTCGTCATCGAAGAACTCGAACACGCCAAAAAACGTGGCGCCGAAATTTACTGCGAACTTTCCGGCTACGGTCTCAGTGCCGACGCCTACCACATGACCGCTCCGCTGCCGGACGGCGAAGGTGCCGCTCGGGCGATGAAAATCGCGATGAAACACGCGCGGCTGAATCCCGAGGACGTCGATTACATCAACGCGCACGCGACATCGACGCCGCTTGGCGACCAGTGCGAGACAAAGGCGATCAAACTCGCCCTCGGCGATGCCGCCAAAACAACTGCTGTCAGTTCGACCAAATCCATGACTGGTCACCTCCTCGGGGCGGCCGGTGGCGTGGAAATGGCCGCCTGCGTGCTGGCGATCAAACACGGCGTGATCCCACCGACCATCAATCTGGAAAATCCCGATCCCGAGTGCGATCTCGACTACGTGCCAAACGTCGCCCGCGAAAAAAAGGTCCGTGCGGCGATCAACAATTCCTTCGGATTCGGAGGCCACAACGCGACCCTCATCGCGACGGAATTCACCGGGTAAAAATCATCCCAAGGAGCGGCGGTTTCCCAGCCGCCGAGGCCCAACGATACCAGCTCGAAACAACGCGGGAGCTTGCTGCGGGCGGCTGGAATCCGCCCCTCCTTGGGTTCGATCCGGCTATTCGCTGGCTGCGGTGCTGGAATCTTCGCCCAGCGTCTTCAACGCTTTCGCCGCGATTTCCGCCTGGAGTTCGAGGCCGGTCCGGTAGGTCTTCACGAACCCGGCAGTCTGGGCCTCCGCGGACGCGAGTTCTTCCTCGATCTGTCTGACGAGAAAGTGGCCCGGCTGGCGCAGCTCCAGCGTGGTTTTCAATTTTCCGCGCAGCACGGTGACCGACGCGAGCGCCTCCTTCTGCGATTCCGGCACGTCCGGAGCCGTCAGCAGGTAACTCTCGAGTTTCTCGTTCGGGAGGTCTTTCAGCACTTCCCAGCGGGCGACGGCTGCGGCCAGCGTAGCTGGTGATGCCGACGGCGAAGCCGGTTCTCCGGCGGAGACCAGGGACATCGACGTGAACAAAGCGAGGAGCACGAACGGCATGTTCATGACCCGTATTGCTGACTTGCGAGACCGCTACTGGCAAGCTTCACATTCGCCGCCATCTCGCATCGCCTGGATCGAGCAGGCGAGCTTTTCGCTTTCCGAGAACTCCGTCGCCGCAGGTCCGCCGCCGACGATTCCGCGGGTTTCTTTTTTGGTGGTGACGGTGGCTTTTTCGATGTTCGACGCCTGGAGCGTGCGCAGGTAGTAGGTCGTTTTCAGACCGGTGTGCCACGCGCGGCGGTACATGTGACTGAGCGTCTTCAAGTCGGGCTCGGGCAGAAAAAGGTTCACCGATTGGGACTGGTCGATCCACTTCTGGCGGCGGGCCGCGGCGTCGATGATGTATTTGAAATCGATGGCAAAGGCGGTGCGATGTTTGTGTTTGATCGCCGCGGGAACGTTCGCGATGTCGTCCAGTTCACCGTCGAAATATTTCAGCTGGTTTGCCATCTCGTCGTCCCAGAGGCCGGCAGCCTTGAGGTCGTTCACGAGTTCACCATTGAGCACGGTGAATTCGCCGGAAAGATTGCTCTTCACGAACAGGTTTTTGTAGTTCGGCTCGATGCAGGGCGTGGTGCCCATGATGTTGGAAATCGTCGCGGTGGGAGCGATGGCAATCACGTTCGAATTGCGCATGCCCTGGCGTTTGATTTTTTCGCGCACGGGCGTCCAATCCATGCGGCCGGACCGCGGCACGTCGATCTTGAGGCCGCGCTCGCGCTCGAGCAGTTCGATGGTGTCCTGCGGCAATAGACCGCGATCCCACTTCGATCCGCGGTAGGAGCTGTACGGTCCGCGCTCCGCAGCAAGATCGCTCGATGCGCCGTAGGCAAAAAATGCGATGGCCTCCATGAATTCGTCGTTAAATTCGACGGCTTCGTCGCTCGCGAAAGCGAGGTTCTTTTTGAAGAGGGCATTTTGCAGGCCCATCACGCCGAGGCCAACCGGGCGATGACGCAGATTACTGCGGCGCGCGGCCTCGGTCGGATAATAATTGATGTCGATTACGTTATCGAGCGCGCGCACTGCGACCGTAACGGTCTCACGCAGCAGGTCGAGATCGAGCGAGCCATCCTCCTTGATGTGGGTGTCGAGAATGACGGAGCCCAGATTGCAAACGGCCGTTTCGTCCTCGCTCGTATTGAGCGTGATTTCGGTGCAGAGATTCGACGAATGGATCACCCCGGCGTGGTCCTGCGGCGAACGCAGATTGCACGGGTCCTTGAACGTGATCCACGGGTGACCCGTTTCGAAAAGCATCTTGAGCATGCTTTTCCAGAGATCGAGCGCGGGCACTTCCTTGCCGAAAATTTTTCCTTCGCGGGCGAGCTGCTCGTAATGGGCGTAACGGTCCTCGAATTTCCGGCCGTAGAGGTCGTGCAGGTCGGGCGTTTCGTTGGATCGGAAAAGCGTCCACGGCTCACGCGCCTCGACGCGTTTCATGAACAAATCGGGAATCCAGTTCGCCGTGTTCATGTCGTGGGTGCGGCGGCGTTCGTCACCGGTATTTTTGCGCAATTCGAGGAAGTCCTCGATGTCGTTGTGCCACGTCTCTAGGTAAGCGCAACCGGACCCACGGCGTTTGCCGCCCTGATTGACGGCGACCAGCTGGCCGTTGTGCAGCTTGAGAAACGGGATCACGCCCTGACTCTCGCCGTTGGTGCCTTTGATGTAACTGCCGGTGCCGCGAACGGACGTCCAAGACCCACCGAGCCCGCCGGCCCATTTCGACAAATACGCATTTTCGGCGATGCCGCGCTGCATGATCGATTCAATCGAATCGTCCACCTTGTACAGATAGCAGCTCGAAAGCTGGCTGTGCGGCGTGCCGGAATTAAACAGAGTCGGCGTGGACGAGCAAAACCGGCGGCCTTTGTAGAGCGTGTAAAGGCGGATCATCCAGTCTTCGCGATCCTTGGTCTCTTCGCTGAAAAGCCCCATGGCCACGCGCATCCAGAAAAATTGCGGCGTCTCGATGCGGCGCTGCGGTTTGCGCGTTTTGTCCACGATCAAATAGCGGTCGTACATCGTCTGGATGCCGAGGTAGTCGAAATCGAGGTCGGCGGACGGGTCGAGTGCGTCGGCGAGTTTGTCGAGCTGGCAGCCAAGGAGTTTTGGGCTCAGACGCTCGATGGTGACGCCGTGACGGAGATAATTTTTGAACGCTGCGCGGTGGGCGTCTTTCAATCGCTCGATGCCGTCACGCACGATGCTCCAGTCGAGCACCTCTTCGTAAATGTACGAGAGCAAAATTCGGCCGGCAAATTTCGCGAATTCACCATCGCGCTCCATCAGCGACCGCGCATTCATTACAACCGTACTGCGCAAGCCGTCTTCCGTGATCTCGGTGCCGATCGACCGGCGCAAGGCGCGTTCGATTTCGGCGGGATCGAGTGTCAACGAAAGTCCGATACTTGCGAATTGGATCCTTTTTTTCAGTTCCGCGCCGTCCCAGAAAACGCTTTCGCCGCTCTTGGTGCGCACGACGATGAGCGATTCCTGATGCGCGTCGTCGTCGGGCGTGGGAACGGTGATATTCTCTTCGCGCAGGCGCGTGCGGTGGGCGCGGTAGAGGATGTAACTCTCGGCGACCTTGAAGTGTCCGTGCCGCATGAGCTCTTCCTGCACCATGTCCTGCACGTCCTCGATGTGAACAAACGCGGAGTCACTCGTGCGCACGCGCTCGGTGATCGCCCGCGTGATCAAAACCGCCGCGTCCGCATCCTCGCGCACGGCCAGGAAGGCTTTGCGCACGGCGATCTCGATCTTGTTTTCGTTCCACGGAACGACGGATCCATTGCGCCGGATGAGCCGGACCGAGTCCATGCGCGCATCGTTTTCCGGAGCGATTTCAATGGTGCCGTCACTGCGGGCGGAGCGGTTAAATACCAGGCTCTTCGCCACGTCGTGTGCGTCATTTTCGATGAGCGCTTTTTCGATCAAGAGTGAGAGGTCGTTCTCGGAAAGTTTGAGCGAACGTCCGTCCGCCACCTGCTCGACCAGTTTCTGCGCCACGGTGTGCGCGACGTTGGCGACAAATCCGCGGTTGTCGTCGGTAAAGATATCCTGCTCGTGCCGGGAAAGCAGCAGGTCGGTGAGGGCATTGCCCACCTCGTCGGCGACTTCCGCAAGGTTGAAATCATGTTCCTCACGCCCGCGGCGAACGAGGATGCTGGGATGACTGAACGGCTCGTGCAGCGACGAAAGCGATTCGCGCCAGGCGAAGTCCGGTTTTTGCTCGCGTGGCGTGGTCACGAGACGTTTGAGGGCGAGATCTTCTTCGAGGGAAATGCGGCGCTGCATGGGCTTGGTCGTTAGTTATGGGGGGTTGCTGTTTATCTCTGGTTTGGCCGGTTTTGGTCGCCGACTCCTCGAATCGGAACTTCTGATGGTGAACTCACGCGATCACAGTTCGTCGTCGGAGACGGCGGCCAGTGACGAGGATTTGCGGTATTCGGTGACGCGGCCTTCGAAGAAGTTTTGTTCCTTCTTGATGTCCATCATTTCTGCCAGCCACGGGAGCGGGTTGGAAATCGGGGCATTCAGCGGTTTGAGGCCGCAGCCCTCGAGGCGACGGTCGCCGATGTAATCGATGTACGTGAGAAATTCGTCCGCGGTCAGACCGACGGCGTTCACCGGGAGGCAATCGCGGATGAATTCCTTCTCGAGCCGCACGGCCTCGCGCATCGTGTTCCGCAGATCTTCGCGGAATTCCTCGGTCCAGATGTCCTGATTCTCTTCGATGAGATCCATGAACAAATTGCGAAACACCTCGATGTGATTCGATTCATCGCGGAGCGTGTAGCGAAACATTTCGCCGATGCCGCGGAATCGATTGTTCCGGTAGAGGGCGAGAATCATGCCGAAAAGCCCGTAAAATTGGGTGCCCTCCATGCATTGGCCGAAGAGAAAAATGTTCTTCGCCAGCGCCTGTTTGTTTTCCGTGAGCGTGAAATCGTAATCCCGACGCAGTTCACGGCTGTTGCTGACCACAAAGTCGGTTTTATTTTTAATGGTCGGCACGTCTTCGAACATGGCCTCGCACTCATGCGGATTGATGCCCAGCGAGCTGATCATGTAAACGAGCGAATCCGCGTGGATGTTTTCCTCGTGAGCGTGGCGGCCAAGCACGAGCTTGAGTTCTGGTGCCGTCACGACCTCGCGGACGACGTGCAGGATGTTGTCTCCCACGATGCCTTCCGCGGCGGAGAAATACCCGATGCCCATTTTGATGATCCACCTCTCGATCTCGGGGATCGCGGCGTCACGCCACTGTTCGCAGTCGCGCTGCATCGGCACGTCTTCCGGCTCCCAGTGGTTCGCCTTCATCGTTTTATAGAGCTCGTAGGCCCACTGGTATTTCACGGGCAGAATGTTGAAAAACATCGTCTCGCGACCGTTGATGACCCGTTTTGCGGCGTAAGCGGCTTCCGCTTTGTCGCGGTCGAGCGTGAACGTGCGGTCTCCGAGGCGGATCGTGGTCGTGTTCGTGTTTGTGGACATGGCGGGTGGGCGGCGGTGGTTGGGTCTGCGGTTCGTGAGCGATTTTTCCAATGAGACTGAACGAAACTTAACACCGGGACTTACGTCTGGCGTGCAGCTTCAGGCGTTCAAGGCCCGAGCGAAGTCCTTAAAATCCCTCTGGCTCGCGGAACCTCCCAAACTGCTCCGGAAGAGTGCAATTTTCAAACCCCCGAAGTCAACGTTTTTCCCGCATATGGTAGAGGGAAATTTTCAGAACCACTACATATTGTGGTTTGTCCGATTTCTGCAACCCTAGCTGACAACTCGCTCCGAACGCCTGATTTTGAACACGTTCGGCCGTTTTTTGCATCCCGTCGACTGGGTCCCAGCGTTGTTGGATCGATCCAGATTCCGACCGGTGGGGTCACAACATCTTGCGGTCGGCCCCCGCCGCGATGGCGCACGATCGACCGACGATTTATTCCGCCCAATCGAACGTCACCACCTGTTCCACGTCGGGAATCAGGCTGAGTGAAACCGGGCACGACCTCGCCGTCGCCTCGAGCAGCGCACGCTCGGGATGGTCGGAAGCCAGCGGAATGGTGAAATCGACTTCGATCCGGGCAATCCGGCGCGGCGGTTCGCTCGTCATGATTTTTCGCACCTGGATCGTGGTGCCAGTGAGATCCACCGCCTTCGTTTCAGCTTTGATTCCCATCACGGTCATCATGCAGACACCGAGTGACGTCGCGCAGAGATCGGTTGGGCTGAATGCTTCACCCCGCCCGTGGTTGTCCACCGGCGCGTCCGTATCGATCACGGCACCAGATGGCCCGTGAGTCGCGCGGCAACGGAGCCCGCCCAGATATTCGAGAGAAAATTCCACCATGCAGCGAGCGTATCACCGAGACCGCGAGCAGACCAACGCTTCCCGGAGTGCTGCCGATTTGGCCGCGGTGCGTCAGATCAGCACGCCGACGATGGTCGCCGTGACGTAACACGCGAGCACGCCGCCGACCATGGCTTTGAGTCCGAGTCGGGCAAGGTCGGCACGGCGCTCCGGGGCCAGCGCTCCGATGCCACCAATCTGGATCGCGACGCTCGAAAAATTCGCAAATCCGCAAAGTGCATAGGTCGCCAGCGTGAACGACCGGGGTTCGAGTTCGGCGCGATCAGCCGTGAGGCTCAGGTAGCCGATGAATTCGTTCAGAACGATACGTTCTCCGAGCGCCTGCCCGACCAGCGAGCAATCCGACGCCGGGATGCCGAGCATCCACGCAAAGGGCCAATTGAGCCATCCCAGCAGCACCTGCAGCGTTACGGGATCGTTGATTCCAACGAGGGTCTGCCCGCCAGTGAGCAAATGATTCACCAACGCCACACTGGCGACGAAGGCGATCAACATCGCGATCACGTTGATCGACATCAGCATTCCCTCCCCGGCACCGCGGCAGAGCGCATCGAGTCCGTTGATCGTTGTGCGTTCGAGCGGCACGGGCGTCTCGCCGCTCGTTTCGCTCGGCTGAGTTTCCGGAAACATAACTTTCGCGATGAACAATCCGGCCGGGGCACTCAGCACGGACGCCGTCACGAGGTGGCCGCCGTCCATTCCCATCACCGCATAAACACCCATCACACCGCTGGCGATGGTTGCCATGCCGGTCACCATGAGCGCCATTAATTCACTACCCGTCATGCCGCGAATGTACGGTTTGACGACGAGTGCGGCTTCGGTCTGGCCGATGAAGATGTTGCTCGCAGCGGAGAGGCTTTCACTACCGCTCGTGCGCATGGTGCGCCGCATCACCCACGCCATGGCCGCCACGACACGCTGCAGGATGCCGTAGTGGTAAAGAAGGGCGGAGAAGGCCGAGATCACGATGATCGTGGCGGTCAGCGTGACGGCGAATACAAAGCCATTTTCCGGACCGAAGGCCGCCCCGAGCGCGTCGGGGCTTGCAAGTGGCCCAAAAACCATGCGGCCGCCTTCGAGCGCAAAGTCGTTGAGTTTGTTGATCGCCCGCTGAAGGCCAAGAAACACCAGTGCGCCCGCAGGTGTTTTGAGGATGAACAACGCAAACAAAAATTGGAGCCCGAGACCCCAAAACACGGTGCGCCATGGGAAACGACTGCGATCGTTTGACAATCCCCACGCGATCCCGACGAGCAGCACCAGCCCGAGCAAACTTTGCAGTCGCAAATCCATTCCCTTTGAAACCCTGCGCGTCTGATAGCCTCCGCCACCCACCCGGCGCAACTGCTTTCCCCGCTCGCTCCCGCGACGGCATCGTGAAATTCTCATTCCGTGATCGCCCTCCCGCTGCCCGTCCCGCGTGCCGCCGCGTGGATCGTCAGCGCGTTCGCCTTGCTGCCACTTTCGGAAGCGCCCGCGCAG
>JBGTDR010000053.1:0-55118 GCA_041748215.1 Chthoniobacterales bacterium
AATACCTTCAATGATTCGGTCCGGGAATTTGCCGCGCGGCAGGGTTGGGACTGGCTCGTCGCCTATTCGCGCATTGCCATTCTCATTTTCACTCTCGGGGTGATCGAATGGCTCACGATGGCGCGCATCGTGCGTGGTCAGGTTCTGAGCCTGAAAACCCGGCAATTCGTCACCGCCGCCCAGGCACTCGGCCAATCGCATTTTAACATCCTGCTCCGCCACCTCCTGCCGAACCTGCTTGGCGTCATCATCATTTACCTCACGCTCACGATTCCGGCCGTCATCATCGACGAATCGTTTCTCAGTTTCCTCGGCCTCGGCATCCAGGCCCCCCAGGCCAGCCTCGGCTCGTTGCTCGCCGACGGTGCCAGTGCGATCAATCCGGTCCGCAGTTTTTGGTGGATGATCGTTTTTCCCGCCGCCGCCATGGCCCTCACGCTGCTGACTCTGAACTTTCTGGGCGACGCCCTCCGCGACGCGCTCGACCCCCACAGCCGCAAATAATTTTTCCCCGACTCGGCGGCATGGAGTCACGCCGGGAAACGAAAAAATCGGGTCAGCGATCTTGTTACCGCTTGTCGGCAGCGGGATCCCGGAATACCCGTACAGGCATACGGGTATGCTGACCAGTCGCCAAACCACGATTCTTTCGTTCATCGAGTCACACATTCACTCGGAAGGTGTCTCGCCAACGGTTGTAGAGATCCAAAATCACTTTGCTTTGGGCTCACCGGCTTCGGTCTCGGAGCACCTAACGGCGCTGGAACGCAAAGGTGCCATCCGGCGGGTGCCGGGGCAGGCGCGCAACATCCGCCTTACCGCACCTGGCAAGGATGCGCAAACCCTGGACATTCCCGTCTTCGGTGCGATTCCGGCGGGTTTCGCCGAAATCGCCGGTCAGCAATCCGGACGCACGATGGCCTTTGACCCCGCTTTGCTGCCCACGTCGAATCATACCCGGCTTTTCGCACTCGAAGTGCGCGGAGACTCCATGACCGGTGCCGGTATTTTCGACGGGGATCTCGTGATTCTGGAGCACGGTCTGGAACCGGTGGACGGCGATATCGTGGTGGCCTTGATCGACGGGGAAAGCACGCTCAAACGGTATCGGGTGCGCAATCGCCGCCCCTGGCTGCAGGCGGAAAATGCGGCCTACCCCGATCTCATTCCCGCGGCGGAGCTCACGGTTCAAGGCATCTTCCGGGCATTGGTCCGGGTACCAATGGGAGGTAGTCATGCCAGCCGATGACACCCGGGCCGCGAAGGTCCTGCGTTTCGAAGCACTGCGGGTGCAGCTGGCCGGGGCGGCCCCGCGGAATCAACCGGTCGACACCCTGGCGACCGGATTGTCGGTCATCGATGAAAGTGTGGGCGGACTTCACCGGGGAGCGATCAATGAATTCAGCGGACCTGCCGCGAGCGGTGCGTTGTTTCTGGAGGTTTTGCTCGAGCAGGCGCAGAGGGATGGCTTTCACCTTGCGTTGATCGACGCCGCGGATTCCTTCGAACCGAACCAATGGCCGGGCGCTCTGTTGTGCCGCATGCTCTGGGTTCGCTGCCGTTCGCTGGACGAAGCCATTCGTTCAACCGATCTGCTGCTCCGGGACGGCAACCTGCCGGTCGTCGTGCTGGATTTGCAAACCGCAAGCCAGACCTCGCTGCGACGCGTCCCGGCCAGCACCTGGCATCGATTTGCCCGTACACTGGAGGTGTCCGGCACGGTTTTGGCCATCCTGAGCCTGCGACCGACAGCGGAAGGTGTGCGACTGCGCATCACCGGCGAGTGCGATTGGTCATTTGCGGCGTTGCAGGAACCTCGCCACGAGTTGCGTGCCAATCTGCGGCTGGCGGTGCGCCAGCGTGGCGAAATCGAACGGAGGCGCACGGCGTGACGCGACCATGTTTGCCGCCATCTGGATTCCGAATTTCCGTCTGCAGGCGGCCGGGCGCTGGCGCGAAAAAACACTCGCGTCGGCCGTCATCGACACGTCCGAATCACGGGCGCTGATTCTCGAAGCGTCGGCGGCCGCAAAGGCCAGCGGGGTGCAGGCCGGCATCACGTCCGCACAAGCGCTGGCGCGGTGCCCCGGGCTGAATATCCTTCCCCGGTCGATCGCTCAGGAAGAAGCGTGCGGCGCCGTCCTGCTTGAAACCGCCTTTGCCTTTTCTCCGCGGGTCGAAAAGACCGCGGCGGATCTTGCGACCCTCGACCTCACGACCGCGCTGCGAAACGCCTGCTGGCAGCGGCTTGGAGAAACCATCGTGGACCGGCTGCGCGCTGAGGCGCTCTCCGCCGTGGCCGGATTCGCACCGAATCCCGATCACGCCGCACTTGCGGCACGCTGCGCATCGCCGGTCAACGTGGTTTACGACGGCGCGGCCTTTTGCGCCGGGCTGCCACTGGCGTCGCTGGCTCCCGATCCCGCCACGCTGGCGATTCTTTCGGAATGGGGCATTCGCACGATTGGTGAATTGCTGCGGCTGCCGAAAACCGACGTGATTACCCGGCTTGGTCCTGAAGCCACGCGTTTGTGGCGGCAGGCTTCGGGTCGCAGCCGTCGCACACTCCGCCTGGCATTACCCCGGGAATGTTTTGTCGAAAATTATGCGTTCGATCATCCGGTGGAGACCACTGAACCCTTGCTCTTTCTTTTGCGGCGATTCCTCGACGCGTTGAGCAAACGCATTCGTGACCAGCACCGTGTGACCGGCCGCATGCGGTTCACGTTGCCGCTTGATGACGGCACCCGCCACGAGCGCGAATTTGCAGTGCCGGCACCGACCACGGATGCGGACGTGCTCTTTCGCATCATCGACACACACGTGGAATCCCTGCGACTCGACCAGCAGCCGGTGGGATTACGGCTGGAATTGCTCGCGGCCGCACCGTTGGGGCGCCAGCTCGCCTTGTTTGAAAAAGGCCTGCGCGATCCGAATGGCCTCGGCGAAACGCTCGCCCGACTCCAGGCGGTCGTGGGCAAAGGCTGTGTGGGCACGCCCGTTCACGGAGACACGCACCAGCCCGACACATGCGGGCTCACGGAATTCGACGATCAGGCGGTCGCCTCGACGCCGGCGGGAATTTGTTTCGGCCTGCCATTGCGGCGTTTGCGGCCGCCGGCTCAAGTGCGGGTGCGCCTTGCGGCCAATGTGCCGGCGTGGATCGACGCGCTCGACTGGGCGGGACCGGTGGAACGAGTCAGCGGACCTTACCGACTTTCGGGTGCGTGGTGGAGCGAAGCGACCTGGGCCATCGAAGAATGGGATGCGGAAATCGATGGGCGCGGTCTCGTGCGGCTTGGCCGCCGGACCGACGGATGGACAATCGAAGGCATTTACAACCTCTGCAATGGCGGCGGATTACGTTGAGCTGCACTCGCGTAGCGCGTTCTCGTGGCTGCGGGGCGCGTCGGCTCCCGAGGAGATGGTGCGCCGTGCCGGGGAACTCGGCCTGCCCGCTCTCGCGATCTGCGACCGGGACGGGGTGTACGGCACCGCCCGCGCACATTCCGCCGCGAAAGAAACCGGTCTACGCGCTCTGGTCGGGGCGGAATTGACCATCGAAGACGGCAGCGTCCTGCCGATCCTCGTTCGCAATCGGGAAGGTTACGCAAATCTTTGTCGGCTGCTCACACGGGCAAAATTGCGGGGCACCAAAACGGAGTGCCACGTCACGTGGTCGGAACTGGCTGAATTTGGCACCGACTGGATCGCGCTGACCGGCGACGAAGATGGACCGGTGCGGCGTCATGTCGCCGCCAACAATTACGCCGCCGCGCGCACCGCCGCCGAACGCCTGGTTCAGACGTTTGGCCGGGAAAATGTGGCCGTGGAAATCCAGCGGCATTTACTGCGGGGCGAAGAACGTTGCAACCGGCTGCTCCTTGAACTCGCAGGAGAATTGAACCTCCGGCCCGTGGCGACTAGCGGGGCGGCCTACGCGACAGCGGATTCCCGCGAGCTGGCCGACGTGTTTGCCTGCGCCCGCCATCACACCCACCTCGATGCGGCGGGCCGTCTGCTCGATGCCAACGCCGAACGCTGCCTCCAATCGGAGAGCGGTATACGCGCGCTTTTCGCGGATTGTCCCGAGGCCATCGAAAACACCCGGCGCATCGCAGACCGCATCGAATTTTCGCTCGAAAATCTCGGCTACACGTTTCCGCGCTACCGGAATCTGACCGATGCCGATATGGCCCGCACGTTGCGCGAGGTTACGTTTCTTGGAGCTCGTGGACGTTACGGCGAACTGTCGGAGCGGGTCCGTGCGCAACTCGAGCGGGAACTCGACCTCATCATCAAACTCGGCTTTGCCGGCTATTTTCTCATCGTCTGGGATCTGGCGAATTTCTGCCGCGAGTCCAACGTCCTCATGCAGGGGCGCGGCTCGGCGGCCAACTCCGCGGTCTGCTACAGTCTCGGTATCACGGCCTGTGACCCGATCGGATACAACCTGCTCTTCGAACGATTTCTCGCCGAGGGCCGCACGAGCTGGCCCGACATCGACCTCGATCTCCCGAGCGGTGACCGGCGCGAATCGGTCATTCAAGAAGTGTATCGTCGTTACGGCGAACACGGCGCGGCCATGACCGCCAACGTGATCACGTTTCGCGGCAGGTCGGCGATGCGGGAAATCGGCAAGGCGCTCAACTTTCCTCCCGAAATGCTCGACCGCTTTTCCAAGCTGTTCGCCTCGGGTGATTTTGTTCACACGCTCGAACTTTCCGCACAGCTGCGCCAGGCCGGTCTTGCGCTCGACAATCCGCGGACGCAGGCGGCCATCCGACTTTACCACCGCATTTACGGCCTGCCCCGCCACCTCGGCCAGCATTCGGGCGGCATGATCATTTGCCAGGGCGCACTCAGTTCGATCGTGCCGCTGGAGCGTGCATCCATGCCCGGGCGCGTCGTGGCGCAGTGGGACAAGGACGATTGCGAAGATCTCGGCATCATCAAAGTGGATCTGCTCGGTTTGGGAATGATGGCTGTGCTGCAGGATACGCTCGAAATGTGTCATCGTCGCGGGCGGCCGCTGGATCTTGCCAATCTTCCGCCGGACGATCCCGAGACGTTTGCGATGCTGCGGGCAGCGGACACGATCGGGGTTTTTCAGGTCGAAAGCCGCGCGCAAATGGCGACGCTACCCAGGCTCAAACCCCGGGTCTTTTACGACCTGGTCGTGGAGGTCGCGATCATTCGACCGGGCCCGATTCAAGGCAACATGGTGCACCCGTACCTGGCCCGCCGTTGCGGCGAAGAACCCGTCACGTATCTGGATGATCGCCTCCAGCCCGTGCTTCAACGCACGCTGGGCGTCCCGTTGTTTCAGGAACAATTGCTCAAAATCGCGATGGTCATGGCCGGATTCACCGGATCCGAAGCCGAGGAATTGCGACGCGCTTTGAGTTATCATCGTTCGCAGGAACGCATGGACAAGGTGTGCGTCAAACTTCGCGGACGCATGCAGGAAAATGGCGTTTCACCCCGCGTGATCGACCAGATCGTGTCAGCGGTGCAATCATTCGCCGTTTACGGATTCCCCGAATCCCACGCGATCAGTTTTGCCCTGATTGCCTACGCGAGTGCGTGGCTCAAGGTGCACCGCGCGCCTGAATTTTACGCCGGACTGCTCAATAATCAGCCGATGGGATTTTATTCTCCGGCCACACTCGTGCGCGATGCAAAGGCACGCGGGATCCAGGTGCGGCCGGTGTGTGTTGCCCGCTCGGATTGGTTTTGCCGCGTGGACGACGACAACTCCATCCGCCTGGGATTCTGCGTGGTGCGCGGTCTGCGTCGCGAGGATGTCGAACATCTGCTGCTCGAGCGTCAACAGGCCGCGTTCGTATCCGTCGCTGATTTCAAACGCCGCACCCGCTTCTCCCGCGACGGGGAGCGATCACTGGCCCGCATCGGCGCGCTGAACGCCCTGGCCACCCATCGCCGCGAGGCTTTGTGGAAGGTTTCCGCCCCGCTGCGGGCGGGCGATCTGTTTGACGCGATCAGCGACAATCCGGGTGATTCTCCGCTCGAGCCGATGACGGCTTCCGAGCGTCTCGTGGAGGATTTTGCAGGCACTGGCATTACCACGGGCCCCCACCCGATGGCACTTGTGCGCGAACGATTGCCCGACATTTGGTCCGCCCGCGATCTCGAAACTGCGGCCAACGGCTCGCGCGTCCAGATCGCAGGCATGGTGATCTGCCGCCAGCGTCCCGGGACGGCCAAAGGCTACGTTTTTATCAGCCTCGAGGACGAAACCGGCGTAAGCAACGCCGTGGTAGAACCAGCGCTTTTCGAAGCCCGCCGTATGGTCATCACCCAGGAATCCTTCCTTCTCATTCATGGCATCGTTCAGAACGTGGATGACGTCATCCACGTGAAAGCCCGCCGCATCGAGCGGCTGCAAGAAAGCCCCGGATCGGCCACGTCATCCCACGACTTTCACTGAGAGTGATCCTGCCTTTCGGCTCAGGATAACTCGGAATTCCCACCGCCAATTTGGTCGGATATCGCGACTGGCGTCCGTTCGCTCGGGAAAAATGACTGTGATTTTGCAAGCCGGGCTGATTATGACGCGGGTTGCGTTTTCGGCTCCGTCAGGGGCTTCGCTGCACTCATGACACTTCTCATCACGTATGTCCTCATCGCGCTGCTGGTTTCGTTTCTCTGCTCGTTGCTTGAGGCCAGTCTGCTGACGATCACACCTTCCGCGATCAACAGCGCCAAACAAAAGGGTCTTGGCTGGGCTTCCCGCATGGAAGCTTACAAAACCGATATCGACCGGCCACTATCGGCGATCCTGACGCTCAATACCGTGGCCCACACCATGGGCGCGGCTGGCGCCGGCGCCCAGTATGCCCGTGTTTTCGGAGACGTTGGCGAAGCCATTTTTGCCGCAGTCCTCACGCTGGCGATCCTCGTTTTCACGGAGATCATTCCGAAAACGCTCGGCTCCCGTTACGCGGTGAATCTCGCCGGAGTTACGTCCACCATCCTGCCCGTGATGATCACCGGTCTGGCACCCCTGGTCTGGTTTTCGCGACAAATCACCCGCCTGATCACCCCGAAAGGAAGTTCCGCACCGTCGTTACACCGGGAAGAGCTTCTTGCCATGACGCGACTCGGTGCGGAGTCCGGTGAGCTCGCCGAACGCGAAAGCGAATTCGTTCACAACCTGATCCAGCTCCACTCGATGAAGACCGCGAGCATCATGACGCCACGTCCCGTCATTTTCGCACTTCCCGAGTCGATGCCGCTCATCGAATTCGTCAAAATCATCGAAGAAAAACCCTTCAGCCGCATCCCGGTTTTTCAGGGCAATCGCGACGACATCACGGGATTTGTCATTCGCGGAGAAGTCCTGCTTGCCCACCTCAAGGATACCGATGACACCGCGACGCTCGCGGATGTGAAACGTCCGATGGCCATGGTCGCCGAGCACACACCGGTCGATTTGCTGTTTCAGAGATTCATTTCCGAGCGCATTCAGATCATCCTCGTTGTCGACGAATTCGGAACCACCGTGGGCATCGTCAGTTTCGAAGACATCATCGAAACGATTTTCGGGTTCGAGATCATGGACGAAAAGGACAAGGTGGCCGACCTCCAACTCCACGCCCGGAATTTGTGGAAGGAGCGGGCGCGGAAAATGGGCATCGAAATTGATGACGACCAGCCTGATCGAGGCGGGAAATCCTGACGTCCGAAAAAACCTCCGAGCCCACCAACAAAATGCGAGCCCGGGAAGTCAGCGAGGCTTTCCCTGACTATTTCTTTTTGCCGGTGGCGGCCTTTGTGCGTGCGTCGGCCTGAGACTTGGCGATCTGCTGTTTTTTATTGTTAGCGGTGTTGGTTTTGGCCTGTTTTTGCGAGGCCTGTTTTTGCACGGATTTTGGTGATCGATCGCCCATAGACCGCGAGCCTACAGCAATCCGGCCGCGAAGATACGAATCTCTTCCCAGCCAATCGACCCTCGCTCTACGATTCCACTCGCTCCGCAGTTCCCGTTCGATCCAGCCTCCGCCATGCCCCCGCCGCCCGAGTTTTCGCCCAACGCCCCGCCGCCCAGCAGCGAGGTGCCGCCGGTCTCGCTCGATCCGTCCCAGCTTCCGCGCCTCCGCACGGTGTCGTTGACCGTCCTGATGATTCTCGGCGTGCTATACACCCTGTATTTTGCCCGGGCGCTCATCCTTCCACTCGTCCTCGCACTGCTGCTCAGCCAATTGCTGACTCCCCTTGTGCGGACGCTCGAACGCCGATTGCGCATCCCCACTCCGGCAGGTGCCGGCGTCGTCCTGCTTGGATTGCTGGCCGGCATCACGCTGGCCGGACTTTTCACGGTCCCGCCCGCGATGGCGTGGATGCAGACGATCCCAACCCGAATTCCCGAGATCAAATATCAGCTGCGCTTTCTCGAACGACCATTTGCCAGGCTGAGTGAAGCTTCCGAACAGGTCAAAGAAATGACGATTATGGGTGGAGACTCGGCCGAGCGGGTGGTGCGGGTGAGCGATGACGCCTGGAGTGGCCTGCTCATGCAACAAACTCCGGCCTATATCGCGAACATTTTCGTGATGTTTATCCTGCTCTTTTTTCTGCTCGCTTCCGGCGACACGTTCCTCCGCAAGTTTGTCCGTCTCGTGCCGCGTTTCGAAGACAAACGCCGCGCCGTCGAGATTGCCCACGAAATCGAACACCGAATCTCGAATTATCTCCGCGCCGTCACGCTCATCAATATCGGTCTCGGCATCGCCATCGGGATCAGTGCGTGGCTGGTCGGTCTGGAAAATTTTATTCTCTGGGGCGTCCTCGCGTTTGTCCTCAACTACATCCCGTACGTTGGCGCGCTGATCGGTACCGTTGCCACCCTGCTCGTCGGGTTGCTGACGTTCGAATCGCCCGGTTGGGCATTTGTGATGCCGGCCATCTACGTGCTTTTTAACGTGATCGAAGGAAATTTCATCACGCCGCTGGTCATGAGCCGCACTCTCATTCTGAATCCCGTGCTCGTCTTTTTTTCGATCATGTTCTGGGCGTGGCTCTGGGGAATCCCGGGTGCGCTGCTCGCGGTTCCGATTCTCGCAACGTTCAAAATCATTTGCGACCACATCGACGAACTCGTTCCCATCGGCGAATTCCTCGGTGATGAATCGCGCCCGACGTGATTTTTCAGGTGTTCCGTCATTGCATAAAAATCGCCACTCCGATAATTGCAATGGATGTTCACGAGTAAGAACTCCCTCCGTTTCGCCGTCCTCCTGCTTTTCCCGGTATTTTCCGGCACGCTCGTTTCGGTGGCGGAAGCTGCCGAGGTGGGCGCTGAGCAGCAGGCTTACCTGAAGTCACCCAACCGCTCGGCGTTCTTCCGATTCGGCAGCGCCATCGCCATTTCGGGCGATACGCTTGTCGTCGGATCGAGTGGTGAAAATACCTCTGCCGGAGCTGTTTACGTCTACATCCGTTCGGGTTCCACGTGGGTCGAACAAGCGCGACTGGTCGCGTCGGATCGCGATAATGCGGATGCCTTTGGTTCGTTTGTCGGCATTTCCGGCGACACCGTTGTCGTTAGTGCGGGCGGCGACGACAGCAGCGGACCAATTGGTAACGATTCCCTGGAGGACGCCGGAGCCGTTTACGTCTTCGTGCGGAACGGAACGACGTGGACGCAGCAGGCTTACCTTAAAGCCTCAAATCCCGGTAGACTGGATCGTTTCGAGCAGGTTGCTATTTCTGGCGACACGATCGTCGTCGGAGCTTTTCAGGAAAGCAGCAACGGCACTCCCGGAAACACTTCGCTTCCTGGAAGCGGTGCCGCCTACATCTTCGTACGGTCGGGCACGACGTGGAGCCAGCAGGCGTTGCTCAAAGCGTCAAACGCCGAAGCCGGCGATTCTTTCGGCCAGGCCGTGGCAATAGCCGGAAATACCGTGGTCATCGGAGCGGACCGCGAAGACGGCAACGGAACGTCTCCCACCGACGGATCAGCCCCGTTGGCCGGAGCCGCTTACGTCTTCACGCGATCAGGCTCCACCTGGACGGAGCAGGCGTATCTGAAAGCCTCGAACGCGGGAGCCGGCGACTTTTTTGGACGATCGGTCGCGATTTCGAATGACACCATCATCGTGGGAGCAGCCGGAGAGCAGAGCTTGGGAGCTCCCAGCAGCAATGATGATTTCAGCGTGGGCGCTGCTTACATCTTCAATCGTGCAGGGACGTCGTGGACGGAGCAGGCTTACCTGAAAGCGAGCAACGCCAACGCGGAAGATCGTTTTGGATTCAAGGTCGCGATCCAGGATGACGTTGCCGCGGTCAGTGCGGTGGGTGAAGCCAGCCGGGGGGCGATTGGCGACAATTCGGCTCCCGAGGCTGGTGCGGTTTACCTCTTCACGCGGCAGGGCGACAATTGGCCGCTGTCCGTCTACGTGAAAGCCACCGTTGCGGACGAAGACGATTTTTTTGGATCGTCACTCGCTTTGCAAAACAACCAGCTCTTCGTCGGGGCAACCGGCGAATCGAGTGCGAGCGCCACGAATCCACTCGACAACACCGCGCGGTCGGCCGGAGCGGCCTACGTTTTTGTCCCCGGCTCCAGAGTTATTGATCCGCCTGCCGGACAGCCAACTCCCACGCGCCCGACGCTCGCACTCTCCGGCAAGCCCACGATCACCACGACGCGGTCTCGAATCGTGCTCAAGGGCACGGCGGCTGACGCTGACGGCGTCGAATTCAAAGCGGGCAAAGGCGGCTTCAAACCTGCCAAAGGCAACGGCCAAAAGTGGAAGATCCCCCTGCGCCTGACCTCCAGCCGCACCGTGGTAAAAATTCGCGCCACCGGCACCGGTGGCAGGTCGAAAGTTCTGAAGATCAAGGTGACCAAACAGTGACGTGCTGCCTGCCTGATCGCGGCGCTGATTGCATGAATCACGGGTAACGGAGTCGTCTCCGTCGCCGCGGGACGTATCGTGGGGAGATGCGGTGTTATTATTCGCCCGGTTATTTCCACGAGCTGCCTGAGGGTCACCCGTTCCCGATGCGGAAATTCCCGGACGCACACGCGATGCTGCTCGCGTCGCGGGCGGTTGCGACGGTCGACGTTGTCGAGGTTGATCCCGCGGCAGATCGATTGATCGAGCGGGTTCACCACCGCCATTACCTCGACCGATTGCGGGCGGCGGATTTCACACCCCGCGAGGTCAACGTGCTCGGCCTGCCGCCCTCAGCCGCACTTTACGAACGCAGCGCCCGCGAGGTGGAAGGCACCCGCCGGGCCGCGTGGACCGCGCTCGAACACGGAGTGGCAGCCAATCTCGCTGGCGGCACGCATCACGCCTTTCCGGATCACGGCGAAGGATTCTGCGTCCTGAATGACGTCGCCATCACGATCCGCGACCTCCAGCACAAACACGCCAACCTGCGCATTTTTGTCTGCGACACCGACGCCCATCAGGGCAATGGCACCCATGCCATTTTTGCGGACGAGCCTTTCGTTTTTACGTATTCGATCCACGTCGGTGCCAACTACCCGTCGCGCAAAGTGCCGGGAACCCTCGACGTGCCACTCGAGCGGTTTGCGACCGGCGACGTTTTTCTCGATGCGTTGCGTAAGAGCCTGCCTGACGCCGTTTCTGCGTTTCGTCCGGATCTCGCCATCTGGATTTCCGGAGCGGACCCCCACCGAAACGACCGCTTCGGTCAACTTCAGCTCACCGCCAGCGACATGACCGCTCGCGACACACTCGTCGCCCGACTGTTTCTCGAAAACCAGATCCCCCTCGTCGTTCTTTACGGCGGCGGCTACAACCGCGAAGTGGAAAATACCGCCCGGCTTCATCGCAACACCGTCGCCACGACCGCGCTCCTCGCCCACCAACTTTCGATGTCATCGTGAAAATCGCCATCGTTGGTTCCGGATCGATCGGGCTCTATTACGGAGCCAAACTCGCGCTCGCGGGCAACGACGTGCATTTTCTCATGCGGTCCGGACGCGACGAAGCGGATCGGAGTGGCATCCACATTCGCAGCGACGTCGAGGGTGATCATCATCTCACCGCCGTTCAGCACCACTCGACGACCGCGTCGATCGGCCCGTGCGATCTAGTGATCGTTGCCCTCAAATCCACGCAGAACGCTTCGATCCCGGGTCACATTCCCCCACTCCTCGCTCCCGCGACGATGCTGCTCACGCTGCAAAATGGCCTCGGCAACGAAGAACTCCTCGCCTCCCATTTTGGCGACGAACGAGTGCTCGGCGGGCTGTGTTACATCTGCCTCACCCGCGACTCAGCGGCGTCCGTGCGTCACGTCGGTCAGGGCCTGCTTTCGCTCGGAGAATTTACCGGCCCGCCGCAACAGCGCACAGAACAGGTCGCTGACACCTTGCGCGCCGCGGGCGTCGAAACCGACCTCGTGCCAAATCTGATCACGGAACGCTGGCGCAAACTCGTCTGGAACATTCCTTTCAATGGCCTCGCCGTTGCCGAGGGAGGAATCACCGTGGATCGCATTCTTGCCGACGCGGTTCTCAATCGGAAATGCCAGGCGCTCATGCACGAGACCATCGCAGTCGCGACTGCACTCGGTCACGCCATCCCATCGGATTTCGCCGACTTCCAGATCGAACGCACCTTCGGCCTCGGAGCCTACCAGCCATCGACTCTGGTCGATTATCTGGCCGGCCGCGAACTCGAGATCGCCGCGATCTGGGGCGAACCGCTGCGCCAGGCCCGCGGCACCAACGTCGCGGTTCCGGAGCTCACCGACCTGCACGACCGCCTGGTGGCAATCGAAGCAAGTCGTGGCCGCTGAGTCCGCGCATCACCAATTGACCGGTTTGCCTGGAGGCTTGTGTGCAGAGGTACTTTCTGGAACCAACCGGCATGATCAATCCGGAATTCACCGACTTGCCCGAACCACTCGAGGCATTTGGGGCACGCACCGCAATCGTGCTCGGGTCCGGGCTGGATTCCTTCGTCGACTCCCTGTCGATTGACGGCGTGGTTCCGTATGCCACCATCCCGGGTCTGCCGACGTCCAGCGTACCCGGTCATGAGGGCACGTTTGCTCTCGCCAGGGTGCATGGGAATCCGCTGCTGATCGCCCGTGGCCGCGTCCACCTCTATGAAGGTTGGAACGCACAGGCCGTCACCGCGGCCGTTCGTCTGATGCATCGGGTGGGCGTCACTCGAGTCATCCTGACCAACGCCGCCGGCGCATTGAACCCCACCTTCCAACTCGGTCAATGGATGCAGATCACGGACCACCTCAATCTGACTGGTCAGTCACCCCTGGACGGCGGCCCGCATTTTGTTGATCTCACCGCGGCCTACGACGAACGCTTGCGGAGAATTTTTCTGCAGGCCGCAGTCGAGTCTGGCGTCCCTCTCGCCGAAGGGATTTACGCCAGCCTGCCGGGCCCGCAGTACGAAACCCCCGCCGAGGTTCGCATGCTGCGCACCCTCGGCGCGGATGCTGTCGGCATGTCCACGGTGCTGGAAACCATTCAGGCCCGCGCGCTCGGCCTCGAAGTCACCGCGTTTTCCTGCCTCACCAATTGGGCCGCCGGCATCACTGGTGACCTCCTGGATCACGCCGAAGTCACCGCGACGGGCCACCGCGCGGCCGGGGACTTCGCTACGTTGGTTTCGCAGGCCCTGCCCCACTTCGCGACGAGATAGGGTTTTCTGTTCTCCGGCCTTCACCTCGGCTCCTGGTCTGCTATTCTCCCCGGCTTGCGCATGGACGAGCCGTTGGAGCCTGCAGACGATGAATTGGTGAATCGCACCAAGGCCGGGGATGTTGCCGCCTTCGACCAGCTCGTCATCCGTTACAGCCCGCGGATCTACGGACTCGTGTATAACATGACGTCCAATCACGAGGATACCAACGACCTGTTGCAGGATGTCTTCGCCAAGGCCTTTCGTTCGATCGGCGGGTTCCGCCAGCAATCGAGCTTTTACACGTGGGTTCATTCGATCGCGTTGAACATGACGATCAATTTTCTCAAAAAACGCAACCGCCGCCGGGGTGTCAGCCTGGACGATGAGGATGCGCGCATTGAAAATAACCCGGATTACATTGAGGCAACGTCTAATACCGATCCCCGGCGGGAAGCCAATTTATCCGAACTCCAGAAAAGATTGAACGAGGCGATGTCCAAGCTGTCTCATGACCATAGAGCAGTGGTGACCATGTTCGACATTCAAGGAATGCCCCACGCGGAGATTGCCCGCATTCTTAAGGTTTCGGAAGGCACCGTCCGCTCGCGACTTTTCTACGCGCATCGCCAATTGCAAAACTATCTCGAAGAGTTTAGAGGAGCCTGAATCGCATTATGAGTGAACTGAACGAAGTCCAGAAGCTGCTCCGGCAACGGCGGGACCAATTGCCGCCCCAGGAATATTTCGAAGACTTCCTTCTCGAGTTCCAGCGCCGTCAGCGTGCGGATATGCTGCGTCGTCCCCTTTGGGAGATTTTCCGCGACCGCTCACTCGTCTGGCTCGACGGTTTTCGCGTTCCCGCGATTGCTTATGCCAGCATCGTGGTCGCCGCCATTGGCGTGACGGGATTGATTTTGACGGACGCCGGTCAGAATTCCGGCGCGGCCACTGGAGGCGCGGAATTCGCCGCGACCGCACCTGCCCTCACCGCATCTCCGGCTTCCCTTTCTCTCACTCCGAACCTGGACGTTGCCCGGGTTTCGACTCAGGCGCTCCCGCCCAGCTACGTGCTCGAGGAGAGACCGGTGAGTTATGATGCGCCGATCAGTTTTTAGCGTGCCGGGCCTCCTCGGATTCCGTTCCTCCACCCTCGGAGCCATTGGCGTCGTTTTTTTCTCCGCTGGATTTTCGCTTACCGCCTTCGCAGCTGAAGATTTTGCCCGGTCGATCTCGGATCGCGTTCAGGAAATTTTCGCACTGCACCGCGACGCCGTGGTGCGCATTGAATCGTCCGACCGCCATGGCCGCCTCGAGGGCACTGGATTTTACGCGGATCCGTCCGGAACGATTTACACGCTCGTCGGCGTGATCGGTGACGGCACCGATATCACGGTGCATCAGGGGGAACGAAAATTTCCGGCCCAGTTGCTGCTTGCGGACCGAAGGACGGGCCTCGCGATGATCAAGGTCGACGCGCACACACCGTTCGTTCCCATCGGCGATTCGTCGAAGCTTTCAGTGAATAGCCCGGTGGTCTCCATCGGTTACCCCCAAGGTCGGCCGGAGGCGGCCAGTCTCGGGCTCGTTGCCGGCTTCGACAAGGTCCACCTCAAACAGCGATTTTACACGACCCACGTCCGCCTCGACCTCCCGATCAAGCGGGGCCTCGGCGGAGCCCCCGTGCTCGACGTGGACGGCAAGGCGGTCGGAATCATCGTTGCCAGCGTGGATGGAAATGCCGGCGGCTTCATGCTTCCCATCAATGCCGCCGAAAAAGTCCGGTTGGACTACATCCGCTTCGGGGAAATTCGCCAGGGTTGGATCGGCATCGATTTGGAAGAATCGGGGGATACGAGCGCACCGTCCACGGCGCGGGTCGCCCGCCTGCACCCGAGCACCCCGGCGGCCGAATCGGGCATTCGCGACGGCGACATCGTCACCCGCGTCGGGAAGTTCACGCTCACGTGTCCCGAGGACGTTTTCGACGCGTCATTTTTCCTCTCCGCCGGCGATACCGTGGCGGTTTCGGTGATTCGCGACGGGAAGGAACTCGACTTCGAAGTACGCTCAATCCTGCATCCTTCCCTGCAGGCTGCGAAAACTGCGGACGATCTGCCGATGGTTGATCGGATGCCCGCGTTCGATCTCGACCGGGATTAGCTGGATCGCCTCGAATCAGGCTTTGCTGAGCGCGATAATTTCGCGGAAATGCGTCGCCTCCAGCGGCATCACGCTCAGTCGCGAGTTGCGAACCAGTGCGATCTGCGCCAGCGACGGTTCCGCTTTCACCCGCGCCAACGTCACGGGATTGGTGAACTTTTTCACCGGGATCAAATCCACGCACACCCAGTCGCCCTCGTCGGCGGTCGGGTCGGGATAAGCTGTCTTCGCGACCTCGGCGCGTCCGACCACCGCTTTCTCCTTGCCGCTGTGATAGAACAAAACCGCGTCGCCGACCGCCATGTCGCGCAGGTTGTTCCGCGCCTGAAAATTCCGCACTCCGGTCCAGACCGTGCCGCCGTCGCGAACAAAATCCTCCCACGAATAATCCTCGGGCTCCTGCTTCACCAACCAATGCTTCTTCGCCATGCCTCAATCTTTGCTTGGTATTCGTTCTAGCAATTTGGAATCCTCATCCGCCAGCATTCCGTGCCCGCGCGCCGGAACGCGTTTGTCATTTATTACTTTTAGCGACCTCGAGCGATTCGATGCCCTTTCTTCCAGCGGACACCTTCGAACGATTGCAAACCGCCTACCATGCTGGTCGTCTGGCGCACGCGTACCTCCTGTGTGGCAGCCGCGGATCCGGTAAAAATCGCGTGGTTGAGCAGATGACCGCACTGTTGCTCGGAACCGATCCGTCGCAGGCACTGACTCACCCCGACGTTCATATCGCCGAACCCGAGTCGCGCTCCCGGCGCATCCTCATCGAACAGATCCGACGGCTCGAACACGCTCTGCGAGAAAAACCGTCCGCCGGTCCGCGCAAGGTTGCCATCATTCGCGATGCCGACCGTCTCCAACCCCAGGCCGCCAACGCCTTCCTCAAGACGCTTGAGGAACCTCCCGCGGGAACCCACGTTTTCCTCACCTCGTCCGCCCCCGGTGCTCTGCTCGATACGATTGTGTCCCGCTGCATCGTCGTGCATTTGCGCTCCGACTCGCCACCCGAGCCGTCGGCACCCGAACTTGCCCTGCTCGACGCGCTCGAAGCAGTCACACTTGCTCCGGGTTCCGCACCGGGATCTGGTTTCCGCCTGGCCCGCCGTTTCCTCGAAATTCTTGCCTCCGAGCGCGAGTCCATCCGCGACGAATTCGAAGCGGCTTTCAAGCAGGAGCAGGCGCATTACCAAAAAACCACCGACGGAGCCTGGCTCGCCGAGCGGGAAGATCAGCTCAAAGCCATGGTGGAATCCGCCGCGCTTCGCCGCCGCTCCAGCTTGATTCAGGCGCTTGCCGGCTGGCACGCCGACGTGCTTCGCATTCAGCATGGGTCCCGGCCGGTTTTCGATCGCCCCGCACTGACCCGCGCCGCCGGTACCCTCACCACTCAACAGCTCCTGCGCCGGGTTCGCGCCATCGAAGAAACCGCGTCCGACCTCGACCGCGGCGTGCAGGAACCCCTTGCGGTCGAAGCGGGATTCCTGAAAGTGTTCGAGTCCATTTCATGAAGCGCATCGTCGTCAAGCTTGGCACTGGCATCCTCGCGCGGCCCAGCGGCCTCACCGTGGACACCGCCCAATTCCGCCGACTCACCACCGAATTCGCCGAGATCACCGCTCGCGGCCATTCGTTGATCGTCGTGAGCAGTGGAGCCGTCACCGCGGGCCTCGGTGTTCTCGGCCTCACCGCGCGCCCCACGGATCTGCCGGGCAAACAAGCTGCAGCATCCGCCGGCCAGCCTCTGTTGATTCGGACGTTTGACGCCGGACTCCAACGCCACGGCCTGCACGCCGCGCAGATGCTGCTCACGCACGACGACATCGACAGCCGCCGCCGACGGGCCAACGCCCGCACCACTCTCGAGCGCCTGCTTGCGGCCCGGACTGTGATTCCCATCATCAACGAAAATGACTCCGTCGCCGTCGAAGAACTCAACTTCGGCGACAACGACCGCCTCTCGGCCGAGGTGGCCCTGCTCGCCGAAGCCGACCTCCTCGTCATTCTGACCAGTTCCGATGGCGTGCTCGATCGCGGCAAACGCGTCCCGCTTGTGCGACGAATCGAAGATGCTTTCGGTCTCGTCCTTCCGGAAAAAGGTGCCAACTCCGTCGGCGGCATGGGCGCAAAACTCACCGCGGTCCGCATCGCCGTTGAAGGTGGTATCGAAACGGTGATCGCTGACGGCCGCCAGCCCGGACAGATTGCCGTGGCCGTCGACGGCGGCGACGTGGGCACACGATTTCCCGTAACCCGGCGCTCCCGCCAAAGACTCGCCCGCCCGTGACATCTCCCGCCCCCGGCTTTTCCCTTGCGCGCATCCTTGCCTTGGCGACGAATACGCTGACTGAACTCACCCGGCTCAAAATCTTCTATTTCCTGCTCATCTTCGCCCTGCTTGTAATCGGGAATTCGGTCTTCATGGCGCGCCTCTCGTTCGAGGAGGAGTTCCAGATGCTCAAGGATGTCTCGCTCGGCGCGATGTCGATCTTCACCGCGCTGATCGCGATGCTTGCCACGGCAATGCTGATCCCGAAGGACGTCGAGGACCGCACGATCTACACGATTCTCGCCAAACCCGTGCCCCGTTTCGAATACCTCCTCGGCAAGCTGCTGGGAATCATGATGCTGCTTGCGATCACGACGGCAGTCATGACCGTTCTTTTTCTCGCCGTGATGTGGATGCGCGAATCCACGCTGATCGCCCAGGCGACCCGGGATGCGCAGGAAACGCCGGGAGGCGCGGTTGAAGAACTCCAACTCTTTATCGCCAAGGTCCAGGCCTCCACGTTCAACGCCAATCTGCTTCCCGGCATCGTCATTATATTCGTTAAAGCCAGCCTGCTGGCCGCGTTCACCCTGCTGGTGAGCACGTTCGCCAGCTCCAGCATTTTTGCGATGCTCATGTCCATCGCGGTGTATTTCATCAGCCACCTCCAGGCGACTGCCCGCGAATACTGGCTCGGCCCCGGTGCGGACGTGCAATGGTGGTCCCGCGGAATTCTCGCTCTCGTCGCGTTGCTTTTCCCCGACCTCCAGGCGTTCAATCTCAGTGATGCCGTTGTAGCCGGCACCGCGATCCCCATCGGGGTCTTTCTGCAAACGCTTCTGCTCGGCGGGATTTACATACTCGTCTATTACCTGATCGCGACATTCCTCTTTTCGAATCGGGAGTTATGAAACGCGTTGCGATTGCCCTGGCTCTCCTCCTCGTTTGCGGCGCGGCGCAATTGCCGATCGAACTCCGGGTCGCCGCCGCCCAGCGCGAAGCCGGCCTGAAATCGCCTCCCCTCGATTTGTCGCTCCGGGAAAATCTTGGGCAGATGGGATTCATTGCGGCCCTCGGCGGTTTTCGCTCGTTCATTGCCGCGTTGCTCTGGATCGAAGGCCACACCGCGTGGGAAAATCTCGAATGGGGTCGCATGGTTGGTCTCTTCAAAACCGTCACCACTCTGCAACCAAACTTCGACCTGTATTGGGATCAATCCGCCTGGCACATGGCGTGGAACGCCAGCCGACACGCCCTCGACGACACATCACAACCCAGCGAAGCCCTGCGCCAACGCGCATCCCGCCAATACATCGAACTCGGCCGCCAATTCCTCGAAGACGGCCTCAAAAACAATCCAGCCGATTCCGACCTCTGGGCCCGCTACGGTGACCTGCTCCGGGAAAAAATTGAGGACCATTGTACCGCAGCCGAAGCTTACGAAAAAGCCGCCAACCTCCCGGAAGCCCGTCCCTACCTGGCCCGCTTCGCCGCGTTCGAACTCGCCAAATGCCCCGGCCGCGAACGCGATGCCTACGAAAAATTGCTCGCGCTTTATCAACGAGGCCCCACCGAACGGTCGCCCAGCCTCATTACCATCCTCAAGAACCTCGAAGAGAAACTTGGAATCCCCGCAAACCAGCGCATAAATGAAGCGTCTTCACAGTAATTCTTAATGCGCTTTGCCATTTTCGGCGACATCCACGCCAATCTTCACGCTCTGCAGGCGGTCCTATCCGATGCCAAGACGCAGCTTTGCACCCACTACGTCTGCATGGGTGACATCGTCGGATACAACGCCTACCCGCGCGAATGCCTGAAACTGGTGCGCGACATGGAATGCCCCGTCGTCAAAGGCAATCACGACGAACAGGCCTCCATGATCAAAGAAAAGGACGGGTTTAATCCCCTCGCCGAAGAGGCCATCAACTGGACCCGCGAGCAACTCGACGAGACGGACAAAAATTGGCTGCGCGCATTACGCATGCAGCGCCAGGTCCGCGATTTTACGATCGTCCACGCCACGCTCGATACCCCGCACAAGTGGGGCTACGTCTTTAATCAGCTCGATGCGGCCGCGAGCTTTAGCTACCAGCACACCGCCGTCTGCTTTATCGGCCACACCCATTCGCCCCGAGCCTACGTTCGCGACGGCAGTGTGCGCACCGTTCCCCTCGACATCCTTGCTCTGCAGCAGGGGAAAAAATATCTCATCAATGTTGGCAGTGTCGGCCAGCCCCGCGACGGCGATTACCGCGCTTCGTACTGCGTTTACGACACCAATACCAACGAGATCGAACTCCGGCGTCTCGATTACGAAGTCGAAGCCGCCCAGGCCGCCATTCTCGAAGCCGGTCTGCCCGCCAAACTCGCCGACCGCCTCCGCCTCGGGCGGTAACGCGCCGCCTCCCCACGATCGGTCTCGGCGATCGAGGCCGATTTAAAGTTTCTACCGCGGAAAATTTATGGGAAAAGCGGTGACGGTGTCGTTTTCTTCGCAACGTCCCACTCATGATCGATCCCGAAGATTCAACAGCTTCCATCGCCACTCGAGTCGCTGCCGAAAAGCGCCATTTGGAAACGCCGCTCATTTCGATCGTCAATGCCGCCCGCCCTGCCACCCGTCCTGCGTGGAGCGAGTTTTTTCGACCCTCATCGTACGGAACTGCGATGCTTGGCATTGCGATTCTTGCGGTTGTGACAGTGCGTCTGGACGCCGTCAGTCCCGTTGCGCCGCCCAATCAAGCGGCCACGAGCGACTTGCCTGCTTCGGTCACAGATCAAGCGACCAGCTCGGCCAGCGTCCCGGCGGAACCTGAGCATCCACTGATCGCGGCGATCAAACGTCCCCACGATTTTGTGCGCTCACGGGACGTGTTCAATTTGGTGGAAAATCACCGCAACGCCCTTGATACGATTCGCGACCAGGACGGACGTTCGGCGCTCCATTGGGCCGTCGAGCGGGGTCATCAAGATTTCACCTATCTCCTCCTTCAGCGGGGTGCCCCGGTCAACGCAACGGACTCTCTCGGCCGAACTCCATTGTTTGCTGCGATCAGCGGCCGCCACACGTGGCTCACCTTTCTCCTGCTACTCGCGGGAGCCGAGGGGAATCACGTAGCGGAAGACGGCACCACGCCTCTCGCTCTGGCCGTCGAGGGCGATGATTTTCGACACGCCGAAATTCTACTTTGGACAGGGGCCAACCCATTACGTGAGGGCATTCCGGAAGAAAAGAGCCCCCTTCGCATCGCCGAACAAAGCGGCAAGGACGGGATGCAGGCTTTGTTGAACGACTACGCAAACTTGCAGAATTCCGCCGGCCTCGTTTCGCAATCCGTTGTGCCCACGTTCGTTCGCAATCCCATTCATGCAGCTGCCGCACGCGGGGATTTTCCTGCACTCGATGCGCTCCTCGGGTCACGCCACGACGTGCACACCCGGGACGAACGCGGCCGCACCCCAATCTTTGACGCCATTTCCGCCGGACAGCCCGAGGTCGTCTTCTATCTACTCGCCATCGGGTCCGACCCGAACACGTTGGATAACGAAGGTCGGAGTGCCCTATCGGCAACAATGGGTTGGCTGGGCGGCGGTCTCGATGCGATGCGTCATTTCCTTCTCGTGAAGGGAGCAAGCCCCAACACGTTGCGCAAGGATGGTCACAGCGAGCTCACGTGGGCAGTCAAACGGGACAATGAGCACGGAGTTCAATTGCTCCTGTGGACGACAATCGATCCCCGCCAGACCACACGCCACGGCACCGCCTTCGAGGTCGCCGTGCACGAGGGCAACCAGCGCATTATCGACCTGCTCCGACGCAACGGGATCGACGGCGAGACACGACTCAGCGACGACCCCCAATGGCTCCTCATCAACGGAGCTCGGCGCGGAGATCTTCTCCTCATCGACGAGGCCCTCGCCAACGGAGCCAGCGTCGATACCCTCGATCCACGCGGCGATCCGGCGTTGCTGGTTGCCATTTACAAACGGAACGTACCCGCTGCCCGCCACCTCATCTCCAAGGGGGCGGACATTAATCTCCCCAGCCGCCACAACGGCGTAACCGCAATCTTCGGCACTGTGGTCTGGGACTATCCTGAGATGACCACATTTCGCGAGGAACTGCTCGCAGCCGTAGCCGACCCCGATGTTGCCGAATGGAAAAGCGGCATCACCCCACTGATGCGCGCTGTCTGGCATCATCCCACCAAACCGCTCAAACAACTCGTCGCCGCGGGAGCCGATCTGAACGCACGTGACAGCCGGGGCCGAACCGCGCTCACCCGAGCCATCGACGAAAACAAACTCGAAACAGCCGAATACCTCCGCCAGAAGGGCGCAGCGGAATGAACCATTCGTCGAACATGGATCTTCGATAATCTCGCCCCGAAACCGCCTGAACCTCCCACCGAACCATGATTCTCCGCCTATTCCCCGCCCTCATGCTCCTGCTGGCCACTTCCGCGATTGCCGCCGATTTCACGAAGCGGAGCGTCACCGATCCAATGTTGAAAATTTCCACCTCATCGACGCTGCTTCCGGAAAAGGATGATCCGTCGCTCGGCGCCCGCCGCGACGAGGACGCCAAACCGCCGATGTACCGCCGCATCTTTGGCCGCGCGAACATTCTCATGCTCGAGCCATTCTCGCGGGAAAAACCGGCCGAGATCGATTTCTCGGCGATTACTTCGTCAACCAAGGGCACCCTGCGAATCGCCGCTCGCAACCATCCGGCCGGCGATTTTCAGATCCAGATTTTCAAGGGCGGACAACTCTTTGCCGAAAAATCAACCGGGCGAAACCAGTGGCAAAATTTTACGATCCCGTTCGATCACGAACCGGTGGTCGTAAAAAACATGGCAAACGGCTGGCACTACGAACACGGGTTCATCGATTATTCGTTCGCGCGCTAGCGACCCCGTCAAATCAGAAAATCCTCCTGAAAAAATCTGTGTGAATCTGCGGAATCTGCGGATGAACTTCAGACTGGCAATCTCGTGAGACCGGTTGGGATCCAACCTGCCATTGGATTCACCGATGCCGCGTTCAGGGTGTGGCCCTTTTGGCACACGTGATGCTGCGTCGTAAGTTCCGAGATGATCCATGCCAACTGTCGTGCTCGGTTAACAGCGGACGATTTCGACTTCATCGTCCGGGCCCTCAGCGTCAAAACCCGCGATTCGCTCTCGCTCGAGCAATTGCTCGTCGAGGAAGACACTCGCGACAGCCTGCTCGAGCATGACACGCTCGCGGCGGCGATCCTGGATTCGCCGGAGCGATTAAACATTTCGCCCCACCTGTTTTTTTACGTGCTGTGCCGTCGGGTGCTGAAGGACACCCCGGTTTCGAGCCGGGAAGCGACCGATTACATCGCGTCGTTATTGGAAGGATTCAGCCGCACGGCGCAGCTGACCTCGCCCGATCCGTCGCATCCGGTCGAGCTGCGCTACGTGACCGACATGATGCTTGCTCTGCAACGCGCCACACCGCACGAAGCCTTCCTGCTGCGGGCACACATTGCCAACTACACGCTCTTCATCAGCGGCATCTTTGCGGAAAACATCGGCAAACGCGCTCAACGTGGAGCGCCCGACATTTCGTTTTACGAGGCTGTGGGCCGCTCGAATTTCCAGGCCGCGGCACAGCACCGCGATGCCCACAAGCTCGGGCTGGAAAAAATCTACCGTGAGCTGGCCGACGGCTTTCGTGATGTGCGGCTTGCTCTCAACGATCTCGCCGACCGCCTGCTGCACCTCGAACGCCAGCCCACACCCCTCTTCGGATGACCGGCGGCACGCTTTTCAGCCAGATCCAGACGCTTTTCGAGCGGACTTACGCCAGTGCGGGCATCAATCTCGAAGACTGTCTGATCGACTCCCGGCGCAGTCGACAACTCGCCGCTCTCGCCGGAGCCCAATCGGCCGAGCTGGCCGAAACCGCCCGCACGTTCCTTCGCGCCGCCGGTGGTCGATTGCGCATCGGAATTTATTATTCGGAATGGCTCATCGAGCAGTTGGAAAAACACGATCCGCGGGCCGGATTGAGCGAACACAACATTCAGGAACTGATCGCGTTCGTCGAAGAGATCAACCACGCGCTCCACGCCGCGATTCAATTCCAGAACGGAACGCCGCCCGCCCGCGACGAATCCTACGCTCGCAACCTCGAACTCCAGGCGCAGGTCGATACCTATCTCGTGCTCGTGTTGTTCGTGGCTTTCTTCCGCAAATCGAAAACTCTCACCCGAATGGACCGGAAGTGGCTTCGGTTTCACCTCTTCGACGCGAAATGTCCGCGCGCCTACCGCGACCCGACTTTGCGCGCGCGCTACGCCGAGACGACCCGGCTGGCTCGCACGTACACCCGTTACCTCGAATCGCTCGCCGCCTCCCGCCGCGTTGACGAAATCCGCATTTTCCACGCTCTCCCGTACGACGCCAAACGCACCCACATCCTCGCGCTGAAAGATAAACAGTCGCAGGCGGAAATCGCGGATTCCGGAACGTCCGGGGATTCCGTCTAAATCTTCACCGACTCGCCGCGCTGGAAAAACGCGATGCGGTCAAGCACGCGGTCTTGAAAACGCTCCATGTGAACGAAAAAGACGGGGGTCACGTAAAGCGTGAGGATTTGGGAAATGACCAGTCCACCCACGATGCAGACGCCGAGCGGCTGGCGGCTGGCTCCGTCCGCACCAAATCCAAACGCAATGGGCAGCGCGCCAAAGATCGCCGCGAACGTCGTCATCAAAATCGGCCGCAGTCGTTCTTTGCACGCTTCCACCGCCGCGGCCTCGGCGTCCAATCCCTCCCGCATCCGCTGAATAGCAAAATCCACTACCATGATTCCGTTCTTTTTCACGATGCCGATGAGCAGAAAAATTCCGATGAAGGCGTAAAGCGAGAGGTCCATCTGGAACGCAAACAGCGCGAGCAGTCCGCCAACGCCTGCCGTCGGCAGCGTGCTCAGCACGGTGATCGGGTGGATGTAACTTTCGTAAAGAATGCCGAGAATCACGTACATCACGAAGATCGCGACCACGAGCAGGGCGACCATTCCGGCAATCGTTTTTTGAAATTGCTGTGCTTCACCGGCCAGCGATCCGCTCACCCCGACCGGCAGGATTTCCGCCGCGATGCGGTCGAGATTGTCGGTGACCGTGCCCGCTGGAAAGCCCGGTGCGATGTTGAAAAAGATGGTGACCGATGTGATCTGATTGACGTGGTTGATTGATTCCGGGCCGACGGTTTCGCGCCAACGGGCGACGGAACGCAGCGGCACCAGATCCTCCTCGGATTTCCCGCGCACGCGCAGGCGCTCGAGACCAGCGGGGAATTGCCGAGCGTCGTTGGCGAGCTCCACGACCACATCAAATTGATTGAGTGGCGTCATGATTTGCGCAACCCGACCGCCGCCGTACGCGAGCTGCAGCGTGTTTTCAATGGCTCCAGCGGTCACCCCGTAACTCGATGCCTGGTCACGCAGAATCTCGACGTCGAGGAACGGCGTCTGGAGTCGCATGTCGCTCGAGACCTGAAGAAAACCCGGCTCGGTCTGCAGGCGGGTGAGCAGCTTTTGCGCAGCGTCGTAAAGCAGATCAGGATTGGTGCTCGTCATGGCGAACGCGTATTCGCCTTGTTGGTTCGACGTCGCTCCGGACGCAATCTTCAAAGAGGGAATTGGCCGGATGAGCGGAATCACACCGGGGACTTTTTCGTAAATTTCGCCGTTCACCTGAGCGAAGACTTCGTCAATCGACGGACGCTGACCGGCGGGTTTGAGTTCGGTCCAGGCAAGACCCATCGACGAGGGAATGGACCCGCCACCGAGATTGGTGACGCTCACGGCGCGCTGCAAATACGGGCTTGCGCGCAGGATTTCCATGATGCGTGCCTGGTATTCCTGCATCTGCGCGGGTGACGTGCCTTCGCGCGCAAGGAAGGGCCCGAGCATCGCACCGCTGTCGCCGATGGGCAGAAACGTTTTCGGGATCACCGTGTAAAGCACGAAGGAACCAGCGATGCACGCGAGCCACGCCACGATGGCCAGTGCCTGCCGCCGCATCACCCACCGCAATGAGGTGTCGTAACGATTGTGCAGTGCGCGAAAGATCGCGGTCATCCGACGTTCGACCGCCGTCTCGGAGCCGGGCTCCCGTTTGCGCAGCAGGCGCGAACACATCATCGGCGAAAGCGTCACCGCCACGAGTCCCGACATCAGGATCGCAAAAATGATCGTCAGCGCAAACTCATGAAACATGCGTCCGAGCAGCCCCGGCATGAATACGAAGGGAATAAAAACCGCCGACAGTGACAGCGTCATCGAAAAGACGGTGAAGCTGATTTCTTTGGCACCAATCAGCGCCGCCTCGACTGGTCCCTTGCCCATCTCGAGGTGCCGGACGGTGTTTTCCAAAACGACGATGGCGTCATCGACCAGAAATCCGACGGCCAGCGTAAGAGCCATGAGCGAGAGGTGATCGAGGCCGAAACCGCAGGCTGACATGAGCGCGAACGTCAGGAACAACGCCATTGGCAGAGCGATCGTCGGGATGATCGTTTCGTTCAGCCGCCCGATGAAAAGAAAGATCACGAGCACGACGAGACCGAAGGCCAGCACGATGGTGAACTTCACGTCGTCGATGGATTCAATGATTGAAAGCGAACGGTCGTAAATGATGTTGGTGTTGATCGCTCCGGGCAGCGACGGGCCAAGCTCGACGAGCATTTCGCGGACGCGCTGAGCCACGGCGATGGCATTGCTTCCGGGACCGGCGGTGATGGCGACCACGTTGGTGGCAGCGCGCGTGGGCAGGCCGTCCACCCACATGTGCAGGCGCAGATATTCCGAGTCGAGCAAGTTGGCAGTCATGGCGACGTCGCGAATGCGGACCGGCGCGCCGTCCACGTAACGAATGATCACGTCATTGAAGTCGTCGGCTTCGAGCAGCTGGCCATCGGGATCAATGGTCGTTTGTAGGCGCGGGCCGTAGAGCGAGCCGCCCGGCGTAAAAACGGTCGCCGTTTGCACGGCGTCTGAAAGATCGGACAGCGTGACGTTGCGCGAGGCCAGCGCGTCGGGGTCAGCACGCACGTAGACGGCACGCGGTGAACCGTACACGCTGGCTTGCGAAACGCCGTCGATCATCGACATGCGCTGGGCAATCACGTTGTTCGAATAATTGTAAAGTTCGCCAAGCGTGAGGGAATCACTCGACACGCCGATGTACGCAATGGGCTGGTCGTTCGGATTCGTGAGCTGGAAGGACGGAGGCGCGGGCAGACCCGCGGGCAGCGACCCCATCGCCCGTTGAATGGCCGCCTGCACGTCGGTCGCCGCGGATGCCATCGGCTTATCCAGGGCAAACTGCATGATGATGGACGAGCTGCCCTCGGTATTTTGCGACGTGATCAGATCGAGCCCCTGGATCTGCATCATCTGCAATTCAAGCGGCGTGGAAACGTTGTCCGCCATGATGCGCGGGCTCGCGCCGGGGAAATTCGTCGTGACCGTGATGACCGGATACGCCGCGTCGGGCAGATCGCTTGTCGGCAGCGAAAGAAACGCGCTGATCCCAAACGCCAGGGACGACAACGCCATCAGCGTCGTCATCACCGGACGGCGGATGAAGGGGGCGCTGAGATTCATGGTGCCGGGACCGGCGGGCGATTCGCAGCAACGGGCGCGACTTTCGCACCGGGGGCGAGCGCGATCTGGCCGGAAGTGATGACCTTTTCTCCGACTTGGAGTCCGGATTCGATGACGATCCGGTCTCCCTCCCGCTGGCCAATGGTCACCGGGCGCAGGCTCACGGTATTGTCCCCACCAAGGACAAACACGGACGATCCATCCTGACCAACGAGCACCGCGGTGGCGGGCGCGACGATGGCTTTTGGCAGCATCGTCAAAATCAAACGCACGTTGACAAACAGTCCCGGCCAGAGGTGCTGGTCATCGTTCGGCAAAGTGGCACGCAGTCGGAGTGTACCGGTCTGGTTATTGATCGAATTGTCCACGAATTCGAGTTTACCGGTTGCCTTCGTCGTGGGGTCACCGGGAATCGTGATTTCGACGTCGAGCCCGCCGGCGTCGAGAAAACGCCGGATCCGGGGCATCTCGGCCTCGGAAATCGTGTAGTCCACGTAGATCGGGCTGATCGTTTGAATATTGACGAGTTCAGACGAATTGGCGGTGACGAGGTTGCCGGTATTCACGAGGTATCGTCCCGTCTTGCCACCGATCGGCGAAGTTATCCGGCAATAGCCGAGATTGATCCCCGCGGTCTCCAGTGCGGCTTCGCTGGCGATCACGTTGCCTTCGGAGGCAGTGAGCGTCGCCTGCGCATTCTGCAAATCCTGCACGTCGACGACCTTCGTTTCGTACAGCTTCTGGAAGCGCGCGAGGTTTTCCTGCGCGTTGACGAAGTCGGCTTTCGCGGTCTCGAGATTTCCCTGAGCCTGATTCAGCGCGGCCTGATACGGCCCATGATCGATCTCAAAAAGCGGATCGCCAACTTTCACAAACGCTCCTTCGGTGAAGAGAGTTTTTGCCAGCACTCCAGTGACCTGCGGAATGATGGTGACCGAAGCGACGGTGGCGCAATTGCCGAACGTGTCGATGGTGAGCGGAACGTCCGCCTGCTCGACGAGGCCGACCTCGACAGGTGGCGGAGGCTGTTGCGGAGCCTTTTTTTGTCCGCATCCCGCGGCGAAAACTCCCAGTGCGAGCGCCAGAGCGACCCGCGCCAGCCAAAGATCCGAGCGGCGGCATTGCATCGGCGTGTGTTTAATCAAGAGGCGCGTTTCGCGAAACCAAGAATTTGCGGAGCATCGGGAATTCTGATCGCGTTCGTCAGGTCGGATCGCGATGAAAGGGCGATGCAATCCCTCGCAGCGCTCGCGGCGGTTTTTGGCCTCGGCTTCGGATATTTCATCAGCGCGATCCCCGCCGGCGCCGCCCTCCAGCTTCCCGTGTGGCTCGCCGCGATGGCTGCCTGGGCCGGTTACGCGTGCGGCGGAATCGTGATCGTGCTCGCGGGTGAGCCGCTCCGCGATTGGATCATCCGAAAATTTCGGATCAAGCTCTCGCCGGAAAACCCGGGGTTGATCTTCCCGGCGTGGAATCGATTCGGGCTGCCCGCGCTTGGTCTACTGGCACCGGTCACGATTGGTCCGCAGATCGGTGCGCTGCTCGGACTCGCTTTCGGCGTGCCGCGCTGGCGGCTCGCTGCCGCGCTCGCCCTCGGCGTCATCCCGTGGTGCGTGGCCTTTGCGATCCTGACGGCGCTGGGAGTCGAGCTGGTTAAGCCGGACTGAGAAGCGGCAAGAGCCGGTCGCGCTTTTTTGCCAACGCGATATCAAGAGCGGTCTTGCCCGCCACGTTGCGGACATCGACCTTCGCGCCGTGATCCAGCAGGCACTGAACCAATTGCGGATGCACGCCGCGCGACGCCGCTTCGTGAAGTGCCGTATTTCCCGCCTCATCGGTGAGATTCGGATCCGCTCCGCGCTCGAGCAGCCACTCGGCGACAGTGCGAAGATTCCAATGAATGCGGGAATTCAGCAACGGCTGGCCCGACGGTTCACGCGCGTTCACGTTGGCACCGTGGCTGAAAAAAAGCTCCGCCATCGCTCCAGGTTCGCGCCAGAGGCAGTTGCCAAATCCACCATCCGGATTGGCTCCGCTTTCGAGCAGGGCCCGGGCGACAACGAAATTTTTCCAGGCCGCGAAATGCAGGACGGGCGTTGGTGGGTAGGGTCCGATGGGTTCGCGGGCGTCGCCGTCCGCTCCCGCCGCGAGCAGTATTTCCACGATTCGTCGTTGGTCCCTCGCGGCATCCTCTGCGTCGAGACCGGACAACGCCACGTAGTGCAGCGCGGTCATCTGATTCGAATCCCTGCTCGTGGCAGCACCCGAGTGACTCAGAAATCCTTCGACCCTGGCGGCGTCGGCAAGAATTGCGGCGGTGAACAAATCGATCCGCGGTGACCGGTCGAGGATGGCCTGGATCGCAGCGACGTTACCGGACATGCCCGCGACGGCAAGCGGAGTGAGCGACATCCACGTCGCGCGAGCGTCAAGCGACGCCCCGGCTTCGAGCAGGGCCGCAACGACAAGGTCGTGCCCGGAATTTTTCGCCACGCCACGATGTTCGATCGCCCGATGGAGTGGACGGTAATTTTCGTGACTGGCCACCTGGCCATCGGGGTCGGCTCCGGCCGAGAGCAGTCGGCGCACCACCTCGATGCGTCCGTGCAACGCCGCCTCGCAAAGCAAACGCGGATCAGCCGCGAGGTCCGGATCGGACGCCAGCGCAGCACGCAATGCCGCCACGTCTCCCTCCCCGCAAACCCGAAGCACTACCTTGAAATTGGACGACGAATCTTTGCGATCCACACGTTTTCCCGCGGGCATGATGGCGAGAGTAGCCACGCACCCGCGACTAGAGGAAGCGCGGATGGGGTCTGTCATAACGCCCGCTCCCGCTTGCAACGCCGCGCAGGCACCGTTAGTTTCGACGCTCCAATTTATGAGCATCGCGAGCATCCTGCCCCCTTCCCGATTGGAAGGCATCGAATTCAGTAACGACGAGGTCGCGCGGTATTCGCGTCATCTCATCATGCCCGAGGTCACTCTCGACGGGCAACGCAAGCTGAAGGCGGCCAAAGTTCTCTGCATCGGCACGGGTGGCCTCGGCTCGCCCATCGCGCTTTATCTCGCGGCCGCCGGCGTTGGCACGCTCGGGCTCGTGGATTTCGACGTCGTCGATTATTCGAACCTCCAGCGCCAGATCCTGCACGGCACGAAGGACGTCGGCAGGAAAAAACTCAACAGCGCCCGGGATCGCATCAAGGACGTGAACCCGAACGTCCAGGTGAATCTCTACGACGCTCTATTCTCCAGCGCGAACGCCGAAGAAATCGTTTCCGATTACGACATCGTGATCGACGGCACCGACAATTTTCCCACGCGTTACCTGTCGAACGACATCTGCGTTTTTCTCAAAAAACCAAACATCTACGGCTCGATCTTCCGCTTTGATGGTCAAGCGACCGTGTTTGCACCGCACCTCGGCGGCCCGTGCTACCGCTGCCTCTATCCAGAACCACCGCCACCCGGGATGGTCCCAAGTTGTGCAGAAGGTGGGGTGCTCGGCGTCCTTCCAGGTATCATCGGCGTCATCCAGGCGATCGAAGCCGTCAAGCTCATCGTCGGCATCGGCGAGCCCCTCATCGGGCGCCTCCTGCATTTCGACGCACTGAAGATGAAGTTCCGCGAATTCAAGGTGCGCAAAGATCCGAAGTGCCCGGTCTGCAGCGAACATCCGACGGTCACCGAACTGATCGATTACGACACGTTTTGCGGCATCCCGCAGGCAAAAGCGGAGGAAGAGGCCGAACCGCCGATTCCGGAAATCAGTGTCGAGGAGCTCAAACGCAAACTCGACGCGAAGGAGGACTTTGTGCTCATCGACGTGCGCGAGCCGTACGAATTCGACATCGGCCGGATCCCGGGATCGAAATTGATTCCGCTGGGCGATTTGCATTCGCGTATGAGCGAACTCGATTCCGCAGATGAAATCGTCATCCACTGCAAAATGGGAGGCCGCAGCGCCCAAGCCGTGCGCGAACTCCAGACCGCGGGATTCGGCAAACTTTACAACGTCGAAGGCGGCATCCTCGCGTGGGCCGATCGCATTGATCCAGCCGTGCCGAAATATTGAGCCGCGCCGCGCCCGTCAGCGCCGGGTTTGCTGACGCCGACGTTTGGCAAGAGCCATCGCAATCACAACTGTCGCGATCAGCAACGCGGAAACACCGGGCTCCGGCACGACCTGAAAAATATCGCCGCCGTAATTGACGATGAACAGTTCTCCCGTTCCGCCCTCGCCGAACGAAGAAAATGATCCGAAATTTCCCACGTCGGGACGAAGCGTCTCGGTCCAATCGGTGAGACCGGTCAACGCCGATCCGTCGTAGTCGAACGACCAGACTTTTCCGCGGATGAAATCCCCGAAGAAGTAAGTGCCGTCGAGTTCCGGCAACAAGCTGCCGCGGTAAACGTAGCCGCCAGTGACGGATCGGCCCTGAAACGTCCCATTGCCGTGGGTATAGTCGTAAATCGGATCGGTTGCCCCGGGGAGTGCGCCACCCACATCGGGAGTCGCGATGGTGCCCTCACGCAACCGCCATCCAAAATTCTGTCCACCGGGCGAACCGTTCGCGATGAAATCGATTTCCTCCCGCGCCGACTGCCCGACATCACCAATGTAGAGGTCACCCGTCTCCCGGTCGAAACTGCTGCGGTACGGATTGCGCAGACCGTAAGCGAAGATTTCGGGCTGTGCCCCCGCGGTGGCCACGAATGGATTATTCGCCGGGATCGCGTAGTTGCGATTGGGATCGGCGGGGAAACCGTCGGAGTTGATGTCGATCCGGAGCATTTTGCCGAGCGTCGTGTCGAGGCGCTGACCGTAATTGTCCGGGTCGTTCCCGCTGCCACCGTCTCCGCTCGCGACGTAAAGCAGACCGTCGGTCGGACTGAATCCAATCCAGCCCCCCTTGTGGTTGTCGCGCCCGGCTGGCTGCGTGATCGTCATGATCAATCGCCCGCTACTGGTGTCGGCGACGTTGGGATTTTCCGCGGAAACCGTGTATTCGCGCACCTCCGTGTCAAAGGTCGTGTTGTTGATTAAATTAACGTAAACTTTGCCGTTCGTCGTGTAGTCAGGATGAAAGGCCATTCCGAGCAAACCGCGCTCACCGTTCGTATCGACTGCAAGATCGAGAAAGGGCGTGACCGCAATGTTGCCGGTCGCCAGATCGAGGACGCGGACGTCACCGCCTTTCTCTGCAACGAACAAGCGGCCGGCGTCGCCCGCCGGCGCGGTGACAAACAGCGGATTGCTGAAACCCGTGCCGACCCGCACGGCTTCGATCGCCGAAAGCGGCCCGGCGGCCGCCAATCCAAAAAGACCCGCTGCCAGCATCATGCGCTTCATGCGGCACTTCTCGGGCTGGCGTCCGTCCGTGACAAGCCGGACTTTGCCAACGATCCGACAGCTTCTCACCGCCCGCCGTCGGAAGACAGTGCCGCTCGCAGCCGTGCCTGAGCCGTGCGCCCCAGCAAAAACGGCTCTTCCAGCCCGTCGAGCCAGATTTCTTCAGCGTCACGACTGACCTGCCTTGTCCGAACCAATGTCGCCAAATTGACGATGAGCGAACGCCCCAGCCGCACAAAGGGCGGATTCGGCAGTGTCATTTCGTACGAACCGAGGCGCTGACATATCATCACCGGAGAGGTTTCCCCGCGGACGTGAACGCGGGTGAAGTCTCCATCCGCGACCAGAGCGACCACCCGGTCGAGGGCAACAATGATCGTGCGGCCCGGCGTGCGCAGACAAAGTCGATCGTCCTGGCGGAGTAGGTTTTTTTCGGTCTCGGTTTCACCGGCGATGACTTCCAGCCGCCGCACCGCCGCCACAAATCGCTCGAGTCGCACCGGCTTGAGCAAATAATCAACCGCCTCGAACTCGAATGCCCGCACCGCGTGCTCAGAGTATGCCGTGACCACTACAAAAAGGGGCGGCTGCTCGAGGCCCGCGATCAAATCGAATCCGTCGCCGCCCGGCATGCGCACGTCGAGAAAAACCGCGTCCGGTTTTTCCCGCTGGATCAACTCACGCGCCTCACCGACACCGGCGGCTTCGCCGATCACCTCAAGGCTGGAGGCCTCGGCGCAGAGCTGGCGCAAGGCTTGCCGCGCCAATGGCTCGTCATCGATCAGGATCACGCGAAGCACGGGTCCCCCTCGAGCTCGAGCCGCGCGAACACGTCGCTTCCGGATTGTTCCAGCGAAAACCGATGTCGCCCCGGGTAGTGAAGATTCAGGCGTTTGCGGAGCGTTTCGAGACCGACCCCGCCGCCCTCACGGCGCGGCGCGTCCAATCGGCCGGAATTGCTCACGTCGATGCGCAGCGTGTTGTCCGCCGCGACACGTGCGTGTACCCGAAGATTCCAGCTGGCGAGGTCGGCGTCGAAGCCGTGTTTGACCGCATTCTCAACGAGCGGCTGCAGGAGAAAACTCGGCACGGTGCGACGACGCGCCGCCGTGTCAGCATCGACTTCGGTCACGAGCCGGTCGGCAAAACGTGCACGTTGAATAGCCAGATACGCCATCACGGCATCGAGTTCGGCCGCGAGCGATCCCGTCGGCCGGTTCCGGTGCTCGAGCGAGTAGCGCAGGTAATCACTGAGCCCGAGAATCATTTCGCGGGCGTTGAGCGGGTGGGGATCGATTTCCGTTGCGATACTGTTGAGCGAATTGAAAAGGAAATGCGGATCGAGCTGTGCACGCAGCATCTGGAGTTCGATCCGCCTCGCTTCGTCGCGCGCGAGGCGCGCCAACTCCCAGTGCGCGCGTGCGTCAATCTCAGCCTTCATTCCAAGATACCCGAGTGACCACGCGAGAAAGGCGATCCAGCCAAGGGCCAGCCGCAGCACAGCCTGGTCATGTAACGAAAGATCCGGACTTTTCCAGCCGGCCGCCATCTCGACCCCTTGCGTGACGCTGGCCAGAATCACGGCAGCGAGCGCGCTTGAGCCAAGCAGCCACGCCACTGTGACCATTCGAAACGGGCGCATCCCAGGCTGCCTGAGCACCTGTCGCATCCCGGTCGACAGCACCAGCGACACCAGGATTTGCACGACACTCAGCGCCACCGCCTGCCAGAATTCCACGCCCAACGCGAGCCGGACCACGAGCCCGAACATTCCGAGAGCGACCCAGACCACCACATTCAGCCGCAAAAACGACGGACTTCGGAAAAGCGTTTCCTGTAACGAAGCGCGCACGGCGCGGATGCTGGAGAAATCCCGGCTGGCGGTCAAATGACTCGATGGCTCGTTCACCGACTTTTTTGCCCGCTCCGTCGAGTCGGCACTGACACCGCGTCGCCCCGCACTCAAAATTCCGTTCGTTGACGACTTTCCCGATAGACCTCGCACGCCGTCTCCATGCGACCTAACATCCCGACAACAGTCGTCTCAGAGCCTTGCACCGCTATGAAAAACGTCTTCCGCTCCGGCCCGCTTCTCGCCGCACTCACGCTCTTCGCACTGGCACCCAGTTCCTTCGGCCACGGCTCGATGGCTGATCCTCTCAGCCGCTCGTACGGAGTTTTTCTCGGAGGCCCAGAAAGGCCGCAAACTGACGTGGCACGCGCCGCCATCGCGGTCGCTGGCACGCAAGCCTTTTACGACTGGCACGAGGTCAACGGCCTTTTTCCCAACCGTGATTATCGTGCGCGGATTCCCGACGGGCAGCTTCCCGGAGCCGGCCGCGCAAAATACGGTGGTCTCAACCTCGCGCGGGCCGATTGGCCGGGAACTCCCGTGACCGCCGGTCCGCGTCCGTGCGTGTTTTTCGCCCACACACCTCACGAACCGAGTTATTTCGAATTTTACCTCACCAAACCCGGTTTCGACCCGACCCAACCGATCAAATGGTCCGACCTCGAACGCCTGCCTGATCCTCCTGATACCCGGCTTGATGGCTACAACTACCGCTTCACGGTTGGCCTGCCGGCGCGCACCGGCCGTCACGTGCTCTACGTGATCTGGCAACGCATCGACCCGGCCGGTGAAGCTTTCTTTTCGACGAGCGACCTCGACTTCACGGCGGGTGGCCAATCCCCGACACCCACACCTTCGCCCACGCCTAACGTCTCGCCGACCCCGTTCCCCTCACCCACGCCAGCACCAAACCCCGGCACGTCAGCAACCGCGCAGCTCACGGTCTCCAGCGATTGGGGAGCCGGTTTTGTGGGCACTGTCACGATCACAAATAGCTCCGGAGTGTCCCTGCGCGATTGGACTCTCCGATTCGATCTTCCACGGAATCTCGTCAACGTCTGGGACGCCGAAGTCGTCTCACGGGTTGGCAACACCTACACCATTCGCAACGCCGCCTGGAATGGTTCCATCCCCGCGGGCGGATCCACCACCTTCGGTTTCCAGGCCAGCGGCGGCAACGGCAGCGTCAGCCTGGCAAATCTCACACTCAACGGCGTCGCCCCCACGCCGGGCAACCCAACTCCAACGCCAACTCCAACTCCAACGCCAACGCCAACTCCGACTCCGACACCGACACCGACTCCGACACCGACACCGACACCGACACCGACACCGACTCCGACACCGACTCCGACTCCGACTCCGACTCCGACTCCGACTCCGACTCCGACACCGACACCGACACCGACTCCGACTCCGACTCCGACTCCCGTGCCCACTCCCACGCCGCAGGCAACTCCGTCGCCCAGTTCGCCGAATGCGACGGCCGAATTTCCTCAGGCCACCGTGCTCTTCACGGTCTCCAGCGACTGGGGCAGCGGTGCCGAGGGTCGCATCGAGATTCGCAACAAGACCAATCAGCCCCTACCCGCCTGGAATCTTTCGTTCCGTCTGCCACGCGCCATCGCCAACATCTGGAATGCACGTGTGGTTAGCCGCACCGGCGATAACATTCGTTTCGACGCCGCGAACTTTGCGTGGAATCGCAACGTTCCGGCCGGAGGATCCGTTTCCTTCGGATTCATCCTCAGTCCCGGCGGCATCACACAACCGCCAACTGAATTTGCCTTCGCCATCAACGGAGCCAACCCGGTTCCGGGATCGACCCCCGCACCCACTCCGACTCCCACTCCGACTCCCACTCCGACTCCCACTCCGACACCGACACCGACACCGACTCCCACTCCGACACCGACACCGACACCAACACCAACACCAACACCAACACCAACACCAACACCAACACCAACGCCAACGCCAACGCCCGGAACCGCGCAGTTCAACTACGGCGAAGCGTTGCAGAAATCGCTCTATTTCTACGACGCTCAACGCTCGGGCGAGTTACCGGAAGATTTCCGCGTCATCTGGCGTGGAGACTCTGCGCTGAACGACGGTTCGGATGTGGGTGTCGATCTCACCGGGGGATATTACGACGCGGGCGATCACGTGAAGTTTGCGCTGCCCATGTTGAGTTCGATGACGCTGCTTGCGTGGGGCGGCATCGAATATCCGGGCGGCTACCAGACGACCGGCCAGCGGTCCGAGTTTCTCGACGTTGTTCGCTGGGGCGCGGACTGGACACTCAAAGCGCACGCAGCGCCGACCGTCTTCTACGGCCAGGTCGGCAACGGTGGCCTCGACCATTCGTATTGGGGTCCGGCCGAGACCATGACAATGCCTCGCCCCGCTTACGCGATCACCGCGGCGCGCCCCGGCAGTGAAGTCACTGGTGAAGCTGCTGCGTCGCTGGCCGCAGCGTCGATGTTGTTCCGCGACAGCGATCCCGCTTACGCCGCGACACTGCTGGCCCGCGCGCGCCAGCTCTTCACTTTCGCCGATCAGTACCGCGGTACGTATACCGCTGCCATTCCCGACGCCGCGTCGTACTACAATTCCTTTTCGGGCTATTTCGACGAACTCGTTTGGGCCGCAGCCTGGCTGCATCGCGCGACCGGCGAAGCTGCCTACCTGCAGACCGCGGAAACGATCTTCGCGCAACGCTACGCCGGAGCCTCATTGCGATGGACCCATTCCTGGGACGACAAAACCTACGGAGCCGCCGTGCTGCTCGCCCAACTCACCGGCAAGGACGTTTACAAAACCGCCGCCGAACGCTGGCTCAACTATTGGACGTCCGGGGACAACGGCGGCCGCATCGCGACAACGACGGGCGGTCTCGCCTGGCTCGACCAATGGGGATCGCTGCGTTACGCCGCGACCACGTCGTTTCTCGCCGGAATTTACGCGGATCGCGTTCGCGACATCGGCACTCGCTACCGGGATTTCGCCAAACGCCAGATCGACTACGTTCTCGGAGCCAATCCGGCAGGTCGCAGCTACGTGGTGGGTTTCGGGGAAAATTTCCCGCGCAATCCGCACCACCGAACGGCCCACGGATCGTGGGACAATTCGATTACGAATCCACCCGTCAACCGACACGTCCTCTACGGTGCGCTCGTCGGCGGCCCGTCCTCGCCGAACGATTTCGCATACACCGACGAACGCACAAATTACATCACCAACGAAGTCGCCCTCGACTACAACGCGGGATTCACCGGCGCACTCGCCCGTCTCGTCGAGCAGTTCGGCGGCAGCGCCATCATCGATTTTCCGCCGCCCCGCGGGGCCTGCCCGACCGGAGCCGAAATCTGCACCTGCGCGACCGACGACGAATTTTTCGTCGAGGCATCGATCAATCAGCAGGGCCCCGGATTTACAGAAATCCGCGCCCTGCTCAACAATCGTTCCGCGTATCCAGCGGGTGCCTCCAGCTACCTGAGTTTTCGTTATTTCGTCGATCTTTCGGAGACACTCGCGGCTGGCTACACCGCCGCCGACGTGCGGGTCACGTCGAGCTACAACCAGGGTGCGGCGTTCTCTACGCTTCAACCTGTCGCCGGCCAGAGCGGCCTTCATTTCCTCACGGTCGACTTCACGGGCACGACGTTGTCCCCGGGAAGCAGCGCCACCTATCGAAAGGAAGTTCAGTTCCGCCTCAGTCTGCCATCCGGAGCACCCGCAGCGGCGTGGAATCCAGCCAACGACTTTTCCTATCTTGGCATCGCGCCGGGCAATCCGGTTAAAACCAACCGCATCCCGGTGTTCCAGCTCGGCGAGCGTCTCTCCGGGCAGGTGCCGTAATCTGGAGTCGCCCCATTCGATCGCCGCGCTGGGAATCGCCACGCACGGCCGACGTCGTCAGAATTCACGTTCTTTTCACGTGACGTTCATCAGTTGGCCACATCGACCCGATAGCCATGGCCACCACCATGAGCCATCCCAACGCCAGCGATTCCGTTTCGAATCCCGCAACATTGCCGCCCGTTCGGGCTGCCGCTCCGTTTTCACCCCAAATTCGTCGCGCTCCGCTTTTTTTACCAAGATCCATCACCCACCCTTCGGTGCTTTTGTGGGTTTGGCTTTTGCCGCAAATCGCGCTGATCGCGGTCAACCTGCACGCATGGCATTTCATCTCAGGCGAGGTCGACGGCCGTCAGCACACCATGGCGACCAGCATCTTCGCTGGCCAGGCGGTCTTGCTTCTGGCCGGAGCGATCGCAATGGCGTGGCTTTGGAAACGCGGGCAACACCTCACTCGCTGGCACGGAATTCTGCTCGCCGCGCTGCCCGCGATCTACCTCGGCTACGTTTTCACCACGGGCCAGCAGGCCATTCCAGCGTCGGTCGCTGACTGGATCGTCCCCCGCGGACAGTGGGTTTTTAAACAGTTTGCGCTGCTCATGCCGGCCGTGCTGTTCGGTGGGTTTCGCCTGGCGTGCCCGACGCACGAGAACGAATCCAACTCCGGGATGACCGCACTCGTGGGCGCTCTCCTCATTTCCCTGACCTGTGTGGCCATATCATTTGCCGGCAACATTTTTCTGCCGATGCTGGTCGCGCTCAACAGCGCGGGAACCACCGCCGCGTGGATCGTCTTCTCCAGTGTGCTTGCCGCCATGGTTCTTCGCGTGTGTGTCTCGTCCTACATCGCCGCGCGGCGATCAGGACCTTTTGCCCTCGCAGGAGTCACCAGTCTGATCGCCATCATTGGACCACTCGGTGGACTCGCACTTAACGCAACGATCCCGTTCCCGGTCGACCTGCAATCCCCGCTCGTTTACGCCCTCGTGCTCGTCAACGGCTTCGTGCTCGCACTTCCGAATTTTGCCGCGCCCTGGGCGCATCGCACGGTGTGGATCACGCAATGCGCGTTCCTTCCCTTCTCCGCGTACTTCTTCATTTTGTTTCTGCCCTACGTTCCGCTGGCACCGCTGGCCATGATCCTGCTCGGGCTTGGCACGCTGATCCTTGTGCCGTCCGCGTTGTTCCTGCTGCATGGTTACCGCATCCTTGACGGTCTGCGGGCTGAGATTCGTGACGGCCGTCCCGGCGTTCCCATCGCTCTCGCTGCCGCGGCGATTCTTGCCGGACCGGCGATCTTCGCCATGACGGCTCGCGCGGACCGCTCCGCTCTGCACCAGGCCCTCGATCACCTGACCTACGCCGACTATCGAAACGAAAAGCGCTATGAAGGAGATCTCACCGCGCTGCGCCGCAGTCTCCACCGGATGCACGAATTCAAAAATGGATTCCACTTTCCGCTCATTTCCGAACTCACTAACTGGCTCACGTTCGACAACCTCACGCTGCCTCAATCCCGGCTCGAGGCTCTTCACCACACGTTCATAGGCGAGCCCCTGCCGGAGTTTACCCGGCGGGGCGAAATCGGACTTTTCGGAACCAGGCGGCCCCGACCTTCGGTCGCCGAAAGTTTTACCAGCCCCGAAGAAACCCGGCCGACTCAAAACGCACGGATCGAGCGACTCACCGTCACGACCCACAGCCAATCCGGCATTACCCGAACGCACGCCACCCTCAATGTCGGCAATCCCACGGGCACTACGACCGAATTCCACACGACCCTGCACGTCCCTCCCGGAGTTCACATCTCGGGCATGTGGCTGACCGTTGGCTCGGAACGTGTTCCCGCCCGCGTATTCGAGCAGCGGGCAGCCGAGTGGGTTTATCAGAAGATCACGGAAGTCCGCCCCGTGCCCCGCGATCCCGCCATTCTGCGGTATCTCGACGCGCAAACCGCCGACCTGCGCGTCTATCCGGTCGAGCCGAACCAGCCCCGGACGGTTGAAATTGAATTTTCCCACCCCGAAGGCACCGCACCAGCCATCCGGATCGGCAATCAAGCCCTCGTTTCCGATTCTCCCCCGATTCAGACCACGGTCGCCATCACCGGGAACGGCCACGCCGCCATCGTCATTCCCGCCGCAATCACCGCCGACCTGCCAGTCATCACCCGGCGGCCCCACTTACACTTCATCGCAGATCTTTCCGCCGGCAGTTCGCTCTCTGATCCTTCCAGACTCCGCGCCGCCATCCGCGACGCTTCCTCCAATTTCCCCGGAGTTGATTCTCTGACGCTAACGTTCGCAAATTTCGAATCGGTTTTGTTTCGCGACGGAGTTCGATTCACGTGGGACGAATTCGACGCTCTGCCCGACGCCGCACTGATCGCTGCACTGCCACCGGCGCGCGGCGGTTTTCTCCCGACGCGTGCGGTCAAGAGCGTTTTGCTCGAAACCTTCGACCAACTAAACTCCGGTTCGCTGCCCGGAACCGCACCACTCATTGTCGTTCTCCGCGGAAGCGAGACATCCTCCGTCGAAGAATCCGATGACGACCTCGAACGTTTCGCCGAGCTTGTTCCCGACATCGCGGGATATTGGATCCATCCCTCGCGCGGCGGTCCACTTTCCACCGTCGATTTCCGGAAAACGGATGACGTTTCACCGACACCATCGGCCGTGCGTTTGTTTCGGTTGGGTGGGCTGCGCTTCCTGGGAGCGGCATCCGGCACTGTGGCGTTCACGACCTTCGAGGCCCTGCGCGGCACAACGGACGCTCTGGAAGTTTTTAACGCCGCATCCGACGCCTTCGAAATCGTGCCCGGAGTTGGTTTCGTCACCGATCCGCGCTTCGCCGCCGGGATCGACACATGGTCAGCCGCCCTGGCCCGCATGCTCACACCCGCCCGGCGCGGCCCCGACGGACTCGTCCACCAACTCGCTCTCAACCGGGCCTCGGGCGTGCTGACTCCCGCCGTTAATTTTATCGTCGTTGAAAATTCCGCTCAGTGGAAAATGCTCGAAGCGACCGAGCAGCGTGTGTTTGGCGGCCACGGCGCCCTCGCTCTCACCGAAAGCCCCGCCGTCACGCCCGAGCCCGGCACGATCGTTTTGCTGGCCGCTGCTCTGCTCGTCGTTTTCGGCCGTAAGATCATTCGCAGTCGCCGCCTACGCTTCCGACCGGAATTGTGACGAAGTTGTGATCTTCACTTCGTTGCCCAATCGACGGGGAACCGGCATTGAACGCCGTTTCTTATATGAAATCCCTGCTACCTGTCCTGACCATGGGCCTTGTGCTCGCCGGTTCGTTTACTCGATCCGCAGACGCCCAGAGCCTCACCTTCCTTTCGCAAACCTCCGTTCCGAACGGAGCTGAGATCCTCGCGTATTCGAGTGACGAAAACACCGTCGCTTCGACCGTGGCGGGCGACGACGCGTTGGGGGTCCAGTTTTTCCGCCTCCAGGCTGACGGCACCCTCACACCCCGCGAATTCCTTTCGTTTGCCAGCGAGTTTGCCGGTGAGATCGCGGCGGTCAGCTCGGTCGCTCTGGATCCCCTGGGTCGCGGCTTCGGCGTGGCCACTTTGATCCCCACCGCCAACGGCACCACTCTGGGCCGGATCGCGTTTTTCAATTACCGCACCGGTAGCGTCGCTCCTCTCGCGATCCGCACCGTTGGATTCCATCCCGACAACGTTTCGTTCTCCCGCGACGGCACGAAGGTTTTTGTCGCCAACGAGGGTGAATTCACCACCGGCGGAGCGACGGATGCTCCCGGATCGGTCAGCGTGATCGATATCTCCAACTTCACCTCACCCGCGGCGATCCCCGGTTTCCCGCAGGCGGCGATCAGCACGATCGACTTCACCGCGGCAAATCTCGCTCCGGGCGTGACGCTCGACGCTCTCCGCTTCAACGACCAGAGCACCGAAGCGCTCGCCAACAAATTCCGCCACGTCGAACCGGAATACGTGACCGAAGGTGAGGGCAAAATTTTCGTCACGCTGCAGGAAAACAACGCCATCGCGGAACTCTCGCTCACCGGAGCTAACGCGAACAAATTCACCGCGATTTATCCTCTCGGTTTTCTCACGCAGACAATCGACGCGTCCGACGAAGATGGCCCGAGTGATGGTCCTGCCGCGCTCGTTGACGACGTGGTCAAGGCCCTTCCGATGCCCGACACCGTCGTGTCGTTCACTGCCGGAGCCGCCCGTTACCTGGTGACCGCCAATGAAGGCGACTTCCGCGTCGACGACGGCGATCGTGCCCGCGTGAAGGATTTCGACGGCGTCGAGCCAGGCATCACCATCGATACCGCCGACTCCGCCTTGGGACGCCTGCGTGTCTCGACCATTGACAGTGATCCGGACGGCAATGGTCTGCTCAACGATGTCATTATGCCCGGCAGCCGGTCGTTTTCGATCTGGAATGCCGCCACCGGCGCTCTCGTCGCCGATACCGGCAGCCTCGAGCCACTCCTTCTTTCGCTCGATCCTTCCATCCACAACATTGACGCCGAAGACGGCATCGACACCTTCGACGGACGCTCCGACGACAAGGGTCCGGAACCTGAAGCCATCGCCACGGGTGTGGTAAACGGACGCCGTTACATCTTCGCCGGCATGGAACGGCAGAATGGCATCCTGATGTTCGACGCGCAGAATCCCGCGAACCCAAAATTTGCTGCCTACATCAATAATGTTGCCGACGGGCTCGTTGCTCCCGAGAGCATCACCGTCCTCCCGGCGGCGGCTAATCCCACGGGCAGCGACCTGCTTCTCATCGGCTACGAAGTCAGCGGAACCATCGGCGTTTACCGCGCCACCGGCACTCCTCTCGCCGTTCCGACGATCGGTGGAAAAAGCCGCTTTCTCGTCGATGCGGGCGAACGCCGCGTTCGCATTCGGGGCACTGCTTCCGCCGGCACGGCCACGGTCCTGGTGAACGGAGTGCAGGCTGGTGCCACCAGCTGGAGCGCTACCGTTCCTTTTCGAGCCAACAAAAAGCGTGGCACCGCAATCGTGACCGCAATTTCGGTCGACGGGGTCACGACCGAAAAAGTGATCGTTCTCAAACGTCGCAAATAGCGCGCCTGCATCTTCCAAAAACCCCCGGCCGCCTCGCGCAGCCGGGGGATTTTTTTTCCAGGTCCCGCCGCGACATTTCCACATGTCCCTTGTCGCGAGGACTTGGGAAATCCTATCTTCGCGCCTCCCCTCCCGCATGAACTCACTCGATCCTCCTTTCGCCCAATCCGGCCCGAACCGCCGGGACTTCCTCCGGCTGGCCAGTGCCGGATCCGCCGCCGCCCTGCTCGGTCTGCCGCTTCGTTCCTCAGCGGCCGACGCCGAAAAATCTGCTGACAGCGACGGGAAGCCAATCAACACGGCCACCGGTACGATCCTGCCCAGCGAGATGGGCATCACCAGCCTGCACGAACACATCCCGAACCAGACCGATCCGGCCGCCACCGCGCTCAGCCGCGAAGTCGCCATCCGCGAATTGATCAAAGCTCGCGAACACGGGATCCGCACCATCGTCGAAGTCGGTCCGCTCAATGATCCGCGCGAAATCCGCGCCGCCGCTGTCGCCAGCGGGGTAAACATCATTTGCTGCACCGGATTTTACACCCTCAGTCCGATGCAAAAGGCGATGAAAGCACCGGACTTCGAACGTGTGATGACGAGGCAATTCGAGGAAGGACTTCAGGACACCGGCATCCGCCCAGGAGTGATCAAAACCCGATCAAACCAACTCCCCATCGCTCCGGTCGAACGCGAAGTATTCACCGCCGCCGCGCGCATGCAGCAAAGATTCGGAGTTCCGATCTGCATTCACTCCGTCACCGGATGCGCCGATCAACAGGCGATTCTCGAAGCCGCCGGAGCTGACCTCACGCGTTGTTATTTCTCCCACGTCGAAGCCCAGTTCGGCTGGGAAAAACGCAGCGTTCCCGAGCAGGTCGATTATTTCGAAACGGTCGTCAAAAAGGGCAGCACGCTTTGCTTCAACAATTTCGGAAATTGGAATCACACGAAACCCGAGGCGCTCGCCGAAATTATCCGTGAACTCACCGCCCGCGGTTACGATGACCGGATGGCCGCATCGATGGACGCAACCTGGAAAATCGAAGACGGTGCCGTAAAACTGCTGTGGGCCGACACCAACGAAGGCGGCGAGGATCGCACGTATTCCTACCTCACCCGGAAAGCGGTCCCGTGGATGGAATCGCAGGGCATTCCGCGGACCACCATCGACAAAATGCTCGTCGCCAACCCACGGCGTATCTTCACCGCGTAACGCACCCGCGGGTCAGCGCGGTTTCATGTGCGGGAAAAACAGGACGTCACGAATCGACTCCGCACCGGTCAACATCATGACCAGCCGGTCGATCCCGATTCCGATTCCGCCAGCCGGCGGCATGCCGTATTCGAGCGCGTCGAGGAAGTCGGTGTCGATATCCTGCGTTTCCCCGCCGCTCTGCTGCTCGAGCCGCTCACGCTGGACGATCGGGTCGTTGAGCTCGGTGTAGCCGGGTGAGATCTCCTGGCCATTGATCACGAGTTCGTAAACGTCCACGACGGACGGATCGTCCGCATTCTGCCGGGCCAGCGGCACAAGCTCTTTCGGGCAATGTGTCACGTAGAGCGGATCCATCGTTTTTTCCTCCACGAACTTTTCGAAGAGATGCTGCGTGACCTCGAAGTCCGCCACGCAATGCGTCACGTCGAGCCCGATCTCCGCCGCCCGCGTGCGTCGCAACTCCGGTGTGAGGTCATACCAATCCGGCTGCACGCCCTCGATCAATTCCCGGTATTGCGCGCGGCGCCACGGCCGAGAAAGATTGATCGTTTTTGTGACCGCACCCTCGGCGTCCTTGTGCTCGATCATCAGACCACCGCACACCGTCTCCGCGAGATGACAAATCATCTCCTCGACCAGCTCCGCCATGCGCTCGAAGTCGGCGTAGGCCCAATAGGCCTCGAGCATGGTGAACTCCGGATTGTGACGCCGCGAAATGCCCTCGTTGCGAAAGTTGCGATTGAGTTCGAAAATTTTGGGAAACCCGCCCACGAGCAATCGTTTGAGAAAAAGCTCAGGCGCAATCCGCAGAAACAGGTCCCGCCCCAGCGCGTTGTGGTGCGTTTTGAAGGGCTGCGCCGCCGCCCCACCCGCGATGGTCTGCATCATCGGTGTTTCGACTTCGATAAAATCCCGCTCCTCCAAAAACCTCCGGATCTCCCGCACGATCGCGATGCGTTTCACGAAAACGTCGCGCGACTCGGGATTGGCGATCAGGTCGAGGTAACGCTGACGGTAGCGGATCTCGGTATCCTGCACGCCGTGCCACTTGTCCGGCAGCGGCCGCAGTGATTTGCTGAGCACGGAAAACGTCTTCACCCGGATCGTCGGTTCGCCGGTGCGCGTGATAAACGCCTCGCCTTCGATGCCGATGAAATCCCCCAGATCGAGATTCTGGAAAATGGCGAACGCCTCGTCTCCGATTTCCTTCGCGTGCAGAAAAATCTGGATGCGCCCGGTGGCGTCGGAAAGATCAAGAAACTGGCTTTTGCCCATGTCACGATGCGCCGTGATCCGCCCCGCCACCCGCAGCGCCGCACCTTCGGAAAATTTTTCCCGCACCTGACAGACCGATCCGTCCGTGTCGTACGCCGCCCCAAACGGATCCACTCCCGCGGCCCGCAACGCGTCAAGTTTCTGGCGGCGGATGGCGAGCAATTCGGAAAGCGATTCGTGTTCCATGGCAAAGACTCTCACAGTCCGCGTTACCCCCCGCCCAGCTCAATCCAAAAACACCGACTCGATGGGCCGCCGCCGTTGACGTCGGTGCGCAGCCATGAACGGTCTGTGTATGGCCACGGAGACGATATCCATCGGGGTGGATGCTTACGAACTGCTGAAGAACGAAAAGCGAGATGCGCGCGAATCCTTCTCGCAGGTCGTGCGAAGGCTGACGTTGGAGCGGCCGGCGTTGACCGCGGATGAGCTGGAGGCAGCCATGGAACCATTTGTCGGCAAAGGAGCCGGGAAAAAGCGTGGTCCTGCTTGATACGAGTTTTCTCGTCGAATACGAGGCAGAGATCGTCGCAGCGCGGATCGGCACAACACGGAAGTTCCTGCGTGAAAGGAGCCGGGAGCCGGGAGCCGGTTGCCCTCAGCGTAATCTCTCCCGGCGAATTCGCGGAGGAATTCGAAGACTATCCTGATGTGGAAGCATTTCTCTAGCGATTCCGAATGATTGCCCCGCCGCGGGCGATGGCCTACCGGGCGGCTGCAATTCAATCCCGCCTGCCGCACCGGCTGGGCGAAAACGACGCGTGGATCGCCGCGACGGCGCTGGCCTACGACGCGGATCTGGCCGGGCGTGAGCCAGCATTTGCACGAGTGCCCCGCCTGCGTTACGTGGCGATTTGATCGTGCCGCCCGACCCCAGCAATGACCGTCCTGGCTCTCGCGTCCCGCGGTCAAGAGGATCGTCTACGATGTGCGCGGACGATCCAGCTCGGTCAATATTCCTCGACGGAACGCCCGGAAAATATTTCCAGCTGCCGGACGGGACTGACGTTGAGCGGGCGCACGCGATCAAAAAAGCCCGGTGCAATTTCGGGCGTCGTTTCGTAGGCACAAAAGATCATCTCGAGTCGGGCATCGAGATTGTCGAGGTAGTGTAACGTGATCGCTTCGGGTGTTTTTGGCAGCACGGGTGATCCAAATTCGAGCGAGCCGTGGTGCGACAGCACGAGGTGAATCAAATGCAGGCGCACATCCTCCGATGTGGGTGTGAGTTCGTCCCAGCTGTCCTTCGGAAGTTCGCGCCAGAGGGCGTTGATGACTTCGACGCCGATGCTGATGTGACCCATGAGTTCTCCTCGCATGTCGGGTTCGATCGTGAAACCATTCTCCGCCGGGCAGGTTTCCCAGAGTTTGCCGCAATCGTGCAGCAGCACGCCCGTCACGAGGAGATCTTGATTGAGCCGAGGATAAACCGCTGCCATCGCAAGCGCGGCGCGCATCATCTGCGCCGTATGCTGCACAAGTCCGCCCCGCCGCGCGTGGTGGTTGACCCGGGCCGCCGCCGCTCGTGCAAATCGCGCTCCGAACGCGTCCATAAATCGCTCTCCCATCGCGCGCAACCGCGGGTCTCCCAACTTCCTTACCGAATCCCGGATGAAAAGAAAATCGGACTCCACCGCCTCCCGGTCCCCGGCGGCACCGGCAAAAAGAATCTCACACTCCTCAGGATTTAACCGACGGATTTCCCACCGGCGCGCGTCCAGCCCGAACGTTCCGTTTTGTAAAAACTCCCCGCTGACTTCGACGCAAACACCAGTTTCGAGCGATTCGCAGACGCGAAAATTGGGGGAGTCAGACCAGACCCGCAAGGTCAACGTGTCCGTTGCGTCCCGTAGCCGCAGCTCCCAAAACGGTTTGGCGTTGCTGCCTTCCTTGCGTTTGAGCTCCTCGATTTGTGCGTGCAATTCCGCGGGAAAATTTCCTTCGCGCGTCCGCGCCCGCAACTCCGCAATCGTCGATGCCATACGGCCGTTGTCCGGCTTTTGTCCCGCTCCGTCAACGTCCCGCTATCGATCGCGGATAAACGAACCACGCAGGCCGATCAATCTACGAGCTGATACCAATTGTCCCGTCGTAGCGGTTCGTAACCGGCTTCGGTGATGAGGCGCTCGATCTCGGGAGCGTTCAACCGGAACGACGTTCCCGCGCTGCTTACGACGTTTTCTTCCATCATCACACTGCCGAAATCGTTGGCTCCATACTTCAGTGCGATCTGTCCAATGCGCGGCCCCTGAGTGACCCACGAGCTTTGCACGTTCGGAAAATTATCGAGGTAAATCCGCGAGAGCGCCTGCATCCGCAAATATTCGGCCGACCCAACTGGTTCGGCGCGGAGTTTTGTGTGCTCCGGTTGGAACGTCCAGCAGATGAACGCCGTGAATCCGCCCGTCTCGTCCTGCACCGCGCGGAGGCGATCAAGGTGTTCGATGCGCTCGGCCACCGTTTCGACGTGGCCAAACATCATCGTCGCGCTGGAGTTCAAACCCTGCCCATGCGCGATTCGCATCACCTCGAGCCACTGGTCGGAGTTGCACTTGAGCGGCGCAATGCGATCCCGCACACGGTCGACCAGGATCTCCCCGCCCCCACCCGGAATCGACCCAAGTCCCGCCTCGCGGAATTTTTCGATCACCTCGGCAATCGGCATCCCAAAGACTCCGGCGAAATGATTAAATTCCGGCGGGCTGAATCCGTGGATGTTGATGTGCGGGTATTTCTCCCGGATGTGCGAGAGCAGATCGAGGTAATAGTCGATGCCCAGCTTCGGGTGGTGCCCGCCTTGCATCAAAATCTGGATGCCTCCCACCGCGGTAAGTTCGTCCAGCTTCTGGTCGATCTCGGCGTGAGAAAGCACGTAGTGATCAGCGTCTTTTTCCGTCCGGTAGAACGCGCAAAATTTACAATAAACGTTGCAGACGTTAGTGTAGTTGATGTTCCGGTCGATGATGTAAGTGACAATTTCGTTGCCGCGCCCACCGAGCGCATCCGCCTTGGCCAGTTCACGCCGGGCATCCGCAAGTGCCCCAAGTTCGTTCAGCGGCAACCGGTAGAGCTCCAACGCCTCATCCGGAGTGATCCGCACGCCATCGAGCACCTTGTCTGCCAATCCCACGTCATTCGCCAGCATCGTCACGTCGATATATTAGGCGAACTAATGCTCAAAGCAACCCAAGGGCGGTCGGATCACAGGCTCAATGCACGACGCGGCGGTGGATCCAGACGCTTTGCAGCAGGCCGAAACTGATCATGATGATCATCAAGAACGAACCGCCGTAACTCACGAGCGGCAGGGGCAGGCCGGTGATCGGTGTCACCGCGACCGTCATCCCGATATTCATAAAAACGTGCGCGAAGAGCAGCATCACCACCCCCGTCGCCAATAGCCGACCGAGGTCGTCCCCGGCCATCATGACGATGTAAAGTGCAGTGAGCAGCAGTATCGCAAAAACCGCCAGCAGGATGACGCCGCCCACAAAACCGTGGAGTTCGGCGAAAACCGAAAAGATGAAGTCGTTGTGGACGATGGTGCTGGGCAGGAAGCCGAGTTCGTTTTGCGTATTCTCCGCTTTGAAGCCTTTGCCGGAAAACCCGCCCGAGCCAATCGCGATCAGCGACTGATTGATCGTCCAGCCCGCACCCTGCGGATCGAGGTCGGGATTCAGAAACGTCATGATGCGTTTCTGCTGATAATCTTTGAGTCCAAAATTCACGACGATCGGGATCGCCGCCACGCCCAGTAGCAGCATGCAGATGAGGTAACGCAGAGGAATTTGGCCGATGAAAAGCATACCCATCACGAGGGGAATCCAGACGAGCGCGGATCCGAGATCGGGCTGAATCAAAATCATCAACCACGGCGCCGCAACGATCGCTCCACATCCCATGATGCGTAGAAACGGATGCAGGCGCTTAAACTGGCTCAGGAAAAGCGCCATCATGAGGACGCCCCCCAGGATCGCCATCTGCGAGGGCTGGACGCTCATCGCGCCGAGGTCGAGCCAGCTTTTCGCGCCGTAGCGTTCTTCGCCGAAAAGCATCGTCACCACGAGTCCCGCGAGGCCGAGAATGTAGATCGGCAAAGCTCCCCACCGCACCCAGCGGTAATCGATCAGCGAAACGACAAAAAACAGGGGCAGACAAATCACGATCCACTTGATCTGGTCCTTCCAGAAACTTTCCTCCCGCACCCAGACCGCGCAATAAATCGCGTAGATGCCGAAGATCATCAGCCCAAGCATCAGCCCGAGAAGGATCCAGTTGAAACCGAGAAGTTTTCGAAGAAAAGGATGCACGGATACGGGAGGCTTGAGATCAGAGAGCCGGCACGGCCGCCAGCAACGCCCGGGTGTACGGATCTTTCGGGTCGCGGTAAATTTCCTCCGCCGAGGCACTCTCGACGATCTTGCCGCGATTCATCACGAGGACGTGATCGCTGATGTGCTCCACGACCGCAAGGTCGTGGGCGATGAAAAGATATGCGATGCCAAGCTCGTCCTGGAGATCCTGCAGCAGATTGACAATTTGTGCCTGCACGCTCACGTCCAGCGCGCTCACCGGTTCGTCGCAGACGATGAATTTGGGCTCGACCGCCAATGCGCGAGCGATGCCGATTCGCTGCCGCTGACCGCCGCTGAATTCATGGGGATACCGCCCCATCATTTCCGGTTTCAACCCGACCTGGGTCAGCAGGGCGGCAACGCGCTCGCGGCGGTCATTCGCATTCATGGATCGAAAGTGAATCTCGAGCGCCTCCCCCACGATGCCACCGATGGTCATGCGGGGATTCAGCGATCCGAAAGGATCCTGAAAAATCATCTGCATCTCCCGGCGCAACGGCCGAAATTCGCGTTCGGGCATCGCGAGCACGCTGCGCCCCTTGTAGAGCACTTCGCCACCGGTGGCCGTGACCAATTTCAGCAGCGCGCGCCCAACCGTCGTTTTTCCGCTGCCACTTTCGCCGACCAATCCAACCGTCTGGCCCGGCTCCACGGAAAAACTCACGCCGTCGACGGCTTTGACTTCACCGACGCGGCGGCGCAGCAAGCCACCAAAAACGGGGAACCACACCTGGAGATCTTTGACTTCGAGCAACGCCACGGCGGTAGTGTGGTGCCGGACCGATGAGGATTCAAGCCGGGTCACGCGTCCCGGTGCTCACAATTTTTCGCTGGCCGCGCGCAGGATTTCCACAAACGCCTCGCCGTCCTCCGCCGTAAGCAGATCGTCGAGCGGCCCGCCATCCCGGCAGACCCGCGCGATGGCTCCCACGAGACGCAGGTATTCCGAGTTCAATGCCGCCGGGATGCCGACGACAAAAATCAGCCGCACCGGGGCCGCGATTTCCTGACAGACGATGCCGCGCTCCGACCGACCAGCCGCCATCACGATGCCGGTCACTCCGCTCACCCGGCCGTGCGCGATGCAAATGCCGCAGCCGGTCTCAGCGATGGCCGGAGCGTCTCGGTCGATCACGGCCCGGCGCAATTCCGCCCAATCGCGAACGCGCGGATCACCGTTGAGCTTCGAGAGCACCTCGTCGATGGCGGCGCGTTTTTCGGTCGCTCGCAGCGCGAGATTTACGTCTTCCGGAAGCAGGATCTCGTCGAGCGTCATACGTTGCTCCCGCTCCACTTCAATTTCTGTCGGAGGACCTCACTGAACGGCCGCTCCGGGAGCATCGCCAGCGGGAGCGAACGCTCCGATTTGGTAATCCGCAAAACGTCACCCGTGCGCATTGCCTGGCCGGCCTGGCCATCGACGGTGAAAAAGACTTCGTGCTCGGGTACGGCCACGGCGGCCTCGATCACGGACTGATCGCTCACCACAGTCGAGCGATTCGTGAGCACGTGCGGGCAAATCGGTGTGATCACGAAGACGCCGGTGTTGGGCAGCAGGATCGGTCCACCCGCAGAGAGCGAATACGCCGTCGATCCGGTTGGTGTTGCCACAATCAACCCGTCGGCGTTGTAGCCTGTGAGCACTTCGCCATCGATACGCACGTCGATCTTCACGAGTTGGGAACGTTCACCCCGGCTGATGACCACGTCGTTGAGACCGTAAAACGTGCGTCTCAGGCCCTCCGGTCCAAACAATTCGACGAGGAGAAGCCGCCGCGGGCTGAGGTCGTAATCGCCGCACAGGATGCAATCGACCGCGCGGCACACCTCGTGCGGACCGAGGCAGGTCAAAAATCCGAGCGACCCAAGATTGATGCCAAAAATCGGCCGCAAGGACGCTCCCAGCCGGTGAACCACCCGGAGAATTGTTCCGTCGCCACCCATCACGACGAGCAATTCACTGCTCAGGGCGGTCGCGACCTCGTCCAAATCGGACACCCGGCCGACCAGTGCGGCGGTCTCATTCTCCAACACGTAAGCCGCACCGCGCCGGTCGAGCTCCAGGCACAAATCGCCCACGAGCGTCTGGGCATCGGCCTTCTTCGAGTGCGCGATGAGCCCGATCATGGCCGCAGGCACGCGAGAAACTCGACGTTCCCGCTCGTCCCGCGAATCGGTGATTCGATCACGCCCGCCCACTGACGGTCGAGTTCACCGGTGACAAACGACCGGATTTTTTCCACGGCCGCGGCGTGACCGGCCGGATCGGTGACGATTCCGCCCTTGCCGACCTCTGCCCGCGACAACTCGAACTGTGGTTTGATTAGAACGATCATCACGCCCTCCGGCTCCAGCAACTCAAACGCGGGCGGCACAATGAGTGTCAACGAAATAAAACTCACGTCCGCCACGGCGATGGCGGCCCGTTCTCCGATGTCGCTCAACGTGAGATGACGGCAATTGATGCCTTCCTGAACCCGCACGCGCGGATCGCTGCGGATGCGCCAGTGGAGCTGATTGTGGCCGACGTCGAGCGCGTGCACCCGCACGGCGCCACGCTGGAGCAGACAGTCTGTGAATCCCCCGGTCGATGCGCCAATGTCCACGCACACCCGTCCTGACGGATCGACCGCAAACGCATCGAGCGCCGCTTCGAGCTTTGTGCCGCCGCGGCCGACGTACTTCTCGGCCCCGGTCACTTCGATCCGCGCGTCCACCGCGACGCGCGACCCAGGCTTTTCCACGCGCTGGCCATTCACAAAAACCAGACCCGCCATCAGCGCCCGCTGGGCGCGCTCCCTCGATTCACACAGCCCGCGCTCGACCAGCAGGAGATCGAGGCGCGATTTTTCGGAGTTGTCCGCCATCGGGAGTTTGTTCAAAGTTCGCGGCTCTCCACGCAAGCCGTTTTATTCGAATGTCCTCCGACACCCTACCTGACCGCATTCGCGAAATGATGGTCGAACACCTGATGCTCAAGATGGCCCCGGAGGAAATTGGCTGCGACACGCCGCTTTTTGCGCCCGAGGGACTTGCACTCGACTCCATCGACGCACTCGAATTGGCCGTGGGATTGGAAAAAAAATTCGGCGTGACCACGCCCAGCGCCGACGTCGCGCGCACGGCGTTTGTCAGCGTGAATACCATCGCCGACTACGTGCGCAGCCAGCAACCGCCCGCCGCGTAACGCGACTTCGCGATTGCCATGGAGCCCGTTCCCTCGGTCACAACCATCGGCGGAAAATTGTTTTTCTGGCAGGGCTATGAACCTGCGGTGCGGGTCGATCTTTCGTGTTGTGCGGTTCGCACGCGATCCGGCTTTGTGCTCGTGGACCCGATTCCGCTCGCTCACGATCCGCTCGCGCTGATCACGGCTGACGGACCACCCACCGCGATCATTCTGACCAATGGCAATCACCAACGCGCATCGCTCGATTTTCGCGACCAGTTCGATTGCCCGATCCATGCGCACCACGATGCCCGCGACGAAATCACCGCCGACCAAAGGTTGCAGGATGGCGAAAACGTGGCGGGATTTCGAGTGATCGCCCTGCCCGGTGCGGGTGCCGGGGAAATCGCTCTGCTCGCGGCGGACGCAGCTCTCCTTGTGATCGGTGATGCCCTGATCAATCTCCCACCCGACGGCCTGAGAGTTCTGCCGGAGAAATACTGCGCCAATCCGCTTCAAGCGAGGGAGTCGATGGAGGTGCTGCGCGATTGCGAGTTCACCACGCTTGGTTTCGCCCACGGCCCGCCTATCACCAATGACGCCCACGCCCAACTGATCGCGCTACTCGACGACCTTCAATCGTAGCGCAACAACGAGAGCACCGGCGTCGGCGTCAGTGCACCGCGGCCGTTCAAAAAATCGAGCTCGATCACGAATTGCGCGTGCACGACTGACGCGCCCAGTCGTTCGATCAGGCGGATGGCAGCCTGCGCCGTGCCGCCGGTGGCCAGAAGATCATCGACGAGCGCCACCCGCTCTCCCGGCTCCATGGCGTCGGTGTGCATCTCGATTTCCGCCTCTCCGTATTCGAGCGCGTAGCTGTGCGAAATTGTTTCGTAGGGAAGTTTTCCCTTTTTTCGAATGGGCACAAATCCCACGCCCAGCTCATGGGCAACCGTCGCGCCAAAAAGAAATCCCCGCGCGTCGATGCCCGCGATGCGCGTGATCTGTTTGCCCGCGCACTGCTGGACAAAATGCTGAATCACGATCCGGAACAGATCCGGATCCGACAGGATTGGCGTAATGTCTTTGAAGACGATCCCCGGCTTTGGGAAATCGGGAACGTCGCGGATCGCCCCGCGGAGCATGTCGAGTGAATCCATGGGCAAAATCTCAGTCACCGAACGTGATCTCGACCGCACGCGCGGCG
>JBGTDR010000054.1:0-4856 GCA_041748215.1 Chthoniobacterales bacterium
GTGCCCGCAGTTTTATCTTTTCCACCGCACCCGCTCCCGCCATCGCTGCCGCCGCTGCGGAAGCCGTCCGATTGCTCGAGTCCGGTGAAGCCGATTCTTTGCTGCAGGCTCTTCGGACCAATGCCTCGCAGCTCGCGGCCGCGCTGGCCGTCCCGCCACCGCCTGCTGCCATCCTGCCGCTGATTTTTGGATCCGAACGCTGCGCCCTCGACACCTCAGCTGACCTGCTCGCAAAAGGTTTTCTCGTCCCAGCGATCCGTTATCCGACCGTGGCGCGGGGTGCCGCGCGCCTGCGGTTTACCGCCAGCGCCGCCCACCAGCCGGGGCAAATCGATCAGTTTGCCGCCGCGTTGGCGGAGAATTTCTGACGGAGACGAAAACCTGCCGCTACGGCGCGTTGCGCGCTTTGAGTTCCTCGATCTGGAGTCGATGATGCCGCACGCCAGGATCTTCGGTCGCGGCGAGGTACGTCCACGCCGCGATCCCCACGACCGCAACGATGCCGCAGACAATTGCGACGATCAGCAGCGCGTCACGCACGCGATGCCCAATCTCGATCTCAACGCGTTTCACTCCCGAATCCGCTGCCTGCGGAGCGGGCATGGTCGGTGCGGAAGATTGCGCAACCGGGGCCGGCATCAACTCGGTCGATGGGCGCACCGCTAATTCCGGGACAATCGCGAGAGCTTGTGCCGCGGAGCGTTCAACCACGGCGCCGTCCCCGCGAAGTTTGCGCTGACGCACCGGCTCGACCGGCAGGCTGTGACGGAACAATTCCGAAATGGCATTTTCGAGTCCGGCATGCCCCATCAGGTCGGGCGGAATTGCGCCCGTGTAATACCTCACCTTGCCCGACGCGCAATCGTAGAAAAATCGGATCGCGATCACCTGTGGACCGCGGCGCAGCAGAACAGGAAAAAAAAGCTGCGAAGCTGGAGTGAGAGGTCGGTCACCGGCGGAAATTTCGGGCAACCACAACGACCACTCCAAATCCCGAAAGGGAAATGTGGTCGCCGCGCCCTCGAACGACTTGAGAAACGTCGCCACCTCGGCAGCATCCGTCACGTGCTGCGGTTTGATTCGATGATTCTCCGCCAAAACCGCGCCAGTGTAAGAATGCCACCCCGCCCGGCGAGCAGAAAATCCGGCGAGGACTACGCCGGCGGGTTTTGTCCACTCGAGTGGAACAGCTCCGGTGCATCCGATGACGGTTGGATTTTTCCGTTGACCCTCACCGGACCGCACCCTAATTTTCGCCTCCCTCGAAGTGGACTCGATCCCTTCGCAAGGCCCGCGCGGTTAGCTCAGCGGTAGAGCACCTCCCTGACACGGAGGGGGTCACAGGTTCGAACCCTGTATCGCGCACCAGTTTTTGGCCTTACCGTTCTGCTGGCTAGAGCGTTGTCGTTTTCTCTGCTCCGCCGTAGTGACTGGCGTGGTTGGCAAGCCATTCCATTCAACTGAAAGAAGGGCGACCGTGGGACTCTGGTCAGGCGCGATTTTTTCTACACGCCGAGCATCAGACTCACGCGGTGGCGGTCGGGGGGCTTTCGGAGGGGGGGGCGGGTTGAGCTGTTGGGAGTGGGGGGAGTTCGCTGATGAGGACTTTGTCCACGCGTTGGCGGTCCATGTCGACGACTTCGAATCGGAAGCCGCGGTCTTCGAAATGTTCGCTTTCGCTGGGGATGTGGCCGAGGCGTTCGCATATAAATCCTCCGAGCGTGGAGTAGCGGCGTTCCTCTTCCTTGCTGGCCTGAAAGGCGGGGAAATATTCGGCGAGTTCTTCGATGCCGACGAGGGCATCGACCAGCACGGATCCGTCTTCGCGTTTGACGAAGGGGCTGGCGCGACGTTTGTCGGCTTCGGGGAGTTCGCCGACGATGGATTCGAGAATGTCGTTGATCGTGACGAGCCCGCTGATGCCGCCGTATTCGTCGGAGGCGAGGGCGAAAAACCGGCCTTCCCGCTTGAACGTGTCGAGCAGGTCGATGGCCGATTGCGTTTGGGGAACAATGAGGACCGGCGTCGTCAAATCGCGCAACTGGACCGGCACGCCCGCAGCGAGGTGGGCGTAGATGCTTTTGACCGACACCAGACCAATCACGTGTTCGCGCCGTTCTTCGTAAACGGGAAAATGCGAGTGCTGGCTGACGACGACCTTGTGCCAGATCTCTTCGTGCGTTTCGTCCGCGTCGAGCCAGACGATGCGCGGGCGCGGTGTCATGATCTGGCGCACGTTGATGCCGTCCAGCGCCATGACTTTGTGCAGCATGTCGCTCTCCGTGCGGTGGAGCGCGCCGGCTTCCAATCCTTCCCGGACCATGCCGGCGACCTCCTCTTCGGTGACGGAACTATCGTGCCGTTCCGGGACGCGGAGCAGGCGCAGGATTGCTTCCGTCGAGCTGCTCAGGATGTGAACGGCCGGTGACGCGATGCGCGACAGCGCATTCATCGGACGCGCCATGAACATCGAGATCGATTCGGCGTTCTGGAGCGCGAGGCGTTTCGGCACAAGTTCACCAACGACGAGCGAAAAATACGTGATCGTGAGGACGACGGTGCCGAAGGCAATCGGATCGGCGTAGCGACTGAGAATGGGGACGTCCGCGAGCCAGGCGGAAAGTTCGCTGGCGAGCGTGGCTCCGCTGAACGCGCCGGCGAAGATGCCGATCAGCGTGATGCCAATTTGCACGGTCGAAAGAAATCGGCCCGGGGATTCCGCGAGATCCAGAGCGGCGGCCGCGTTGCGGTTCCCGATTTCCGCCAGATTTCGCAGGCGGGTTTTGCGCGACGACACGAGGGCTATCTCAGTCATGGCGAAGACGCCGTTGAGCAGCAGCAACACGGCTACGACGGCCACCTCGAGGACTATGACGTTCATGAATTGCGCTGAGAATAGATGCGGCAGCAGCGAAATCAAACGTTACACGATTTTCGGCCCATCAGTTTGGGCGAGCGGGAAGTCACCGCGAGCGGGACAAATCTTTCACGATCTGGATATAGTCAGCGAGCGGCTGGGAGGGGTTGTCAGCGAGCCAGGCAATCGTCGAATCCCACCGAAGCGCCGGGGTGAGCGGGAGAAACGTCACACCGTCGTGAGGCAGACCGGTAATTTGAATCGGCACCAGCGCAACCCCCAGACCGTCCGCGACGAACTTGAGCGCGGTGGGCTCGTCGTCGGCTTCCTGGAGGATTTTGGCGGCAAATCCCGCGGTCTGGCAGAGATCGAGCAGCCAATCGCGAGCGCCGGGGTCGCTCCGAGCGGAGAGGCAGACAAAAAATTGCGAGGCGAGGTCGGCCAGCTTGAGGCGGGCGCGGCGGGCGAGGGCATTTCCGGACGGCAGCGCAACGAGGATGGCGTCGCGGGCAACGCAGACGGTGGCGAGTTCGGCGCTGGCCTGCACGGGGCGGAGGCCAATAAACCCGAGGTCGATCTTGCGCGCCGCGAGGGCCTGGAGTTGCTCGGCGCGTGTCATGTCGTAAAGATTGAGCGCAACGCCGGGACGGAGTTTTCGGAATGCGCCGAGCGTTGCCGGCAACAAGCCGTAGTGGATGTTCGCGACGTAGCCGATGTCGAGACCGGACGCCTCGCCGCGATTCATGCGTTGGACGGCATCGACGCTCTCGGCGCATTGGGCGAGCAATTTTTTGGCGTCGAAAAGGAACCGGCGGCCCTCGTCGGTGAGCGTGACGCGGTTGTTCGAGCGGTCCAGCAGGCGGACGCCCATCTCCTCCTCGAGGTTTCGAATCTGGCGGGTCAATGACGGCTGGGCCAGGCGCAGTTTTTCGGCCGCCCGGGTGAAGCTCAGGGCTTCGGCCACGGCGACGTAATAGCGGAGATGGCGCAGTTCCATTTCGACCAGCATGGCGGATCCATGCGGAATGGCTATCGCCAATGCTGCCGCTTTCGCCTGGGCCATCCAGAGTGGCCCGGACAAAAATCCTTTCCCGGATAGCTGGAGGCTATCGAATGCCGCGATCTGCAGGCTTTCGGATTCCCGCCCGCCCTCCGGATAGCTCGCCGCTATGAGCCGGGCTCCGGCGAAGTATTGGTCAGCCTGCGTGTAACCGGAGAGAATGGGGATATCAGAGACGCGAATCGTTCGTCTTCACGTGTCCACTCGTGGAGAGGACCGTAGGGGGAGTTCATTCCGTTAGTCTTCTGAAGATCTTTTATGAACACTATCGAACCACCTGATCCAGTTTCTGCGATCGTGGCCAAAATTTCCACCGGCATCGAAGGATTTGATGACATCACCGGCGGAGGGTTGCCGCGCGGTTGCGTGACATTGCTGATGGGAAATGCCGGCTGCGGCAAGACCGTGCTGGCATTGCAAATCCTCGTGCACGGAGCGCGCACTGGTGACGGTCCCGGTATTTTTGTCGCGTTCGAAGAGAATGTGGCGCGAGTGGCTGCGAATGCCGGGACGTTTGGCTGGAGTCTGCACGAGCTTGGACCCGAGCGGATCGTGATGATCGATGCTGGCGTCCGGGCGGACGCCGTGCTGGCCGGGGCATTCGACCTCACCGGATTGCTCGCTGGCCTGAAAGTAAAGGCCCAGGAAATCGGGGCGAAGGTGATCGTCTTCGACGCCATCGATGTGTTGCTGAGCCTGCTCGACGATCCGATGGCCGAGTGCCGTGAACTCTACCGTTTGCACGAATGGTTGCTCGATAACGGGTTGACCGGGATCATCACGACGAAGATCGAGGGCAACGAACCCTCCACGGCTCAACGCTACGGATTCATGCCGTTCATGGCGGATTGCGCGATCCTCCTCAGCCAGCGCGTCGGTGATCGGGTGGCGGTGCGGGCGATGCGAATATTGAAATATCGCGGATCGCCTCACGTGCTC
>JBGTDR010000055.1:0-6305 GCA_041748215.1 Chthoniobacterales bacterium
GCGCATCTGGCGCGGTCTCTTCAGTCACATGAAAGACGGGCTCGAGATGACCGTTATCGGTATGATTGCAGAGGATGACAAAGTCGCGGCTGAGATCAGCTCTCACGCCGATCTGACCGACGGCAGGGTCTACGAGAACCATTACCACATGCTCTTCACGATTCGGCGGGGCAAGATCGCCGAAGTTAAGGAATATGCGGACACTCTCCTGATCGCGGACATGTTCGGCTGACCGTCGTCGCCCGCAGATGCTTCAGAGAACATGCAAATCGGGATCGACAGCTTCGTCATCAACACCCCTGACGCCACCACCGGCCAGACGATCAGCACCGCGGAGCGCATTGGCAATGTGCTCGAGGAAATCGAATGCGCCGATCGGGCGGGGCTCGATGTCTTCGGGATCGGGGAACACCATCGGGCGGACTTCGCCGACTCGGCTCCTGCCATCATTCTTGCCGCGGCTGCAGCCAGAACAAGCCGCATCCGCCTGAGCAGTGCAGTTACGGTGCTCAGCGCCGATGATCCCGTTCGCGTGTTTCAGGACTTCGCCACGCTCGATCTGATTTCCCAAGGACGGGCCGAGATCATCGTCGGCAGAGGATCGTTCACGGATGCCTATCCCTTGTTCGGCCTTTCTCTTGAAGACTATGATTCCCTGTTCTCGGAAAAGTTGGATCTGCTGCTTACGATCCGCGCCAACCCTGAAGTCCGCTGGTCCGGGAAGCACCGCCCTTCGCTCACGGGTCAAGGCGTTTATCCGCGCCCCGTTCAGGCCACCCTTCCGATCTGGCTCGGTGTCGGTGGCACGCCGGAGTCATTCATCCGAGCCGGTGTTCTGGGACTTCCGTTGATGGTTGCCATCATCGGCGGAGATCCCGCGCGCTTCCGTCCCTTGGTTGATCTCTACCGGGAAGCCGGCCGAAAAGCGGGCCATGCCCCCGAACAGCTCGCCGTGGGTGTTCATGCCATCGGTTACGTGGCGGAGACCCAGGAGCAAGCGGTTGCGGATTTGGCTCCGGGGTATCTGCGCGCCTTCAAAGAAATCGGCAGGGAACGCGGATGGCCCCCGATCACCATGGCGCACTTCGAGGCCGGAGTCGCCCCGCACGGTGCTTTCCTCGTGGGCGATCCCAAATATGTTGCGCAGAAAATCGCCTCCCATGATGCCAAGCTCGGTGGCATTTCGCGCATCACCTTCCAGATGAGCGCTGCCAGCCTTCCCCACGAACGGCTGTTGGAGTCCATCAGGCTCATCGGAAACCAGGTGATGCCACTTCTCAACCGACGAAGTTCCCAGGTTGATGCTTAAAATCCATCCAACCTAAAAGGATGAGTGAGCCAACTAACAAAGCATTGGGCTGTTTTTCGCATTGGCCATATCTTCAACGCATCGCCCGGGACCATCAACGGTCCAAGCCCTGTCTGGATTGCAATTAACTAAGGACGAAACGCATTTATGAACAACCAGAAGACCGGCCTCAAGGCCCTCCTCCGCCCCGAGGACAGCATCCTCGTGCTAATCGACCATCAACCCTATCAGTTCGCCAACCTGCACAGCCACGAGCCGACAATGATCGTCAATAATGTGGTTGGCCTCGCGAAGTCCGCGAAGGTTTTCGATGTCCCTACCATTCTCACCACGGTGATTGAAGAGCGTGGCGGCTATCTCATCAAGGGACTGCAGGATGTCTTTCCCGATCAAAAGCCGATCGACCGCACCTTCATCAACACCTGGGAAGATCCGAAGGTCACCGATCTCGTGAAGGAGAGCGGGCGCAAGCAGCTTATTCTCGCCGCGCTCTGGACCGAAGTCTGCCTCGCGATGCCGACGATCCAGGCGCTCGGCGAAGGTTACGACGTTTTCATTGTCACCGACGCCTCGGGTGGTGTCAGCGCAGAGGCCCACGACATGGCCGTGCGCCGCATGGTCCAGGCTGGCGCGGTGCCGATCACGTGGATGGCCGTGGCCTCCGAATGGCAGCGTGATTGGGCGCGCGAAAAAACCGCCGCCGGACTTTCCAGTGTCGTGCTCGAGCATGGCGGCGGCAGCGGGGTCGCCCTGGCATGGGAACTTCAACTCCTGGCGAGCGCGCATCAAAATCATTGATCCAAGCAAACCGAGTCCGTTGAGAATCCCCTGCTTTTGCCATGGCCAGTCGGTCAACGTCGAAACCGTCGAAGCCTCCGCCGAGACCGCGGGCGGCGGCGATTCGCATTCTCCTCGCTGAGGATCACGTCATCGTCCGCGACGGTCTGGCGACGATCATCAATCAGCAGGATGACATGGAAGTCGTGGCACAGGCCGGGGACGGTGCCGATGCCGTGCAACAGTGGAAAAGCCATAGCCCGGATGTGACCTTGATGGATCTGCGCATGCCGGGACTCAGTGGTGCGAATGCGATCTACGAACTGCACGAGATCGACCGCAATGTGCGAATCATCGTTCTGACGACCTTCGACGGTGACGAGGACATTTATCGCGCGATCCGTGCCGGAGCGCGCGCCTATCTGCTCAAGGATGTGAGTCGCCAGGAATTTTTGCAGTGCATCAGGGATGTCCACGGTGGGAAATATTTCCTCCCGCCTGCGGTCGCGGCCAAACTCGCCAGTCGCCAGGCGGCCCCGGAGCCGACTTCGCGGGAAATGGATGTCCTGAAGCACCTGGCCGAGGGAAAGCCCAACAAACTCATCGCCACGGCCCTCGATATCTCGGAAGTGACGGTGAAGAGCCACGTCCGAGCTTTGTTTTCGAAATTGAATGTGCTCAGTCGCACGGAGGCGATTGCGGCGGCGTCGTCGCGGTCCGGGTTGATCCGGCTTTGAACATTTTCGATTTTGGCGGAAGGCGAGTTCCTCCTTCTTTTGGAGGAGGGAATTCTCCATCCGATGCGCACCTTGATCCGAAGGGAGTCGAAACGAAGCTTACGCATCATGACAGACCTGCACAACAGATCAGAGATGGCCACACACTACGGATTTCAAGAAGTCGGGGACGTGAATGTTTTTTACCGCGAGGCGGGGCCGACGGGCGCGCCGACGATTTTGCTTTTGCACGGCTTTCCGACCGCCAGCCACATGTTCCGCGACCTCATTCCTCTCCTCGCGGATCGTTTTCGGCTTATCGCGCCGGACCTGCCCGGTTTCGGGCAAACCAAGGTGCCACCACGCGGGACGTTCGATTACACGTTTGATCACCTTGCCGACGTGGTCGAACTCTTCACCGAGGCAATGTCGCTCGATCGATACGCGCTTTATATCTTCGACTACGGTGCGCCGGTGGGCCTGCGCCTGGCGATGAGGCACCCTGAACGGGTGTCCGCGATCATTTCGCAAAACGGCAACGCTTACGTCGAGGGGTTCAGCGACGAATGGGGGTCGTGGGAGGCCTATTGGCGCGAGCCAAGCGCCGCGAACCGGGAAGCGTGCCGACCCTCGCTCGCACCGGACACGATCCGAAACTGGCAGTACGGAACCGGCGCCGACAAAAACCTTTTGTCGCCCGATGGCTACGAACTCGACATCGCCTACATGGCGCGACCGGGTGCGGAGGAGATCCAGCTCGATCTCATCCTCGACTATCGCAGCAACGTCGCTCTCTACCCCGCCTTCCAGTCCTACTTCCGTGAATACCAACCGCCGCTTCTCACCGTCTGGGGACGTCACGATCCGGCCTTTCTGCCCGCCGGTGCCTTCGCTTATCAGCGAGATCTCCCTGAGGCGGAGGTCCATCTGCTCGACGCCGGACATTTCGCGCTGGAAACGATTGCGAAAGAGATTGCGACTCTCATCCGCGCATTCATGGAATCTCTTCCGAACTCATCCCAACAACCAAACCCGAACACTCCGAACATGAGCACGCGCAAAGCCATCTTCCCGCAACGTCCACACGCTCTTTACAAGCAGCACGGTTACTCTCCGGCCATTCTGTCGGGTGACCTCCTGTTTGTTTCCGGCATGGTGGGGGCCCGGGAGGATGGCTCTCCCGAACCCGACCTCGAAAAACAGGTGCAACTCGCATTCGAAAGCCTGCGAGGCGTTCTCGAAGCAGCCGGTTGCACCTTCGATGACGTCGTCGATGTCACGATGTTTCTCGTCGATCCGGAAGCCTCCATGGGTCTGATGCTCGAGGCCATGCGGGAGGCTTTCCCTCGCGAGCCCCTGGCGAACGCGACAGCCGTCGGCGTGACCTGGTTATCTGGCTTTCAATTCGAAATCAAAGTCATCGCCCGCGTCCCGTCGGCACCATGATCGTCCTCACGACTCCCACGGGAAACATTGGTTCCAAAGTCCTCGGCGCGCTCGCCTCGACCGGGCAACACCTGCGCCTCATCGTCCGCGATTCCGCCAAGCTCCCGGTCGATCTTTCCGACACCGTCGAAGTCATCCAGGGCCGGACCGATGATCCCGATACCCTCATCCGTGCTTTCACCGGAGCCCGCGCGCTTTTCTGGTGCCAGCCCGACACGCCCACGGCGGAAGACTATCTCAAAACCTACGACGCGGGGAGCCGCACCGCGCTCGAAGTCGTCGAGGCCACCGGGGTTTCGCATATTGTCGCCATCTCCGGGGCAGGTGCGGCTCCGGAAGTCCCCGCCGGAGCCGTCACCGGACTTCACCTGATCGAGAAGAATCTTTCCCAATCCCAGGCCAACATTCGCTTCCTGCGTTGTGGCACGTTTTTCTCCAACCTCCTTTTGGAATGGGAGGAAATCCAGAAGAACGGAACCTTCAGTTACCCCATGCCCGGCGATGCCCGGATTCCCCAGGTCGCCACCGAAGATATCGCAGGGGTTGCCAGCAGACTCCTCCTCGATCCCACCTGGACGGGCCGCGAAGCGGTTTCTCTCCTCGGCCCCAGCGATCTCAGCTTCCATGAAATTGCCGCCGAACTCACCCGCCAACTCGGCAAGTCCATTCGCTATCAGCAGTTCCCAGCTGATGCGTATCGGGATCTCTCCATCCAGTCCGGCCTCAGTCCCAGCGGCGCCCAAGGCTTGGTTGATGTGTACGACTATGTGGCCAATCACTATCGCGAAGAGCCGCACGTGGATCGCTCCCTCACCCCGACCACCTTTGCCGAATGGTTGAGCAGTCAACCCGCACTTGCTCAAATTCCGTCCAAGCTGAAGAGCTTTGGTGCTTGAACGGTCGGTGACAGCAGGATGGCCCTTCAATCAGATTTGCGCCGCGCCGCCGTCGACGAACAGTTCTACGCCGTTGATGAAGCTGGCGTCGTCTGATGCTAGAAAGACCACGGCTTTGGCGATCTCATCGGGGGTGCCGGTGCGACCGAGTGGCGTGGTTGCCGCAGCCTGCGCGGAGAATTCTTCGATCTGCGCATCGGTCATGCCGAGTTCGCTTTTGTAACCAGGGGTTACCACCGTGCCGGGGCTGACGACGTTGACGCGAATGTTCCGGCCCTTCAGATCCTGCGTCCAAGTCCGAGCGAACGAACGCAATGCCGCCTTCGTGGCCGCATAGACGCCAAACGCCGGAATCCCCTTGATCGAAACCATCGAACCATTGAGCACGATGGCTCCACCGCTGGTCATCAGCGGCAGCGCCTTCTGGACGGTGAAAAGCGTGCCCTTCACATTAACGCCGAAATATTTGTCGAAGTGCTCCTCGGTGACTTGCTCAAGCGGGACAAAAGCGCCGCCTCCGGCATTCGCGAACAGAATGTCGAGCTGCCCTTTCTGCTCTTTGATCGTCGCAAACAGGCGGTCGAGATCACTCAGGCTGGAAACATCACTGCGGACGCCGATGACGTTGCTGCCAACTTGCTCCACGGCCGCATCAAGTTCCGGCTGCCGCCGTCCGGTAACGAAGACGTAAGCGCCTTCCGCGACGAAGTGTTGTGCGGTGGCGAGCCCAAGCCCGCTGCTGCCGCCGGTGATAAGTGCAATTTTTCCTGCGAGTTTCTGTGACATTTGGATGTGGAGTTGGATGGATGTTGAGGGCTGATCAGGGCTCGCTGCTCACACGTTGTTTGCCAGGGCGCACGTTCGGATTCTCTATGCCGTTTCCAAGGCGAGTGTGTGAGAGCGCCCAATTGATTTCTTGTTCGATGTGTTCGGATACCCCCCGGAGTACAGATGTGTGTTCATCGTGCCCTTGCCCTTGATTTCGATCGCTCCGCGGCTTTCGAAGGAATGTGCGTGTTCGAGCAAGCGGCAGGTCGATTCGGTCAGTTGAATGCGTCCGGGCAGGCCGTGCGATTCCATGCGGCTGGCGACATTGACGGCGTCGCCCCAGAGATCGTAGCTGAATTTGCGTTTGCCGATAACGCCAGCCACCACCGGTCC
>JBGTDR010000056.1:0-8041 GCA_041748215.1 Chthoniobacterales bacterium
AATGGCTGGGCGGTTCGGGCGGCGGCTGGCAGGACTCCGGCGGCGTCTGGCCGGGGATGAAACTCATTCAGGGGGTCGCCGCGCGCGAGGGTGATCCCGAGTTCGGCGTGAGCCGCGGCTGCCTGATGCCGGTGCACACGATTCTCGACGGCGAGGCCGCGTCACCCGAGACGCGAAAACGTCTGCAGGATTCACTCGTCGTCGTCCACGGCGGCATGGCGCAAAACGTCGGACCCATCCTCGAAATGGTCACCGAAAAATACCTGCTGCGCGGCGAGGCCGAGTGGGCGGCGCGGCAGCAGGCGCTCGGTATTCTCGACGACACGCTGGCCGCTCTTCGGGACGGCGACATCGAGCGACTTGGCGAAGTCGTTACCCGCAACTTCGAAGAGCCGATCCAAACGATCATTCCGTGGGCGAGCACGTTTTACACCGAGCGACTCATCGAGGACGTGCGCCGCGAATACGGCGAAAAATTCTGGGGATTCTGGATGCTCGGCGGAATGTCGGGCGGAGGCATGGGATTTATCTTCGACCCGGAAGTGAAAACCGCCGCCCAGGCGCGTTTGCAGGAAATCATGTCAACTGCGCGCCGCGACCTGGCGTCGTCGCTTCCGTTCGCGATGGAACCGGTCGTTTACGATTTCACCATCAACGAAAACGGGACGTTCGCCGACCGGCTGGAGGGACCGGACGCCCTCATGCCGAAGGGTTATTATTCCCTCGTCGCACCCCAGCTCCTGCGCATCGACCCCCGCGAATTGCCCGCGCTGCGCCGCGCCGAACTTGATAAATTCGCCGCTGCCTGCCGCACACACCCGGAACTCAGCGGAATGGTTCAGGAGCTATTCGACAGCCTGCTGCCGCGGAGGCATTCGGACCACGCGGCCGCCGACGCGTTGCATCGCCTGTTGGCCGAAAATGGCTTCGACACCGCCGCGCACGAAAAAATCCGCGCCGACCTCAAATCCGGTCGGATCGGCCTCGCCCAAAACCGCCTCGCTCCCACGTGCGAAATCGAGGATGTGCGCGACGGCGACGTGACCGATTACCTCGAGGCCATTGCCCGCGACGTGGAATGCCACGAGCGCGGTCTGGAATCCTTGCGCAATGGTGAGGTCGCTGTCGTCACGCTCGCGGCGGGTGCGGCCAGCCGCTGGACCCAGGGCGCTGGCGTCGTCAAGTCGCTCCATCCCTTTTGCAAACTGGGCGGACGCCACCGCACGTTTCTCGAAACGCACCTCGCCAAAAGCCGGGCGGCCGGACGGCTCACCGGCACGCCAATTCCTCACGTCATCACGACGAGCCATCTCACGCACGGTCCCATCGCGTCGTTCCTCGAGCGTGTGGACAACTACGGTTACGAGGGTGGTGTGATCCTTTCTCCGGGGCGTTCGGTGGGATTGCGGCTCGTTCCGACGCAGCGCGACCTGCGATTTGCGTGGGAGGAAATGCCGCAGCAAATGCTCGACGAGCAGCAGCAAAAAGTGCGCGCCAGCCTGCGTGCGGCGTTGATTGGTTGGGCCGTTTCCGCCGGCGAAGCCAGCGACTACACCGACAATGTCGCGCTCCAGTGCCTGCACCCGGTCGGGCATTGGTACGAGGTACCTAACATGCTCCGCAATGGCGTGCTGCGCGACCTGATTGCCGCCCGCCCGCAGCTACGCACTCTCGTTTTGCACAATATCGACACGACGGGTGCCAGCGTCGATCCGGCCCTGCTCGGCCATCATCTCGCCTCGGACGCGGCGCTCACGTTTGAAGTGATCACCCGCCGTCTCGAAGATCGCGGCGGCGGCCTCGCCCGCGTCGATGGCCGCGTGCGCCTCGTCGAGGGGCTTGCCATGCCGCGCGAAGAGCTGGAATTCCGCCTCTCGTACTACAACAGCATGACGACCTGGATCGACATCGACCGTCTGCTGGCCGCTTTCGGCCTCACGCGAACCGACTTGAGCGACGAGCCGAAAGTCCTGGCCGCCATTCGCACGCTCGCTGCCCGCGTCCAGACGTACATCACGCTCAAAGACGTCAAAAAACGCTGGGGCCACGGGCAGGAGGACGTTTTCCCCGTCGCCCAATTCGAAAAACTCTGGAGCGATCTGACCGCGTTGCCGGAAATCGACAGTCGCTTCGTTGCCGTCCCGCGCTTGCGGGGACAGCAGCTCAAGGAGCAATCCCAGCTCGACGCCTGGCTGCGCGACGGATCCGCCGCCTACGTCGAATCGCTCTGCGCCTGGAGCTGAGCTCGTCGCGCGTTCCCCGCGGGCAAAATTGCTAAGACGCCGGAATCGCCGAACGCAGCGACGCGAGTGCCTCCGAAATCGCTACCGTGCGGCGTTTGCGATCCAGGAAAAAACTCACTTCGCGGTAGCCGACCGCAGCCAATGACTCGAGCGCTGTTTCATACGCATCGCCGACGCGCTCCGGAACGTGGGCGTCGGCACCGACCACGACGGGGATGCCGCGCTCGTGCATCAGCGCAAGTTGATCGGGTCCGGGATTCATCTCCGACAGCGATTTGTTCAGGCCGCTGGTATTGAGTTCCATGGCCACACCGGTCGCGGCGATGCGGTCGAGTGACCGTTCGACGAACGGCCGGATCCGCGCGAAATCCCACTCGGCAGGATTTTCGTTTTTCACCAGATCCGGATGCGCGAGCGTGTTGTACAGGCCGGTCTCCGCCGCCAAAGCGAGGTGGTCGTAATAAACCTGCTGATACGCAAAAACGTCACCCGTGAAAAACCGTCGCCGATAATCGGGGATTTGATAATGCACCGAGCCCAGCACGTGGTGCAGCGGCACGCGGGCGTGCAATTTTTCGAGCCACGGTTCAACGCCGGGATAAAAGTCGCTCTCGAGTCCGAGCCGGACGTCGACCCGGCCCGCCCACGTCTCCCGCGCGCGCGCCACCATTTCGACGTAGGTGTCGAACTGCTCGGGCCGCATGCGAACGTGCGCGGAAAACCCCTGCGGCAGCGGGCAATGGCACGTCACGATCACTCCCGCCAGTCCGCGCCGCTCGGCGACCGCCGCGTATTCCCCGGGCTCTCCGCTGGCGTGCTGGCAAAGTGGCGTGTGGCAGTGGCTTTCGTACAAAACGGGCATTGGCATCAGCTTTCACGTTCGCCCGATTCGCGGGTCGGAGCAATGCCGGGCTTTCCGCTGCGTTCGGATCAGCCTTCACGAGAAATGTTTACGCCGACCGCGTTGACGTCCTACGAGCTGCTCTGGTATGCCGCGGCAATGCAAGCGCGCCATTTCCTCGCCGCCCTTTTTTTTGCCGCCCTTCCGACGCCCGCCTTCGCCCAGTTTGCGTTTTTTATTGGAGATCCGCCTCCCGTCGTCGTTTACGACGAACCGTACGGTCCGCGTTCCTACGACCCGTATTACAACCGCCCCAAAGTTTACCGCGAGCCGGTTTATTACGAAACGAAGACGGTTAAAAAGAAGGGCAACAAGGTCACCACCAAAACCCAGATCAAGAACCAGAACGGTCGCGTCGTTTACGAAAACAAGAAGACGAAAACGAAGAAGTCGAAGAAGAAGAAGAAATAATTCCGCCCGTTCCTGCCATGAAATTCCTCGTCGTCCTCGTCCTGATCGCCTCGGCCGGATCCGCCCTCGCCTCGGATCTCGATTTTTTCCTCATCAACAAAACCGCCCGTGACTTCGGCGCGCTCTACGTGAGCGCCGCCGACGACAAGGATTGGAACGGCAATCTGTTCGCCGACGATTTCCTGCTCGAGCCCGATGCCAAAGTGGACGTTCAGTTCCACGAGGCCCGCGACGTCGCCGTCTGGGACCTCAAATTCGTGGACAACTCCGGCGTCGCCTCGCGATTCGACAAGGTCAACCTCATCAACGTCACCACCATCACGATCTCCGAATCCAACGGCGAAATCGTCATCACGGCGGAGTGACGCCTCAGCGAGAAATCAACGAAATCTCTGGAATTGCCTCTCGGATCCGAACTCTGGAGCCGACAAGCCCGGGATAAAATTTCCAGAGATTCCGTCAATTGGCTTCCGCCTGTCTTCGCTTCACTCCGGCTCTGTCGAAAAGACGACCGTGAGTTTACTGGCATCCAGCGAAGGCATTCAGTCCTACGCCGGTTTCCAGAAACGTTTTCATGCTGGAAAGCACCCGCGGCCAGCCGGAGGAAACCTTGTCCGCCATGGTCGAGCCTTCCACAAAATGATCGTGCGTCACGACGAGTCTGACGATGTCGTTGATGGCCTCAATTTCAAACGTAACCCGCGATTCGTCGTCGAGTGCGTCGGGATCGGCCCACGACAGCACGAGTCGTTTGGGCGGGGTGTTATCGAGGACCTTGCCCGTGATATACACCTCTGGAGTTGAGTCATTGGTCACGTGCTGCCACGGCGAACCGGTCGCCCAATCAGAGACGTTCGCCAATCCTCCCCAATACTCGCGGGTGAATTCGGGTTGCGTGATCGCTTCCCACAGCTTCTCGGGCGTGGTGCGGATGTAGGTCGTGTAAACTAACTCGGGTTTGTTCATGGTTTTGGGTTGGGTTGGTCTGATTCGAGATCCCGTTTGAGATCACTCAACGCCTGCAGGCGATGGCGTTCGTACTTTGCAATCCAGCGTTCGGTGATCTCGTGAATCGGCACCGGATTGAGGTAATGCAGTTTTTCCCGCCCCCGCCAAACGACGGCGACGAGGTTCGCCGCCTCGAGAATCGCGAGGTGTTTGGTCACTGCCTGCCGCGTCATGTCCAGGTGCTGGCACAGGTCGCCGAGTGTCTGCCCGCTACGCTTGTGCAGCTCATCGAGCAATCTCCTCCGACTGGCATCAGCCAATGCTTTAAACACCTCATCCATTACACGCCGCAACCATATGCAACCAATGGGTTGCATGTCAAAGCTTGGTTTTGCCGGTGCTTACGCCGACATGCGAATTTAAGTCAGCAGCCCGGATTGAAGACTCGACGCGATGGAGTTCTCAAATCCGGGTGATGGAGAGAGCTGAGAGTCCCTGACTGGGGAATTGTTTTGATTATTGGCCAGGGGACGTTGGGGGGCGGAGGGCTGGCAGGGATTGGCGGTGGGTGATGTCGCGTTCGATCAGATCTCGACTGGCGGGATCGAGACGCAGCATGGCGGCGCGGACGGCACTCCAATAGGCGCGGTAGGCGGCATCAAGGGCGGCGCGGGCGGCGACGACCTCAGGTTCTTCGCTGGCGCGTTCGCGCAGGGGTTTGAGTTCGGCGCGGATCTTTTCGATCTCGGCCGGCGACGTTTTGGGCTCGGCGGCTCGAACGGCCGTGGTCGCCAAAACACAGGTAACGAACAACGAAACGACGGTGATCCGGTTTGCGTTCATGGTGCGGACGATTAGGAGGATCGAACACCGGAGTCGAGAGATAAGCGTGGCGGGTTGCGGGCCAGTTTAAGTTCCAAGTTGAAGTTGAAGTGGAGCTTCAACCTTTACCCGCTGCTGGCGCTTCAACTTCAACTTGCCAACTTGAACTCCCGCCCTTGCGGGTAGTGGCGAGTTGGGCGTTGGAAGTTGGAAGTTGGAAGACGGCACGCTGGTTGCGGTGGAGTCCGGATGGCCTTACAAATGGTTGGAATGCAGGGAATGCCAGAACCTGCCCGGGAGCCCGGGATGCCGGACGGTGTGGGGCGGAGTCGCACGATGTTTCTGCGGGTCTCGGCGGATGACCTGATTGTTTACGCCAACTCGGGGTTGGCGGATTACGTGCGGGTGTCGAAGGACCGGATTATCGGCGCGCCGCTGGACGTTTTCCGGAGTCGGCTCGAGGGCGAGATGTTCGAATGTTTTGGCCGGCCCGAGCGGGGTCGTCATGCGAACCGGCTGGTTTCGGACGCGAGTGGCCGCGTCTTTGAAGCCCGGACCTACAGCGAAAATGGGGTGATGGACGTGGTGTTGAACGAGGTCACGCACACCGACACGGGTCTGCGGGATTTGCTGAGGGCGACAGGGACGACGGCGGCGGATTTGACCGAGGACGAATTGCGCACCCTTCGCCACGCTGAGCGGCGTTACGCCACGGTCTCGGTGACTCATCTGCGCGACCTGCCGGCGCTGGCGGCGCATCACCAACCGCACGAGGTGCAGCTGATGCTCAACGCCTTCGCGGAGGAGGCCGGGGAGGGCATTTTGGGGGTGGGTTGCACGATCGGGCAGGCGACGGGTGACACGGTGGCGGGAATTTTCGGATCGCCGAGATATTATCGCGATCACGCGGTGCGAGCAGTGATGAGTGCCTGCATCCAGATGGACAAATTGGCGGACCTGCGCGCGGCGTATTCGCGGCAGGGCAGGGAATTGCCGCCGTGTGCGTTGGCAATCTCGTCAGGCGAAATGTTGCTCGGAGTGGTGGAGGCGGGTCACCGTCGGACGTACACGGCGGTCGGAGCGCCGGTGGACATCGCGGAGGCGCTCGCGAGGCTGGCGCGGCCGGGCGAAATCGTGCTCACCGAGACGACGTTGCGCGCGATCCTGGGGTCGCTGCCGGACGACTGGGAGTTTTTTCGCGCGGAGACCGAGGACGAGCCGGACTTGAGTGATTTTACGTGGAGTGCGGATGCGGTCGAACCGCTGCCGGAGCACTTGCGTCGGGTTGCGTATTTGATCGGGCCCGGGGTGCAGGAAAATCCCGACCTGACCGAATTGTATTTCGACTATTTGTATTGTTTCCGGGAGCCGAATGGCGGCGCGTTAAATCCCGTTCTCCGGGCCGTGCGGCCGCAATCGGTGGGATCTGCGCTGGAACTGGATGAGAGCAATGTGGTGAGCGCCGGGGCGTCGAAGGTGCTTGGAAAATACCGCCTGCTCGAACTCATCGGCGAGGGCGGCATGGGCAAGGTATGGCGCGCGGAAGACCGCTTTGGGAACGTGGTAGCGATCAAGGTGCTGAACTCGGGAGGTGACGACGGACACGCGCCCCAGCTCCAGCGGTTCAAGCGCGAAGCCGAGATCATGGCGCGCCTGCCGCATCGCAATATCTGCCGCGTATTCGAGTTCAACGAATTCGAGGGCATCAGTTACATCGCGATGGAATTTGTCGATGGCCTGACGCTTTCTGATCTGCTTTACGGCGGCGCGTACGATTCGACCTCCGGCCCGGTCCACGGCGATCCCGGCAGCCTGCCCGACCTGATTCGTTCGATCCGCACCCACCGCCCGGAGGATCCGCCGGAGGCTGCCCCGTCCGTCGTGGCATCCAGTGACGGCACCCCGGCGCTGGCTCCGCCGGTCCGACCCCGCCACCCGGCAAGCCGCATCCTGCCGGTCGAGCAGACTCTCGCGATCGTCGCGCGGATTTGCGACGCGCTGCAATTTGCGCACGAGCACGGTGTGCTGCACCGGGACTTGAAGCCCGGGAACATTTTGCTGCGCGAGGACGGAGAGCCGCTCGTGGCGGACTTTGGCCTCGCGAAAATCGAAACGGAAACCGGAGCCGCGTCCCTGTCGCTCTCCGGTCACGTCGTCGGCACGGTGGAAAATATGGCGCCGGAGCAGGCACTCAGCAGCAAAACCGTGGACGAACGCGCCGACGTTTTCGCCATAGGGACGATACTTTATCAACTGCTCACCGGGCGGAAATTTTTCACTGCGACGGGCAATCTGGTGGCCGACGCCCAGGCACTCCAGACTTACGCGCCGCCGCGCCCCCGGTCGCTGAACAACCGCATCGATCCCGATCTCGAAATCATCACGATGAAGGCGCTGCGTCCCGAGCGTGACGAACGTTACCGCAGCGTGGTGGCGCTTCAGGCTGACCTCGAGCGGTTCCGCAACGGCGAGGTCATCAGCGCCAAGCCCGTCACCGCCGCAGAGCTTTTCAAAAAACTCGTTCAGCGCAATCGCGCCGTATCCGCCGTCACCTTGGTATCCGTGATTGTTCTGACTACCGGGCTCGGCGTGGCGGCCTGGAACAACAATGATCGCCGGATCGAGGCCGAGGCGGCGCGCCAGGCTGCGGAGTCGGCGACCCTGGATGCGACCGTACGCCGCGCCGAAGCCGAACAGGCCCGCATCCTGGCCGAAA
>JBGTDR010000057.1:0-35389 GCA_041748215.1 Chthoniobacterales bacterium
CGCACACGACGTGTTCGTCGCCGCCGCGCAAATCCCGCCCGGCGGCCATGCCGAGGGCGGCGGAAAGCGCAGTGCCGGCGTGGCCCGCGCCGTACGCGTCGTGTTCGCTTTCGGTGCGGAGCAAGAATCCATTGAGCCCCTCGTACTGACGGATGGTCGAAAATCGCGGAGCCCGTCCGGTGAGAAGTTTGTGCACGTAGCCTTGGTGGCTTACGTCGAAAACAAACTTGTCGTCCGGCGTGTTGAAGACGCGGTGCAGGGCGATCGTGAGTTCGACCACACCAAGGTTGGGGCCGAGGTGGCCACCGGTCTGGGAAAGGACGCGGATCAATTCTTCGCGAACCTCGGCGGCCAGCTTGGGAAGATCCTCCGCCGGGAGATTTTTGACGTCGGCGGGCGAACGGATGGCCGCGAGCAGCGGGCCTGGTAATTCGTTAATCATCAGTCTCGAAGGGTTCCAGTGTGGGGGTCCCCTCGGAATCGCGCGAGATTAAACGAATGCGCTCCTCGGCGTGATCGAGTTTGCCCTGGCAGAACTTCGTGAGCGTGATGCCCTCCTCGTATTTGGCGATGAGTGCCTCGAGTGGCAGATTGCCGGACTCGACTTCCTGCACGATCGCGTCGAGCCGATCCATGGCGGACTCGAGCGTGAGCTCGGGATCGGTTGGATCGGGCGAATTGGCGGCAGGCGTTTTGCTCACGGTTTCACGGCTGGGTGGTTCGGTTACTCCACCGATCATAATCGCTGTACAGCACTGTCTGACCTTCGATGGGCAAGGTGACGTAAGTCTTCAACGGGAACCCGCCCATTTGCTGGGGCATTCGCAGGATAAACGCCCCCCATTTGGAATAGGGTCCGGACGCAATCCCACTCAGGAACGGGACGTCACCCGAGACCGGCGTGAGGTAGAGACCCCGAATGGGACGGCCGATGATTTCATAATCGCTGATGTCCACCATGGTTTTCGGGGAATCCGGCAGCAGCAAACACCGGCGCTGCGCATACCAGGCGACGGCCCACGGCATGTCCGAGCAGAGCGCTTCGTCGGGCTGATACCATTCCCCAAGGATGCCGATGTAGGGCGGCACGTAGGGTGGCCAGTGGAGCGAGCGGCCCTGCGCGGCGAACAGGGTCAAAAGCATCGGAATCGCACAAACGATCACGATGGAGGCCGTGAAAAACAAACGCGCGATGCCGGCCTGGAAACCGAGGCGGTTCCAAAGCACGAGCAAAAATGCCAGGCCGAAAAACGTCATCACCGGAATAAAAATCGAGTGGAGCTGGTCGGTCGCCACCAGTCCGAGCACTGGCCCGTAAGCCGCCATGCCCATGAGGGCGGCCACCCACATGGCCAGAATGCACCAGCGGAATCGCGCGGTTTCCGGGCGCTTGAACGGGTGAAACAGCGCCAGAAAAAATGCTCCGGCTGCCATGTTCAGGCCGAGGTAACCGAACAGATTCGCGAGTTGATCGACGACACCCAGTCGGAATTTTTGGCGGAATCCGTAAAAGAGATTCGAAAAATCCGGGTTCATCGTGCGCATCAGGTCTTCCTGGCCCATCGGGTAGATCGCCAGGCCGAACGGATGGCCGGAGACTGTGATGTTGCGCACGATCCAAGGGGTCAGCAGAATCGCAAATGTGAGAACTGCCGCGATGGGCAGGACCCTGGGGCGGTAATAAAAGAACGCGAAGAACAGATAACCGAAGAAAAACCAGCACGCGAGCCAGTTGGTCAGCGTCATGGCCGCAAAAAGTGCCCCGATGCCAAGCTGGAGCAGCCACGCACGCGCGCCGGGTTTGCCCAGTTCCTGCGCACCCATCGCCAGGAGGATGAGGTAACACGACGTCGTGAACAGCAGCAGCAAAAGCATGTGCGGCAGACCCGAAAGCGAGATCTGCCAGAGCAAGTCAGTGACCAGCACAAGAATGCTGGCCGTGAGGGCGAGTTGGGGATCGAAAAGGCGTCGGGCGACGAAGTAGCCGACTACGACGGACACGAAGAAGAGCAGGATGGACGTCGCGGCGATCACGCGATCGCCCGCGTAAATCAGGTCCTTCGGGCTCATGGTCCACGAGTCCTTCACGAGCAGGAGAGGGAGGGCGTTGAGAGCGGGAGCGAGCGGGGGCTGGCTGAAATCGGGGAATCGATCTTCCGGAATGTCGAGGCCGGAGCGGTTCAGCTGCCACAGAGCCAGCGGGCGGATGTAGTCCGTCGTGAATCCTTCCCCCGACGCAATGGCGCGGGCAATTTGTGCCTGATCCATGGCGTCCTCCGACGACAAACCAGCGAACTGGACAAACAAATAAAGCAGAGTGATGCCGATGAGCAGCATGCCGCCGGCGATGCCGCGGAAAATGGCGGCAAATTTTCCCTGCTCCAGGGAATGGACGACGGATTGGAAACCTTCCTCGGATACAGGCATAAAGACAGTGAACTGGGGGCGGGCTACTTGGTGATCTGCAATTCTCGAAGCCGACGATGGAGGGTCCGGCGGCTGATGCCCAGCCGTTTTGCGGCTTCCGTTCGGTTCCCGCCGCTCTGGTCGAGCGCGCGGAAAATAAGAGTTCGTTCGGTTTGGTGCAAATTCAAAGCATCGGGCGGTGGGCTGCTCTCGGCGGAAGAACCGTCGAGCAAGGGGATCGCGGGAATGGAGTCGCGCACAAAAGCCGGCAGGTCGCGGACTCCGATTTTCGGCGTGCTGCACATGACGACGCCGTGTTCGACGGCGGTTCGCAGCTCGCGCACGTTGCCGGGCCAGTTGTAATTGATGATGCACGCCATGGCTTCGGGCGTGAGTTCGCGGGGGGGTTTGCCGTTCTCGGCGGCGGATTCCTTGAGGAATGCCTGAACGAGCATCGGGATGTCCTCCTTTCGCTGGCGGAGCGGGGGCATCGTCACTTGCACGACATTGAGGCGGAAAAACAGGTCGTCGCGAAATTTTCCCTCCGCCACGAGTTTGGCGAGGTCCTTGTTGGTGGCGGCGACGACACGCACGTCGGCTTGGATCGTCTGGTTGCCGCCAACCCGTTCGAACGTCCGCTCGCCGAGCACGCGCAAAATCTTCACCTGAATGCTCGGCTCGATTTCGCCGATTTCGTCGAGGAAAAGCGTGCCTCCGCTGGCTTGTTCGAATCGCCCGATGCGGCGTTCGGAAGCCCCGGTGAAGGCGCCCCGTTCGTGGCCAAACAGCTCGCTTTCGAGCAACTGCGGCGAGAGGGCCATGCAATGCACGGCAAGAAATTTCCGGTTCGCGCGGGTGCTCAGGTTGTGGATCGCGTGGGCCGCCAGTTCTTTTCCAGTTCCACTTTCACCCTGGATTAAAACCGTTGCCCGCGACGGTGCGACCTGCCGGATCGTGTCGAAGACGCTCACCATCGCCGCCGAGCGCCCGATCATCGCCTGCAGCGAGGAATTGCGCTCAACCTTCTCCTTGAGCTCGACGTTTTCTGCGAGTGTGGCGCGTTCCCTCAATGCCCGGCGGATCAGCATTTCCAGACGGTCGATGTTCACGGGCTTCGTCACAAAATCATACGCTCCGCGTTTCATCGCCTCCACGGCGGTATCCACCGAACCGTACGCGGTCATCATGATGCAGATCGGCGGCTTCGGATGTTTGAGCAGACGTTCGATCAAATCCATCCCGTCGTCCGCGCCCAATCGCAGATCCGTGATCACCACGTTCGCGGGTTCGGTCTGCATCGCGGCCATGGCCCCGGCGATGTCGGGAGCCACGTAAACTTCGAAACTGTCCTCAAGGGCATCCCGGAGCCCATCCCGGGTGTTCTTTTCGTCGTCCACGATGAGCAGGGCATGCGACATTCTGGCGCAAGGTGAGGGAGGGCGACGCGCGACGCAAGTGCCAGTTGCTCCTTATTCGGACAGGACCCAGGCGGAATCGAGATGCGCCGGCTCAGGGAAAGGCGGAACGCGCACCTCCGAATCCAGAAGGAAAACTAGCTCGCGAGGGTTCGGAATCGCGCGTGCTGGGTGGCAAGCCAGGTTTTGAGGGCGGCGTGTTCGGGGCGGGCGAGCGTCGGGTCGGCGGAAAAGATTTCGCGGGCGAGGTCGCGGGCTTGCTGGATCAACGACGTATCGCGGAGGAGATCACCGAGGCGGAGAGGCGGCAACCCGGTCTGCGCGGTGCCGAGCAAGTCGCCGGGGCCGCGCAGGCGAAGATCGGCCTCGGCGACCAGGAATCCGTCGGTGGTTTTTTCGAGGACGCCGAGTTTTTCGCGGGCTTCCGGTGTGTCGGCACCAGGAACGAGGATGCAGTAGGATTTGTGGACGCCGCGACCGATGCGCCCGCGAAGCTGATGGAGCTGGGCGAGACCGAATCGTTCGGCATTTTCCACGAGCATGACGGTGGCATTGGGCACATCGACGCCGACTTCGATTACGGTCGTGGTGACGAGCGCTTTCGTAGCGCCGTCGCGGAAGGCGCGCATGACGGCCTCCTTTTCGTCGGGTTTCAAGCGGCCGTGGAGCAGACCGCAGGCGTGGGGCGTGAGCAGGGGTTGCCATTTCTCAAATTCGGCGGTCGCGGCCTTGGCTTCGAGTTTTTCGGATTCGTCGATGAGCGGATACACAACGTAGGCCTGGCGCCCGGCGTCGAGTTGGGCGCGGAGGAATTCGGCGGCCGCAGCAAGTTTTGCGGCTTCGCGAATGCCCGTGATGATTTTGCCGCGCCCGGTCGGCAGTTCGTCGATGGTGGTGACGTCGAGATCACCGTAGGCCGTCTGGGCGAGGGTGCGCGGAATGGGGGTCGCGGTCATGACGAGCACGTCGGGTCCGGCCGGGTGTTCGATCAATTTCGCGCGCTGGAGAACGCCGAACTTGTGCTGTTCGTCGATGACGATGAGCCCCGGATTTTGCAGGACTGCGGGATCGTAGAGCAGTGCGTGAGTGCCGACGACGAGCCCACCGCGAGGGTGGGTTTGATCCGGTGCGAAGAGCGGCGCGTCTTCGGGATCGATGGTCTTCGAGCCGGTGCGCAGGGCAACGGTGATGCCGAGCGGCGTGAGTAGTCGATTGAACGTGGCGAAGTGTTGCTCGGCGAGGATCTGGGTCGGAGCCATGACGGCGGCCTGATGGCCGGCTTCGATCGTCAGGAGTGCGGCGGTGAGAGCGACGAGGGTTTTCCCGGATCCAACGTCGCCCTGGAGCAGGCGGTTCATCGGGCGGGGCGCGGCGAGGTCGGCGGCAATTTCCCGGATCGCGCGATTCTGGGCGCGGGTCAGACGGAACGGCAGGCTGGCGTGAAGGGCGCGGGCCAGTGTCCCGGGACTGGTTCTGGCGGTGCCGGGCAGTCCAGCGACGTGAGTGCGCCGGGAAGTGATCAGCGCCTGCATTGCAAAAAATTCCTCCCCGACGAGCGTCCGGCGGGCGGATTCGAGATCGTCGAATGAGTCCGGGAAATGAATGGCTCGCAACGCGTGGGTGCGGGCGGCGTTGGTGGTTTCTCCGGGAATCAAACTTTCGATCCGCGCGAGGTCGGTGGCGTCCAGAGCGCGAAAAATCCATTCGCGCAATTTGCGTGGCGTCACACCCTCGCCGGCCGGGTGGACGGGTGTGATGCGGTGGAGGTGGATGAGTGCGTCCGGCGCGCTGTCGTCGTCGAGCAGCTCATATTCCGGAAAATCGATGATCACCTTTTTTCCACGGAGTTTGGTGCGGCCGTAAACGACCATCCGCAAACCGACGGCGAGAGATTTGCCGACGTACGGCATGTTGAACCACCGGCAGCTGATCCGGCCGCCGAGCGGGCCGCGGCCTTCCTCTTCGAGCGTGGCTTCGAAACCACGTTTCCAGCCACCGTACGGCAGGTAGGAAGCTTTGGTGATTCGGCCGAGGAGCAGGACTGGTTGGTCCGTCGCGGCCTCGGGGAAGGCACCGAAATGCGAGCGATCCTCGTGGCGGCGGGGATAATGAGAGACGAGATCGGCGAGGGTGTGCAGGCCGAGGCGTGCGAGGTTTGCGACGCGGTTGCGGGGTATCCAGGAAACCTCAGAAACCGGAGTGGAGGGCGCGAACTTCACGCTGCGGAGCGGATGTCCACGATTTGCATCTGGGGAAACGAGCGGCCGTTCCAGTCGTTGCGTTCGAGGTGAAAGGCGACGTCCCAGGGTGGGCGGGGCAGCGGGTTCTCGGCTCCGTTGAAAAAGATGGCGCTCCATCGGCGGCGACCGGCGGGAAACTCAAAGCTCAGGTGTTTTTCCTTCAACACTCGCGGTGCGGCGGTGGGCGCGACGCCGCGGGCGACGAGAACCGGCTGGCGATTGGCCATTCCAAACGGTTCGAGCAGTGCCTGGCCCGTCAGGAGGTCGTCGCCGTTGGCTGAAAGGTCGATTTCGGCATCGACCTCGAGGCACGGGATGAGCATTTCGCCGGTGGCGAGTTCGCGGGCGGCGGACTCGAACGCGATGCGGAATTCCTCGAATCGCTCTTCGCGTATGTTCAGCCCGGCGGCCATCTGGTGGCCGCCAAATTGTCCAAGCAACGTCGCGCACCGTCCGAGCGCTTCGACCAGCGAGATGCCCGCGATGCTGCGTCCGCTGCCCTTGCCATTGCCGTGTTCGTCGAATCCGATGACGAGCGCGGGTCGGTAATGCCGCTTCATCACGCGGGACGCCACGATGCCGAGGACGCCATTGTGCCAGTCGCGCTGGCCAACGACGATGCTGGCGTGCTGCTCGGGGATGAAATGGGCGTCGACCCATTCTTCGGCTTCGCGGGCGACGGATTGTTCGACGCTGCGTCGTTCGCGATTTTGAGCGTCGAGGCTGGCGGCGATTTGGGTGGCTTCGAGCGGATCGTTTGTGAGCAGGAGCTGGAGGGATTCGCGTGCCGTTCCGAGTCGGCCGGAGGCGTTGATTCGCGGGCCAATGCGAAATCCCACGTCGGTGGCACGCACGGGATGGGTCACGGAGGTGACGGCCATCAGGGCGGCGAGTCCGGGCCAGCGGGTGCGGGCCATCTGTTCGAGACCGTGGCGAACGAGGATGCGATTTTCGTGCTCGAGAGGAACGAGATCGCAAAGAGTGGCCAGCGCGGCGAGATCGAGGACCCACTTGAGGTCGAAGTCGGGCAGGGGCGTGGACTTCATGAGAGCGTGGGCGGTCTTGAACGCGATGCCGCCGCTGCACAGGTAATTGAACGATCCGTCGCCGAGCTTGGGATTGACGATGGCTGTGCAGGCGGGAAGTTCCGGGCCCGGTTCGTGATGGTCGAGGACGATCACGTCGATGCCGCGGTCCCGCAGGCTCGCGATTTCGGCGACGGAATTCGTGCCGCAGTCCACGGCAATGAGCAGGTCCGGCCGGTATTCTTCGAGGCAGCGCTCGAGCCCAGCAGCGGTGAGTCCGTAACCTTCACCGGCGCGAAGAGGCAAAAAACATTCGACCTGCCCACCGTACGCGTGAAGCACACGGTGCAGCAGCGCGAGGGACGCCACACCGTCCACATCGTAGTCGCCGTAAAGTACGATGGTTTCTTTTCGCTGAAGGGCTGATTCGATCCTCCGGACGGCATCGGAAATGCCCGGGATTGCCGTGGGATCGCCCAGCAGTCGCAGGCGGGGCTGGAGAAATGCCTCCACCTGCTCGGGTTGCGTCAGGCCGCGGCGGAGGATGAGGCTGGCGACAAATTCCGGCAGACCGAATTCGCGGCAAAGTGTGCGCGCCGCCGTGCTGCCGGCTGTTTCGGGAAGGATCCACCTGCGCTGCATCGGCGGATGGTAGGGGACGCGCGCGGGTGTGACAACGCCGATGCGGGCGGTCGATTGCGGTCGCAGCGGGCGCTGGCTGGGTTGGGGGGTTGATTTTTTTGGAGGCCAGAGGCAATTCTTCGCAGATGTCCGTGGAACGAAGCCTGATTGCGGCACAAGGGTACATCGAGCTGGAGATGCCGGATGAGGCGATGCGCGAGCTCGACGAATTGCCCTCGGCGGATCAAGACCGCGAGGAAGTCCGCCAGGTGCGGTTGTTCATTTTCATGCGCGGCCGCCGCTGGGGAGAGGCCCTTGCCGTCTGCGACGCCTTGCGGCTGGCGAGTCCTGACCAGACGACCGGTTACATCCACGGGGCGTTTTGTTTGCATGAATTGGGCCGCACGCAGGAGGCCAAGGAACTCCTGCTGCAAGGGCCGGCCAGCCTGCTGCGAGAGGCAACCTATTATTACAACATGGGATGTTACGATGCCGTGCTGGGCAACATCGAGGATGCCCACCACGCGCTCGAAATCAGCTTTCAGATGGACGACAAGTTTCGCGAGATCGCGAAGTACGATCCCGACCTCAAAGTTGTGGCGGATTTGTTTTGAGCGCGGCGAACGCGGCAATGGAACGGCGGCTCGAGCGGGTTCGGGTCGTTTTCGAAGAAAATTTTGAGCGTCGTCGCGAGGTCGGTGCGGCGGTATCGGTCTGGCAGGACGGCCGGGAAGTGATCGGGTTGCACGCGGGATTTCGTGACGCGGCGCTGACGTTGCCGTGGGAAGTCGACACCCTGGTGTTGATCTGGTCAGCGACGAAGGGTCTCGCCAGCGCCTGCGTGCTGCACGCGCTCGAGGCACGGGGACTTCCGCTCGAAGCACGGGTGGCGGAGTATTGGCCGGAGTTCGGCCAATGCGGCAAGGAATCGATCACCACCGGACAGGTGCTTTCGCATCGCGCGGGGTTGAGCGCGCTCGATGCGCGGGATCTCACGCTGCTCGATCACGACGGTGTCGTACGCGCCATCGAGCGGCAGACTCCGCTTTGGGAGGCAGGCGGCGGGCACGGCTACGGTCCGCGGACCTTCGGAGTTCTCGCCGAGGAAATCGTGCGCCGGTTGACGGAAGGTGAGCCGCTTGGGGACTATTGGCGGCGTGTTTTTGCGGAGCCGCTGGATCTGGACGTGTGGATCGGGCTGCCGGATGAACTCCACGGACGGGTCGCGCAAATGCTGGCGGCCCGGGCCGGTTGTGACGAGCACCCGGACGAAGATTTTGCCGCGGCCATGGCAAATCCGGAGTCGCTCACGCGGGCGGCATTCACGAGTCCCGGAGGGCTGGCGGGTGCGTCGGTGATGAATTCCCCCATCGCTCGACGAGCATCGCTACCGTCACTCGGCGGCATCGGGAGCGCCAGCGCACTGGCAAAATTTTACGCTATGCTGGCGACCGGCGGAAAATGGAACGGGCAACGATATTTTTCCGAAGCCACGATCGACCTGATGTCCCACACGCTGGCCCAGGGCACCGACCTTGTGTTGCGCATCGATACGGCATTTTCGACGGGCTTCATGCGCGATCCCATGGACAAAGACGGACGAAAAATTCGCCAGGCTTTCGGGCCGTCGCGCCGAGCCTTCGGGCATCCGGGCGCGGGGGGCAGCCTGGCATTTGCCGATCCGGACGCGGGCATTGGCTTCGCGTACGTGATGAACCAGATGGGAATCGGCGTCCTGCCCGGACAACGGGCGACCAGCCTGGTATCAGCACTCTACGACCTCGATTGAACGGCACGGCCGCGATACAACCAATCAGCCGGCGGGGGGGAACGTGCGTTTGAACGTCACGTTGGTGCTGCCGGTTTTCGGAGTTTCGGCCACACCCTTGGCATCGACGGCGGACGTCGTATCGGGATTGGAATTGGCTCCGAAAAAGATCTTGGCGGTGCCGCTGATCGTGGTGCCGTCGGTGAGCCGGATTCGGTAATTCGAATAGAGACCGATGACCGTTCCGGCGCGATTGGTGAGTTTGACCACCCGGCCCAGGCGCCCGCTCATGCTGAGCGGCGCGGGAAATGGCACCTTCGCACGACGGCCTTTTTCAACCACGGTACCGCGACCGCGCAACCGCCCCTTGCCGGAAATTTCGATGTCGTCGAACCGATAGGTGCGCGAGAGGCCTTCGGGCGCTGACCCGGCGACAAATTTCGTGCGGTAGAGACCCTTGAAGTCGACCGCCTTCTGCCGGGCATCCGCGGTCACGGGCAAAAATGCAAAAATCAGAGCGAGTGCGAAAAAATAGGAAAAAACGGATGACCTCATCGAAGTGAGGCAGGAAGTCGGGGTTTTGCCGGATGTGGTCAAGGGAATTGTCCCGGCGTGGCCCAATGGCAAGTTTTTGCTCAAACGAGCTGGTGACTCTCGGGCTGGAGCACGACCTCGCTCAGAACGAGGTGCGGCGGGGCGTCGATGGCCTGAAGCAGAATGTCCGCTGCCGTGGAGGCCGGGATCATTTTGTCCGCCTGAACTTTCAAATCGAGCTGATCCCAGAACGGGGTGTCCACGCCGCCGAAGAAAAAAAGTCCGAAGCGCACACCCGATCGCTGGTATTCCTGAGCGAACGCCTTTATGAGACCGGTGACGCCATATTTGCTCGCGATGTAAGCGGCGGCATTTTTCATCGGAGCCTTGCCGAGGATTCCAGGGATCGTGAGAAACAATCCGCGCTTCTGTGCCTCCATGATGCGGCATGCGGCCTGCGCGACGAGAAAAGTTGTCCGCAGATTCACATTCACGATGCGCGAAAATTCGGCGTCGGTTGTCGTGGCGGCGGATTTGATCAACCCGACTCCGGCAAGGTGAACCACACAATCCAGGCCGCCGAGCGCGTCACGGGCCGCGTCCACAACGCGTGCAGCTTCGCTGGGCACGATGAGATCGGCGGGCAGCAGGGTGGCTCCGTCAGCAATTCCCTCCAACCGCCGCAACGTCCGCGAGCTCAGTGCGAGCTGGGCACCGCGAGTCACAAGCCGTTCGGCGAGTGCCCGGCCAATTCCACCGGACGCGCCGGTGATGAGAAATTTCTGCATCCACTACCTGTTACGACACGAGCTCAGGAGCGGATGTCGGGGACTGGTTCGGCGGACCGCTGTGGCGGGTGAGGGATCGGTGGCGAACGAAGGCCACCGCGGTGAACGCGACTTCGAGAATCACAAACCCAAGCGCATAACCAAAGCCGCCGGAACCGAAGCCGTAGCTGTGCAATCCAACCCCGAGCACGAAGTTCACGCCGTACCACGCCATGATAATGGTTTGGAAAGCTAGGATCGCGCCGACGGCGAGTCCAAAGCCGCCCCAGCGCCCCGCGAGGCGGCCGTGCAGAAGAAATAAGTACGCGAGCAAGGCCGCGAGCGCCCACGTCTCCTTGGGATCCCAGTCCCAAAACCGTCCCCACGAATAATTCGCCCATACACCGCCAAGAATCGTGCCAACGGCGAGGAGCAGGACGCCGACCTGGAGCGTCCGGTAAATGTAATTGTATAACGCGGGCGAAGGTTTTTTTCCGAGAATCACCTTGCCGAGCGCGATGTGGCCGACGCCGAGGGCGAGCGCAAATGCGGCGTAACTCAGGGTGATCGTGGTCACATGGGTCGACAGCCAGAAGTTGCTTTGCAGGACGGGAACCAGCGGTTGAATTGACGAGTCGAGTGCCGTCGGTTGGGAATCGGCGAGGATCAGTGACACGACCGCAACCGGGATCGCGCCGAGCAAAAAGTAGCGGCTACGGAAGATGGCCTCAAAAATGAGGGCGAAAAGAACCGTGCCGAACGCCACCCAGATGATCGATTCGTACATGTTGGTCACCGGAGGCCGTCCGGCGATCAAGATCCGGGCGACGAGGCCGGAAACCTGGAGAGCAAACCCGAGTCCGGCGAGCACCCAGCCAATGGTGTAGCCAGCGGCCCGACCACGCAACGAGGTCACGGCGAGCACGATGCCCGCGGCGAGGTACACGATCCAGGCGAGACGGAACGGGTGGAAATGCTGGTAGGCATTTTCAAGACTGATGCGCCAGGCGGGCGGCTGGAATTGGGGAGCCTGTGCCGCAAGCGCCGTGCGAAGTGCTTCGGCGGCGGTGGTGAATGCCGCGGAGTCACCAGAGGTGAACGCAGTTTTCAGATTTTGAAAGAGGGGATCCGCGGGATCGAGCGTCATCCACGGTGCGGTCTCGCCGTCAGGGTTTGGGACGATGCGGAACAGGCTGCCGTTTCTCAGGCCTTCGTATTCGCCAAGGCGCAGGCCGATGTCGGCGACCTGCTTGTCGATGCCGGTGAGTCGCCCATCGCGGGCGGCTTTGCGGGCCGCTTCGGCGCGTTGCAGAGCGGCGAGAAATCCCGGACTGCTGGCCAACTCATTGTGGGAAAAAAACTTCTGGGTTTCGTCAAAACCTGCCTGCTTTTTGACCTCGAGATTATTGACGAGGATGAGCGGCACCGCGTCCCATCCGGCGGGTTCCATCCAGATGGACGTCACAAGCTGGCTGGCCGTCATTTTTTTCCCTTCGACAGTGAGAGAGGTTTTCCCGGTGAGCGCGAGCAGCGCTTCGTTCGCAAAAACGAGGTAGGGTTTTTTTCGGCCACCTTCCTGGATCGGAATCGGGTCGAGGGCGGTGGTATCAACGGCCCCGGCTGGAATCGAAGCGCTGAGGAGCAGGGCGGCGGCGAGAAGGCCGACGGCGTGGCGCGGGAATGAGGGAATTGGGATCATGATGTGGCGGTTTCGCGCGGATCGCGTTTGGGGCGAATGTAGAACATGATGAAGATCCCGACGCAGATGGCGAGCGATCCCACCCATTTCAGCAGCCATCCGGGATCATAAAGCACCTGCAGCGTCGTTTCGCCCAGATCCTGTGGATTCCATTCTGCCTGCGAAAATTTGTAGTTGATGCCCGTGAGGTTGGCGAAGAGATCGCCGGGCCAGCTTGCGGGATGGTTCATGCGGGCGACGCCGCCCTTGGTGGCTCCCGTGGCGGTTTCGGTGAATTCGACGGTCGCGATAAAGTTAGCCGGAGTTTCGGTGCCCTCGAGTCGGGGAACTTCAAAACTCTTGAGTGCGATCTGGAACGGGACCGGCCGGACTTCCAATCCGTATCCGAGCCGCACCACCGTGAGATCCAAAGCGAGTGTTTCGATCGAACCGGAGCGAATCCATTTGCCGGGACCGGCCGTGCCGTCAGGGGCTCGGAGTTGGGCAAAAAATCCGGGCACACCTTCGACACTTTCCGGCCCGGGCGACACGGTCGTGACGGCCGCTGCACGTGGCATGGCGGTAGTGACTTCAGCCGTCCAATCCGCCCATTCGAGCGGGATCGCGCCGGCCGGTTCGCCTTCACCGGAGGCGTAGATAATGCCGTCCCGGCTGAGCTGGTAGCGGATGCCGGTCCCGCGGGGCAGCGGGGCCATTTCGAGCAGCGGTTGTCCCGTTGTGCCAGCCTGGGCCGGCCCCGTCACGGTCACGAGAATCGCCGGGTTGTTGGGAAGCGGGGAAATGGTGGCCGGCCGGCCGTCGATGATTTGGAAGTCCGGCCAGTATTCCCGGAGTGTCGCGGTCGCACCGCCGACCTGAATTGGATCGTCGGTGATTTCGGATCGCAGATACGTTGCCGAGCTGCCGTCCGGGGCGGTCGCAGTGACTTTTTGCCCGTCGGAGCTGAGCGAAAAACTGACCCCAGTGCTGCCGCCGTCGCCCTGGACGACCGGTGCGAATCGGGCAAAGATCATTTGGGATTCGTTCGCCATCCGCGTTTCGCGGGCGGGCAATTCCGGCAGAAATGCGATGCGAGCGAGGCCAAAAAAATCGCGTTCGCTGCCTTCACCCGCGTTCAACGCAAAGGCCATCGAAAGATCCTGGGCGGCGGTCGCACTCGCAAAACGAATCGCCGCACCGGGGCCCGCTTCGGGGGCGGCCGACGATTCAAGCGATTCGGATTCCAATAAATTGTGGCTGAATCCGGTCGCGACGAGTTTTGTCGAGGAACCGGGAATGTCCAGAATGCGCGGGCGTTTTTCCGATGGCTGGGCCGTTTCAGCGTCGAAGGGAATGAGGTAAACCGCGCCGTCGCTGGGGCTTTCGACCTGCAGCACGCTGTGGCTGGTCGTGATTCGATTCACCGGAGGTTTGTCCGTATGCAACGTCACGTTGCCTTCAAATCCCATCTTCGAGCCAACGACCGCGCCGATCAGAAGCAGGATGATGCCATAGTGCGTGACGATGAAGCCGGTGTGTTTTTTTTGCCACGGCCAGCGGGTGAGGGTGACGCAGAAGAGATTCACGCAGAGAAGACCGAGCCAGGCGATAAACCAGGGTGCCTTGTAGAAATGGGCCTGCGCGAACTTGGTGCTGACCGCGCTTTCGTAAAACGTGGCGGCACCGATGGCGATGGTGATGGTCGCCAGCAGGACGAGGGCGAGCTGCAGCGAACCGAGGGCGTGAATGACGCGCCAGGCCAGCGAGCGGCGTTTGCGCTCTTCGACGAGGCGTTTGCGGGCGGCCGCGGTGAGCGGCGGTGGCGGGGTGAGGGTGGTCATTGCGGACGGTTGAATCGATCCCAAGCGGTGCAGGCCGCGGCCATTCCCAGCACCATTCCAAAGATCATTGCAGCATAGGTCGCGAAAAAGTGCGCCTGCGGATTTTCCGGTGGGAGCTGGGCCATGATTAACGCGGCGCCTTGCATTCCCAGCATCATGCCCGCGAGTCCGGACACCCAGCAGGCGACACGAGCGGTCCACCGCGGAAACGTCCGCCCCTCGAGCGCAAAAGCCGGGACCGACGCGGCGAGCATGGCTCCGGTCATCCAGTTGGCCTTGGCAAAAATTCCAAGCCCCATGGTCGATGTGGCGCAGCCGCAGAGGCAGATGCCATCGCGCACGACGGCTCCAAACCCAGCGTCCGCCCACCAGCCGGCGAGCATCGCAACACCTCCGAGCGAAAACATTCCGAGCGCCATACCCGCGGGCCGGTCAGTGCGCCGTTTGCGCAACGTCCATAATGCGATCGTCGCGGCCGTCGCGAAGAGCGCGACGAATCCCGCCGCCGAAATGCCTTCGAACGAACCAAGTGCGCTGATGATCGGACCCTGGATCGCGATGCCCACGCAGAGTGCGGCGGGAGCAGCCAGCTCGCGGGCCGGCATCGGCGGTGGCACCCGGTGCGTGGTCGCGAGTTTTGGCTCGCCACGCAGCGATCGCAGTGCGCGGGACGTAACCGTGAAGCTGGACGCGAGCATGAGCAGTGCGGCGGCGACGGGATGAAGAATGCCTGCGGCGGCAAGACCGATCCCGATCACGTTGTACGTTGCCGCAAAATAAAGATTCTGCCGGATCGCCCGAATGGCTGTCCGGCTGCGGGCGATGGCGAAAGGAATATTCGCAAGATCCCCGCCGAGCACTTCGCCCATGGCTGCCTGCCGGGCAAGGTGGCTGCCAGTAGCGATGGAAAGCGAGGCGTCCGCCACCGCCATGGCGGGCGCGTCGTTGACGCCATCACCGACAAACAGCACGCTGCGTCCGGCCGCCAGTTCGTGCATTTTTTCGACTTTCCCGGCCGGAGTCAGACCGGCGTGGACGTTGGCCAGATCATGCACGGCGGCGGCCTCCGCTCGGTCTCCGGTCAACACGGTGCACGGCAATCCCGCGGCCTCCAATTCGGCGATCATCGCGCGGGCCGATCCGCGGAGGCGTTCGCGAAGCAGAGCAATTCCCGCCAGGCGCCCGTCGCGAAGAATGTAGATCGTGTGCGACGCGGTTTCCGGTCCGTGCAACGTAGATTGCAGGGTTATAGCCGCGATTTCCTCGGACGCGGGCACCAGCGCCACGTTGCCAATTTCGAGGTGCGCGCCGCCGGATGGATCGGAAGCATCTTCCACCCAGCCGTGAATTCCCGCACCCGGAATGATGCTGATTTCCCGGGCACTGGCCAGCGGCACGCTGGACCGGAAGGCTCGCGCGACCGGGTGGCCACTGGCCGCTTCGACCGCGGCGACTTCGGCGATGAGAGATTCGCGGTCGATTCCCGGTGCGGCGACAAAATCCACGATTTCGAGGGCCTCCTCGCCGAGCGTGCCGGTCTTGTCGAAAACGACCGCGTTCACCCGGGCGAGCTGTTCGACGAGATCGCTGGTGTTTGCGACGATGCCCCGGCGGGCGAGGTCGGCCAGTGCGGACCAGATGCCAATCGGCGTCGCCAGCCCCATCGAACAGGGGCACGCCACCAGGATCACCGCGAGGGCGTTGAATAATCCGGTGACCCATCCCGCGTGCTGCGTCCACCCCGCGAACGTCGCGATCGCGATCAGCATCACCACCGGCAGGAACCACGCCACCAGTCGATCCGCCTCGCGTTGAATCTGCGGAGGATTTTCCTGCGCGAATCGCACGCGGTCCAGGACGTCGTCAAGCGCGCGGTCCGTACCAGCACTCGTCGCCTGAATTTTCAACGCCTGATCGAGGCTGTGACAGCCAGCGTGAACGGTGTCACCCGTCCGGCGCACAACCGGAAACGCCTCGCCGGTGAGCGGGGCTTCGTTCACGAACGCGACGCCGTCCACGATCACGCCATCGATCGGGATACCGCCGCCCGCCGGCACGAGCACCACGTCGCCGGGAAGAATTTCCGCCACCGGCACTGTCGTGACACGCCCGCCTGGATGCAGCTTTTCGCAGATCTCGAATTCCCGGCCGAGCGCCCGCGCCGCGTCGAGCGCCGCGCTGCGACGCCGGTCCGTGAGGATGCGGCCGAACGTGTAGATCGCGAGCAGGATGGCGACAACCTCGTAATAAACGTGGCCTTCACTGGTGAGCGTGCAATGCACCGATGCGCCGAACGCCGCCAGAATTCCTGCCAGAAAAAGCTGCTCGAAAACGATCCGGCCCTTGGTTGCCGCCGCAAACGCCGCGCGCAGCATCGGTCCGCCGGTAAGCGCAAAAACCAGGATCGCCGCAACCGCCAATGCGCCGTGCAAAATCACACGCGCCTGTCCCTCAGGCGGCGAAAGATTGATCGCGAGGCCAAAAATCATCGACTGCGCCGCGATCAAGCCGGCGAAGGCAACCCGCATCCATTCCCAGGTGCGCGTAGCCGGAGCCGATGGACCGCCGGGCGGCTCCTCGCATTGGCAGCAGGACGACATACCGCTCAAAGTATTAGCAGGGCTTATATTTGCAACTCAATCGCGGCCGGTCCTGTTCGCCCCCCTCGGGTGGTAAAGGTATGAGCGGAATGGATGTGCAGCCGGCGGTTTCACGAAAGAAAGTTCGACCTTTCGCGCGGTCGTTGGCGGCTCTATTTATCGGGAATGCGTTTGCGCCCCGTGTGGACCGGCCTGGGAGTTTTTGCCCTGCTGGCCGTTGTTGGGCTTGTGATCGCGGCGCTGCAGGTGCGGGCGTATTTGTGCGGCGACGAATTTCGGCAACTCGTCGAAGCGCGGACCGGAGGAGCGTTGCGCGCGGAAACGACCCTTTCCCCACTTCAATGGACGGGGTCATCGGTGTATGCCGGGACGTTGGAGGCGGCCGGGGAGCCCGGGGGGGCGCTCGTTCGGCTCGAAGCTCAGCAGGTGCGCGCGGTCTTTGACTGGCGGGCAATCTTCGAGGGAGTCTGGCGGGTGAACCGGATCGATGCCGTGCGCCTCGACGCGGAGTTGGGTTCGCCGGGCGAAACCATTTCCCAGTCGGCGGAGGTTGCGTCCATGCCGCCGCGTCGGAGTTGGCTCCCGACGCGTTTTGAGTTGCGTGAAGTCGCCGTTCAGGACGCGAACCTTCGATTTGGCGAATCGTTCGCGGTTCGCAATTCCGAGCTGGTGATGAAGCCGGAAGGTGAGGGGTGGACGTTTGCCGGGACCGGGGGACGCCTGGACGCCATGGGCCGCAACGACCTCACTCTCGAAGGTTTTCGCGCCCGGCTGCAAAAGAACGTGTTTTACCTCACGGATGCGGCGGTGCGCACGCAAGGTGCGGGGCGGATTTCGGCGTCCGGCGAGATCGGCGCGAATGACGGCTATTCGATCCAGGTCGTTTGGGGAGGGCTCGCCGCGGCGGAGTGGATCGACGCGGACTGGAAGGATCGCCTGGCGGGCGAGCTGTCCGGCTCGGCAGATGTCGTGGGCCGTCGGGATGCGATGCCGGTCGTGGATGGGCGTTTTTTTCTCACCGAAGGGCGCTTGGAAGGCCTGCCAATCCAGGCGCGCATCGCGGACTTCACGCGATCGCCGCAATTCCGCCGCATGCCGCTGCACGAGGTTTCGGGGAATTTCCGGTCTGACGGAGCCACTACGGACATCACGGATTTTGTCGCCGAGTCGAAGGGGCTGTTGAGGGTTGAGGGCGTGGGCCGCGTGGGTGCCGACCGGTCGATCGAGGGCACCTTTCGCGTGGGTGTGACGCCGCAAACGCTGCAGTGGCTTCCGGGATCGCAGGAGCGTGTTTTCTTCGAGTCGCGCGACGGTTACCTTTGGACCGAGGTCGTGCTCGGGGGCACGCTCGACGCTCCCACGGAAGACCTCTCGGTCCGACTCGTGCGCGCCACCGGCGAGCAGATGATCGACACCGCCGTCGACGTGATCAATCAATCCCCCGAAAAGGCCCGCGACCTGCTTGACGAGGCGATTGACATGCTTTCGCCGCTGCTCCGATGAAGGTGTACGCTCCGCGGGAATAAAATCTGAACCCACCGCTCCCACGACGTGATCCGGAAAACCGCTTTCGACGAATCCCTGCGCAACTGCCTCGTGAAGACTCTCCTCATACTTTTGGCCGTGATTTGCCTGCCTGTCGCGTCCGCCGCCGACGAGTGGCCGGTCACTTACGACGGACTGCTCAAAAAATACGTTACGCCGGCCGGGGTGCGATACGGCAGTTGGAAAGCAAACCACGGGGACGTGGCGGCGCTCCGCGAGGTGGTCGATGCCGTGGCGTCGGCGGATGTCACGAAGCTGTCCCGTGACGAGCAGCTCGCGTTTTACATCAACGCTTACAATGCGTGGATGCTTCACGAAGTGATCGCTGCGTATCCGATCAAAAGCGTGACCGAGATCGCGCCGCTTTGGGGCGTTTTCGAGCAACCGCGGATCACGGTCGCGGGTGAAAAAATGAGCCTCAACAAGCTCGAGAAGGAAATCATCATCAAACAATTCCGCGAGCCGCGCATTCATTTTACCATCAACTGCGCAAGCAAGAGTTGCCCGCCCTTGCAGTCCGAAATTTTTTCCGCGGAGAAACTCGACGCGCAACACGATGCGGCGACGCGCACCTTTGTTTCCGAAAATCCGCTCGGCGTGCGCGTCGAAGGCGACACCGCGTTCATCTCGGAGCTTTTCAAGTGGTACGAAGCAGACTTTGCCGACGCGGGCGGGGCGGCATCATTCATTCGCGCGCACCGGACGCCGCCGCTGCCCGCTGATATCCAGATTCAATTTCAGCCGTACGATTGGGGCCTGAACGACGCGCCGTGACCGTTCTGCGCGTAAGACTTTCCCGAACCCGACCATCCATGAGCACACCCACGATCAACGCCGAACGCGCCACCAAGGAACGCTACGCCGCTGGAGCCCACGCTGCCGAGGCCGCCCTCTGCTGCCCGGTCCAGTACAATCCCGAGTTTCTCAAAATCATACCCGACGAGGTGATCGAGCGTGATTACGGGTGCGGCGATCCGAGCCAGTATTTGCGACCCGGCGAGACGGTGCTCGACCTCGGCAGCGGCACCGGAAAAATTTGTTTCATCGCGGCCCAGGTCGTTGGACCCGAGGGCCGTGTGATCGGTGTGGACATGACTGACGAGATGCTCGAAGTCGCCCGTCGAAACGCGCCGACCGTGGCCGAACGGGTTGGTTACGCCAACGTCGAATTCCGCAAAGGTCGAATTCAGGATCTCGCGCTCGACCTCGAAAAACTCGACGCCGAACTGCGCGTTCACCCGATCACGAGCGCGGACACGTTCCTCGCGGCCGACGCGCTCGCCGACGAAATCCGCCTCAAACACCCGCTCGTCGAAAGCGACTCGATTGACGTCGTCGTGTCCAACTGTGTCCTCAACCTCGTCGAACCCCGCGCCAAACGGCTGCTCTTCGAGGAAATCTTCCGCGTTCTGCGTCGGGGCGGACGCGCCGTCATCAGTGACATCGTGGCCGACGAACCCGTTCCCGACCATTTGCAGAACGACCCGGAATTGTGGAGCGGCTGCATTTCCGGAGCGCTCACGGAAGAGGCGTTTCTCCAGGCGTTCACCGACGCCGGATTTTACGGGCTGGAAATTCTCAAACTCGACACGAAGCCGTGGCGCACGGTCGAGGGCATCGAATTCCGCTCGATGACGATACAGGCGCTCAAGGGCAAACAGGGTCCGTGTTTCGAGCGCAATCAAGCGGTGCTTTACAAAGGTCCATTCAAGGAGGTGCTCGACGACGATGGCCATCGCATGGAGCGCGGACGCCGCTACGCCGTCTGCGATAAAACCTACAATCTCTACAAAAAAGCACCCTACGCCGACGCGTTCGAATTCATCGATCCGCTCACCGAAATCACGCTCGCGGACGCTTTGCCATTCGACTGTACCCGCACGTCATTGCGGCACCCGCGTGAGACCAAGGGCCTCGAATATCGGGCGACAACAGCGGAATCAGAGTGTTGCGACGGCGGCGGCTGCTGTTGAATGATGCGCCCCATGGAGGCCCGCGAGAATCTCGAAAACCTGGTCCAGGGTGTCACCGAAACGTCGCGGGCCGTCGGGTCGCGGCGCACTCCGGCGTTTGATTGGATCGCGGGCGAATTCCTTGGCACGTTCATCCTGGTCTTTTTTGGTTGCGGGGCCGTTGCCGCGGCGGTCCTGCTCGGCGCGCAGGTCGGGATTTTTCAGATCGCAATCGTGTGGGGACTTGGCGTGGCCACGGCGATTTACGTGACCGGCTCGATGAGCGGCGCGCACCTGAATCCGGCCGTGACGGTGGCAATGACGATATTTTCCGACTTCCCGCGCAACCGCGTGCTGCCGTACGTCGGACTGCAACTTCTCGGGGCGTTTGTCGCGAGCGCGGTGCTGTTCGGGATCTTCGGCAGCAGCCTCGCGGTGTACGAACGCGAAAATGGCATCGTGCGCGGCGAGCCGGGCAGTGAAGCGACCGCGATGATCTACGGGGAATATTTCCCGAGTCCGGGTGGCAAGCCGCTCACGCCGGAAGCTCGCGAAAAAATGCCTGCGCCCGCGGCGTTTTTCGCGGAAGTCGTCGCCACTGCGGTCCTGCTTCTCGTGATTTTCGCCACAACCGACGATCGCAATTCCACCCGACCGCAGATCCTCACACCGCTCACGATCGGGCTCACGGTCACGTTGCTCATTTCGCTCATCGGCCCACTCACCATGGCGTGCATGAATCCCGCGCGTGACTTTGGGCCGCGGGTTTTTTCCAGCCTTGCAGGCTGGGATGCCGTGCCGTTCACGACCAACGGTCACGGCTGGTTCACGGTCTACATCCTCGCGCCGTTGCTCGGTGGCGTTCTTGGCGGAGTGGTTTATCGTTTTGTTCTGCGGCCGGCCTACCGCTTGAAATCACCATGAATCGTTTTGCCGCGACCCTGCACGAGCGTTCGATCCCGCTGCGCCGCGAGCGCACCGAGATCCTCCAGATCAATACCGGCAAGCTGTGCAATTTGACCTGCATCCACTGCCACGTGAATGCCGGGCCGAAGCGGAAGGAAATCATCACCCGCGAGACGATCGACCGCATTATCGACTGGCTGGCTGGCACCGACATTCCGACGGTTGATCTGACCGGGGGTGCGCCGGAAATGATTCCTGATTTCCGCCATCTTGTGGAGCGGCTGCGGGCGCTCGGCCGCCGCGTGATCGACCGCTGCAACCTGACGATTCTGCTCGAGCCGGGTCACGAGGATTTGGGGGAATTCCTCGCCGCGCACGAAATCGAAATCATCGCGTCGATGCCGTGTTATTCTCCGGAAAACGTGAACGCTCAACGTGGTGACGGTGTGTTCGACGCCAGCATCGCGGCGCTCCAGCTGTTGAACTCCCTGGGTTACGGGCGCGATCCGCGGTTACCGCTCGCCCTCGTTTACAATCCCAATGGTGATTTCCTGCCCGGTCCGCAGGCGGAACTCGAAGCCGATTACAAACGCGAACTTTCAGCTCATTTTGGCATCACGTTCAACGGGCTCTATACCATCACCAATCTGCCGGTGGCGCGCTTCGCGTCGTGGTTGAAACACAACGGCAAATACGAAGCCTACCTCGAGCTGCTTGTGGCGGCCTTCAATCCTGCGACCATCGATGGACTGATGTGCCGCGACACGATCAACGTCGGCTGGCAGGGCGAAGTGTACGACTGCGATTTCAACCAGATGCTCGGAATGCAGTGGAAAAATGGGCGGCCGCTGTCCGTGTGGGACATCGATCCAGCCCATGTCGAAGGCCGCGCCATCGCGACGGGTGAACACTGCTTCGGTTGCACTGCCGGCGCCGGATCGAGCTGCGGTGGAGCTCTCGTCGCCTGACGTTTTCCATTGGCCACCCTTCGGCCCGGGAGATAGAACCCTGGTCGCGCGACATGCTGGACTTCGAAAAGATCGTCGATGAATTCTACCAGCCGCTTTACCGGTTCGCGCTCAGCCTGACCCAGCGCGAAAGCGACGCCGGCGATCTTGTGCAGCAGACGTTCGTCCAGTGGGCGGCCAAAGGTCACCAGCTGCGCGATGAAACCAAGGTGAAGACGTGGTTGTTTACGACTCTGCGGCGGGAATTTCTCGCCACCGTCCGTCGGTCGGCGCGCTTTTCCGATGATCCGCTCCCCGAAGATGACGGTCAGATTGCCTTCACCGCCACGCAGGCCGAGCAGCTCGATGCTGCTACGGTGCTCGATGCGCTCGGCAAACTTCCGCTGGAATATCGCGAGCCCGTGACCCTCTTCTATTTAAAACAACTTTCCTACACCGAGATCGCCGAGATTCTCGAACTGCCCATGGGTACCGTGATGTCACGCCTCTCGCGGGCGAAAACCCAGCTGCGCAAGTTGCTCATTCAAGACTGAAATGCCCGAACCCACCGACCAGACGGACGACGTGATCGCCCGCAAATTTGCCGAGACACCCGTCCCGACAGACTTGCGTGAACGCATCATCGCGGCGTCCCGGCCGGCTCCGGTTGCGGCCGTCGAGGCCTCGCGCGACAGATGGTGGACGGGCGGGATCACTGCCATCGCGGCGTCGATTTTGCTTTCGTTGCTCGCGCTCGGCGGACTGATCCGTCCAGCGGAGGGGGAGCAGCTCGGAGACGCGCGGCGGGAAATGGCGGCATTTCTTTCCGGGGACTTTGATCTCGAAATGGTCACGCCGGATCTCTCGCGAATCCAAGAATGGTTTGCCGCGCAGCACGATGGCGCGGTGATGGACGTGCCCGCCGCCCTTGCTGCGATGGTGCCGGAAGGTTGCCGTGAGATCGAATGGCGCGGACACCGGGGAACGCTCGTCTGTTTCCAGCTGCCAAATGGCAGGGTCGCGCACCTCGTCACGTTCCCTCGCTCCACGTTCGTCAACCCACCCGGCGCACGACCCCTGCTCGCGAAGGCCGGGGAATGGATGGAAGCGTCCTGGACTAATGACGGTATGACTTACCTGCTCTTCGCGCCCGGCGGTCTGGAAGGAATTCGCGAACTGATTTAGAAATCGGAAGTCGGATCGATCCGGTCAGCGCAGGGCCGTTCCGGCGCTCTGGATCGGGGTGGGACTGTCGTTGCGCGTCACCCACACCGCGATTGCGGCGGGCGTGTTTTTTGACGCGGGGCGTTTCACCTCGGCACTCCACGTCCCGTCCTCACCGCGCACCAGCGGTTCACTGGCGAGTGCGAGCGCGACAAAATCATGGGTCAACGTGTGGCCATTATTCTCGCCCGCTTCGACTTCGCTTTTGAGGCCGAGGCCGAGCCAGGCGGCGTGGACGGTGCCGCCATCAAACTTTTCTTCGGGAACGAATGCCACCGTGACGGGGCCGCTGCCGGAGCCTTTGGCGGTCAAAGTTCCCGGCTGGCGCAACGTGCGCGCGAGTGAAGGTTGGAAGCGGATCCAATTGCGGAGTTCCGTGCCGTTCCAAACGACGCCCGGGGTGTAAACCGTGCTGGCGTCCCAGACTTTCGCGTAGGCCCGCTGGCGGGCGGTGAAGTCCGGCGAGGCGAACCGGTCGGGCCAGCCGAGCTGGTCCCAGTAGTCGACGTGAAACGCCACCGGCACGTACGTTTTCCAAAGCTGTTTGTCTTTCCGAAGTTCCGAAAACCATTTCTGCGCGGGCGGGCAGCTGCTGCAGCCTTCGCTCGTGTAAAGCTCGAGCAGGCCGACCTGCGCCGGGCCGCTGGCGGCTTCCCAGGCGGACGCAAACGGGGAGCAGGCGAAAAGGATGGCGATCAGGGCGGCGGAAAATTTCATGCGGCTGGTGGTGGTCGAGATCACGGCGCACCGTTCCCTCATTCGAGTGTCGGAGCGAATGCTTATTCCGCGCGTCCGAAAATTTCGTCGAGCAGGTTCCACAGCAGGCGTTGGGGTGGTTCGAATGATTCGGGTCCGCGTGCCAGCAGCTCGACCGGCGTCTGGACGAACAGCTCCGGGTGGAGGCTGTCTCCGTCCGCAGCGACAAGCTCACCAAGTGACGCGGGTGTCATTTCCGGATGAAATTGCAACCCGAGCACGCGTCCGTCCCACAGAAATCCCTGCTCAGGACACGCGGCGCTTGCTCCCAGCCGCATCGCTCCGGCCGGCAGCTCGAACGTGTCGCCATGCCAGTGGATGACGGTTTCTTCGGCTGGTAAAAACGGGAGGCGCGCCCGCGCTTCATCGGTGAAACGCACCGGGAACCAGCCAACCTCGTGATGGGCATTCTGGAAAACGCGCGCGCCGAGCGCGTCGGCGAGCAATTGCGATCCAAGACACACGCCAATCGCGCGGCCGCCCGCAGCGATCAGGGCCTGGAAGAGCGTTCGCTCGGCTCGCAGCCACGGGTGATCGCGGTATTGGTAGATGTTCATAGGTCCGCCCATGATGACGGCGAGATCGAACGTGCCGATCTCTGGCAGCGGATCGCCCGCGTAGAGATGCGTCGTCGTGAGCACGTGACCCCGCGCCGCCGCCCAATCCCCGATCGTTCCCGGTCCCTCGCACGCGGCGTGTTGAAAACATTGGATGCGCATGATTTCCGGCATACCGAGTCCGGCCACCGTCGGGCGACAAGAAATGATTGGTCCGCGCCCTGCTTCCGTCAGAATCTCGCAACTTCGGGAAATAATCCGCCGTCCATCCGCCTCTCACGCCGCATGAAACTTCGAGCGCTCACCCGTTATTACGACTGGCTGCACGGCCAGTGGCCTGCCGGTCTGGTCGAAAAACTGCCGGAGGTCCAACCCGACGGATCGACGAATATCCCAGGTATTTTTGTCGTCGGTGACCTTACCGGTATTCCGCTTTTAAAATTTTCCTCCGACACGGGTGCGCGCGTGATCGGCACTCTTGCCTCGGAAAGTGGATTTCAACCCGGCGCGGGTGGGGAGGGGGTCGTTGATGTTGCCATCATCGGCGCGGGCGTCTCCGGCATCGCCGCGGCAATGGAAGCGGGCCAGCGCGGGCTGACGTATCAAATTTTTGAATCCCAGCAGCCGTTTGCGACCATCGCAAATTTTCCGAAACGCAAACCCATTTACACGTACCCGACTGACATGGTTCCAGCCGGTGGCCTGCAATTCGCGACCGAAGTGAAGGAGGATTTGCTCGAGGAAATGGAACGTTACCGGACCGCGGCCGGCATTGAGCCGATCCCGGCCCGCATCGAAAAGATCGAGCGCGACGGACGCGGGTTTCGTCTGATTGCGGGCGGTGACGGTGGCACGTTCCGGGCGCAGCGCGTTGTTGTTGCAATCGGGCGGAGTGGGAATTTCCGACAGCTCGGTGTGCCCGGGGAGGACAAGGACAAAGTCTCGAACCGGTTGTACGACCCCAAGGATTTTGCGGACCGCGGAGTTCTGGTCGTGGGAGGTGGGGATTCTGCGCTTGAGGCGGCCACGGCCCTCGACTCCGCCGGCGCTCGGGTCACCCTAAGTTATCGTGGCCGTGATTTTTCGCGACCGAAACCCGAGAATGTCGAGCGGTTGAAGGCGAGCGAGGTGTCCATCGAATTGGGCACCAAAGTGAAGGAAATTCGCGACGCCGATGTCGTGCTCACGAGGGAGGACGGCAGCCAGCGCGTGATTCCCAACGATGCCGTGTTTGCCTTGCTCGGCCGCGAGGCACCGCTCGAATTTTTCCGCCGATCCGATCTGCGCATTCGCGGTGAGTTCACCCCGCTCAATTGGGCCGCTCTCGCGGCGTTCCTGATCTTTTGTTTTTGGCTCTACTCGTGGAAGGCGCCCTACAACGTTCCGTTTGGATTGACGCTGCCCGATTGGCTGAATCCCCAGCCCGCCGCGTTTTTTGCAACGCTGCAAGGCTGGTGGGACACCCCCGGCACGCTTGGCCACACGCTCAAAATCTCGATGGCCAGTCCGAGCTTTTATTACACGCTGGCCTACGCCTCGTGCGTCACGATTTTCGGTGTTCGCCGCATCCGCCGCCGTCGCACTCCATACATTACGACCCAAACGCTCACACTTATGAGCATTCAAGTGATCCCGCTGTTTCTGCTGCCGGAAATATTCCTGCCGTGGGCGGGGCACAATGCGTGGTTCGACGGCGGTCTGGGAAAATGGTTTGCCGATACGTTTTTCCCCGCAGTGCCGTACGGTCACGGTCGCGAATACTGGCGCGCGTACGGATTCGTTCTCGCGTGGCCGCTCATGGTCTGGAATTGGTTCACCGCCGAGCCGTTGTGGGGCTGGCTCATTCTCGGATCGTTGCAAACGTTCGTCGCCATTCCCCTCATGATTTGGATCTGGGGCAAGGGCGCTTACTGCGGGTGGATTTGCTCGTGCGGTGCGCTGGCCGAAACCCTTGGCGATCAGCACCGGCAAAAAATGCCGCACGGCCCGTTCTGGACCCGCCTGAACATGATCGGTCAGGTCTTTCTCGCTTTCGCAGTGGTGCTCATGATCCTGCGCATCCTTGGCTGGGCCGGCCACGGCTGGGCGGCGGGACTTTTCGAGCAGGGGTTCAGCAAATTTCCCATCCTCGCGTACGCGTGGAGCGTCGACACCCTTTGGGCCGGCATCCTTGGCGTCGGGTTGTACTTCCACTTCTCGGGCCGCGTCTGGTGCCGCTTCGCGTGTCCACTCGCCGCGCTCATGCACGTTTACGCACGCTTCACGCGCTTCCGAATCTTCGCCGAAAAGTCCAAATGCATTTCGTGCAACGTCTGCACGTCCGTCTGCCACCAAGGCATCGACGTGATGAATTTTGCCAACAAGGGTGCTCCGATGGAGGATCCTGAATGTGTGCGCTGTTCGGCCTGCGTCCAAAGCTGCCCGACCGGTGTGCTCGCATTCGGCCGCTACGACGGTGAGGGCAAAATCCTCCTCGATTCCCTGCCCGCCTCACCAGTCCGCATCGCGGAAGGAAAGAAGTGAAGCGGTCGGGTGATCATCAAAGAAATTGCCTGCGTCGCATCCGAAAGAATCCGGCGAAAGCGTGCCGGAGTAAGGGAGGATATATTCTCTACGCGCGCGACCTATCGAAGGAGGCCGCTTGAGCGGTGGCGAAGTTCTTGGAGCGGGCGTAATCGCGATCATTCCTGCATTCAACGAGGAGACGACGGTTGGCGATGTCGTGCGCGGGTTGCTTGCGCGCGGCGTTCGGTTGGTGCGGGTGGCGGACAATGGCTCGACCGACCGTACGGCCGAGGTGGCGCGAGCGGCAGGAGCTGAGGTGATCACCGAGCCGCGTCGCGGTTACGGGCAGGCGTGTTTCACGGCGGGTGAAAATCTCCCGGCTGAGATCGAGTGGATTCTTTTTTGCGACGCCGACGGCAGTGATGATCTGGATGCCATTGCCGACCTGTCCGCAGCGGCTCCGAACGCCGATCTGGTGCTTGGTAACCGGCGCGCGACGGCCGCTGGGCGCGCGGCGATGACACCGGCGCAAAATTTTGGAAACTGGCTCGCGCCTGCGTTGCTGCGGTTACTTTACGGTCATCAATACGCCGATCTTGGTCCATTGCGCCTTGTGCGGCGGACGTCCTACGAGGCAATGGCGATGCAGGATCGCGGCTTTGGTTGGACGGTTGAAATGCAGGCCCGCGCGTGCGAGCTCGGATTGCGCATCGCCGAAGTGCCGGTGAAATATTTCCCGCGCCGGGGCGGAGTTTCAAAGGTGTCGGGCACGATCAATGGATCGGTGCGGGCGGGTTCGGTGATTCTCGGCACAATCGGAGCGTTTGCGCTGCGGCGCTGGCAGACGCCCATGATGGTGCTCGCGGCTTTACTCATCGTCGGCGGAGCGGTGGCGATGGCGCCGTTCGGGACGTTTCGTGATCCGATTGCCGTGCCGTTTTTTCTATTGGCGGCGGCGATCATGGGTCTTGGCTTCGTGTTGAGTTGGGGTCTGCGAACCGTGCCGGTCGTGGTGGTTTTTGGTGTGGCTGTGATTGCGCGATTGGTTTTGCTGCCGATGGAACCGGGCACCGACGTCTGGCGTTACGTTTGGGAGGGGCTGATCCAGAACGCAGGATACAACCCGTACGCCATCGCACCGTGGTCGGATTCTTTGGCGGCACTGCGCACGGACTGGTGGGTGAAGGTCAATCATCCATCGATCTCCGCGGTGTATCCGCCGCTCACGGAGCTGATCTTTCGCGTCCTCGCGGCCATCTCGCCGACGCTGATTTTTTTCAAACTCACGATCATGGCGGCGGATCTCGGCGTGTGCGTGCTGCTGTGGCGGCGGTTCGGGACGGCCGCGCTGATGTACGCGTGGAACCCGCTGGTGATTTACGTTTTCACGGGTGGCGCGCATTACGACAGCTGGTTTGTGCTGGCGTTGGTGGCGGGTTGGCTGGTTTTCGAAAAGGCGGAAACGCGCCGGTCGCGCTTGGCCGGTGCGCTTTTGATCGGTGTGAGCGTGGCGATCAAATACGTCTCAGCGCCGATTGGGGCATTCATCGTGCTCGCGATTTGTCGGCGTCACGGCTGGCGCGAGGCCGGGTGCGCGACGGCGCTGATCGCCTTGCCATTCCTCGCCTCGCTGGCGGTTTTCTGGAGCCAGTTCGGCGTGCATTCCATCGCGGCCTCGGAGTTCAGCCAATACGCCCGAAGCGCCGAATTGCTACCGCGTCTGGTCGCAGAATTCTGGGAAAATTCGACGCGGATGAATTCGGTGTTCGTCCTGCCATTTGCCGTTTTTGTGCTCTGGCGGTTGTGGCGGGCACAGTCGTTGCGGGCCTTCGCCGAGGACGTCTTTTTTGCGCTCTACGTGATCTCGCCTGCGATTCATGCGTGGTATTTCACGTGGGCCATTCCGTTTGCCGCGGCGTCACGCAATCTTGGTCTGCGACTCGTCGGTCTCTCAGGTTTCGTCTATTTTCTCCTCGAATACCAGGTCGCGGCGCACGCGGGCGAGTGGCGTCAGTCCGGCTGGGAGGTGGCCCTCATGTGGGGTCCGTTGGTGTTGGGCTTTTTATGGAGCCGGTGGCGAGAGTCCGCTGCCACGAGGCAAGGTCGTCCACGTCTTCCAATGCCGGCTCCTGCATCTCTACGCTGAGCCCGAGGCTCGCGCAGCGGTCCAGCGTTTCGCGCAGGACGGCGTCCGTGCTCCACGCGAGGTCCTTAAAAATCCCGGGATGATTTCCGCGCATCGCGAGCGCGCAATACCCGCCGTCGAGGGCCGGAATGATCGCGATTTCCGCGTCGCTCGCCGCCAGCCTTTCCAGTCTTTCGCGCGTGAGTTCCGGGCAATCTCCGCCGAGAAAAACGAGGCGTTCGTCCGGACCCCTCGCGAGTTCGCGGGCGGCCGCGCTCAGGCGGTCACCGAGGTCGCCTTCGACCTGGGCGGTGTAAAAAAAATCCGGCCCGAGCCAGTGCCTCATTGTTTCGCCGGCATCGGCGGGTGCAAAAACAACGTGGCGTCTCCAGCCTGGCGGGATCTCGAGCACCTGATGCTCGACGAGTGTTCGGTAAATTGCCGCCGCCATTTCCGGCCCCACGTCGCGCGCAAGCCGGGTTTTTACGGTCCCGGGAATCGGGGCTTTGAGCATCAAGCAGCACGACGGTGGGCCCGGCATAAGGATCCCGCTTTTACCTCCGGGATCGGGCGCCGTCATTCGTCAATCTTTGGGAGCCGGTGCAAAGGTGACCGGTCGCCCTTCTGTGGCGAGCAGATCCGCGAGGCGTTTTTCGGCGGAGGCTCGGGCTTCCTGCGTGAGCGTGGTCGAGGAGACTTTTCCCGCGGCGACGCGTTTGAGATCGGCGATGGCCTGTTCGCGGTCGCTCGCGGTGAGTTTGTTCCAAAGCCCGTCGGCGTCGGTGAGGATGCGGAGATTGACGAGATCGACCGAAAAAATTTCCGGATCCGGCAGCGTGGCGGTGAGTCCACCGGAATCGGGATCGATCACGATGACGAATGGTTTTTCGAGGTTGAAGCCGGCGCGGGCTTTGAAGTCGCCCTCGATCTCGAAGGTTTTGGTGCTGCCCATCCACGAATGACTCCACTGGTGACGCTGGGTGAGAGGGCGCTCGAGCGTGACGAGTTGAAGCGTTTCGCTGTCCTGATGAATGATCGTCGTACCACGGACCACGATGCGTGGCCGAACCTGGAACGCTTCGGCGACGGCGGTGCTGATGCCCTGCGCGGCAGCGACCGCGCTCCGGGCCGGAACGTCGAAGACAACGTGGCGAACGGCAAAAACACCGGCCGCCATCAGCGCGATGATGCAGGCGGTGATCACGAGAATGACTCGCGACGCTCCGCCCGCCGATGCCCGTCGCTGTTGTCCGCCCATGGTGAGCAAGGTAGCGAAGCGGGCCAATTCGACAACCCGGGCGGCCGGGAGAATCCGCTTGCGGGCATTTTGAGGCGGTCCCTACGGTGCCCGGATGAAAATCGCAGTCACGGGCGGCGCCGGCTTTATTGGCGCGCACACGGTCCGTCACCTCGCGGCGTCAGGTCACGACGTCGGGGTCATCGACAATTTCAGTGACTTTTACGATCCGGGCATCAAACGCGCGAACGTAGCGACATTTCCGGAGTCGGTGGAGGTCTTCGACGCCAACATCGAGGACTTCGACCGAATGCAATCGATCCTCGCGTCGGGCCGCTATGGCACCATCGTTCACCTTGCTGCGCGGGCCGGGGTCCGGCCGTCCATCGACAACCCCAAGGCGTACATCGATACCAATATCGGCGGGACGTACAATCTGCTCGAAGCCGCGCGCAACGCCGGGACGCCTCATTTTGTTTTCGCGTCGAGTTCGTCCGTTTACGGTCTCGCCAAAACGGTGCCATTTTCGGAAGACCTCGCGCTTCCGCAGACGTTGAGCCCGTACGCGGCGACAAAACTTGCCGGTGAGCACCTCTGCGGCAACTACGCGAATCTCCATGGTCTTCGCGTCGTCTGTCTGCGGTTCTTCACCGTTTACGGCCCGGGTCAGCGTCCCGATCTCGCGATTTCGAAATTCACCGACCGCATCACCCGCGGGCTGCCGATTCCCAAATTTGGCGATGGCACCACGCGGCGCGACTACACGTATGCCGACGATATCGTTCAGGGCATCACCGGAGCCATCGATTATGCGCAAAGCGGCGGCCCGGCGTTCGACATTTTTAATCTCGGCGAAAGCGAAACCACCACGCTCAACGAATTGATAACCGCCATCGAGTCAGCCGTCGGCCGGGAGGCGGTCATCGAGCAACTGCCGGAGCAAAAGGGCGACATGCCGCTCACGTGCGCCGACATTTCCAAAGCCCGACGCTTGCTTGGATACGATCCCAAAACCAAAATATCCGACGGCATTCCGAAATACGTCGCCTGGTATCGCAGCCTGAACGGTTGAAAATTTTTGATGCCAGCCAACGTCACTGAACTCCTGCAGGAGCTGATCCGGATTCCGAGTGTGAATCCGGACGGTGATCCCGGCACCGATGGAGTCGGCGAACAGGCTCTCGCCGAATATCTCGCCGTGTTTTTGAAAAAACTCGGGGCGGAAGTCGAGATGCACGAGGTGCAGCCGGGGCGGCCTAACGTCGTGGGGCGTTTTCCGGCCAAGGCCAGCGGGCGGCCCAAGCTCCTCTTCGCGCCGCACACCGACACGGTGAGCGTGGGCGGCATGACGATCGATCCCTTTGGTGGCGTGGTGCGCAACAAACGGGTTTGGGGCCGTGGCGCGTCCGACACCAAGGGCTCGATTGCGGCGATGCTCTGGGCGCTCAAGGAATCCAAATCGCTGCTGCCAAAATTGCCGTGGGAGATCTGGTTCGCGGGATTGATGGGCGAGGAAGCCGGCCAGCCCGGAGCCAAGGCGCTGGCGAAACGCATGCGATTTGATTTTGTGATCGCTGGCGAGCCGACCGAACTTCAAATCGTCAACACAACGAAAGGCTGTGCGTGGGTCACGCTGCGCACCGCGGGCCGCGCGGTTCACGCGTCCGCTCCCGACCTCGGTGATAATGCCATCTACGCGATGGCAGACGTGATCCGCTGTCTCCGGGATGAAATCGCACCGTCACTCAAGGCGTTGCGATACCCGGTCCTTGGCTCGCCGACGATGAGCGTGGGCACGGTGCGCGGCGGTACGAAGGCCAACATCGTGCCCGACTCGTGCGAGGTGGTGGTCGATTTTCGGACCATTCCCGGCCAGGAACTCGGGCCGATTTTCACCCGGCTGCGTAAGGCGTCACCGGGCATCGGGATTTCGCACACGATCTCCAAACCGCTTTTCACCGCGCCGTATCACCCGTCAATTCTGGCGCTGCAGGAGTGTGGCGCGCGGTGTGTCGGCGCTCCGTGGTTTTGCGACGCGGGTGTTTTTTCCGAAGCACGCATGCCCGCCGTCGCCCTTGGCCCTGGCTCCATCGCGCAGGCCCACACCAAGGACGAATACATCAGCATCGCCGACCTCGAAGCCGGCGTGAAATTTTTCAAACGATTCCTCAGGGAACTCGCCGCGGACTGATCATTCCGGCGTGATTGCCAAATCGAGGGTTCCCTCGTGGCCGCCGAAAATCTAGAGGTAACGCTCTTCTTTTATGTCCGAAAAATCCGCCATTTCCCCGCGCCGCGAAGACGATTTCCCCGAGTGGTATCAGCAGGTGATCAAAGCCGCTGACCTCGCGGAAAACTCAGAGGTGCGGGGCTGCATGGTGATCAAGCCGTGGGGCTACGCGCTCTGGGAGCAGATGCAGGCGGTTCTTGACGGCATGTTCAAGGCGACCGGACACAAAAACGCGTATTTTCCGCTTTTCATTCCACTCAGCCACCTGCAGCGCGAGGCGGATCACGTCGAGGGATTTGCGACCGAATGTGCGGTGGTCACGCATCACCGTTTGGAAAAAACGGCGGAGGGAAAACTTGTGCCGGCCGGCCCGCTCACGGAGCCGCTCATCGTGCGGCCGACGTCGGAAACGATCATTGGTGCGACCTACGCGAAGTGGGTGAGCAGCTATCGCGATCTGCCCATTCTCATTAACCAGTGGGCCAACGTCGTTCGCTGGGAGATGCGGCCACGGTTGTTTTTGCGCACGGCGGAATTCCTCTGGCAGGAAGGCCACACTGCTCACGAGACCGAGGCCGAGGCCGTTGAGGAAACCGAAAAGATGCTCGGCGTTTACGAGACGTTTGCCCGCGACTTCCTCGCGGTTCCCGTCCTCGTCGGCGAGAAGAGCGAGAGCGAACGGTTCCCCGGCGCAGTGCGCACGTATTGCATCGAAGCCATGGTGCAGGACCGGAAAGCAATCCAGGCGGGCACGTCTCATTTCCTCGGCCAGAATTTTGCGAAGGCGTCGGGCATTCAATTTCAGGGCCGGGACGGGCGGGTCGAACACGCATGGACGACGAGCTGGGGCGTGAGCACACGGCTGATCGGCACGCTCATCATGGCACACGGCGACGATGACGGTGTGATCATGCCGCCGCGCGTCGCCCCGTCGCACGTCGTGATCCTGCCCATCACACCGAAGCCCGAGACGCGCGACGCGGTCCTTGAAGCCGCTCGCAAACTCGCGTCGGAATTGCGCACGCAGGCGTACCACGGCGAACCACTCCGGGTGGAAATCGACGAACGTGACGTCGGCGGCGGCGTGAAAAGCTGGGAGTGGATCAAGAAGGGAGCGCCGATCCGATTGGAACTCGGGCCCCGCGATCTCGAGAGCGGCAGTGTCGCGGTCGCGCGGCGTGACCAGCCACCCAAGCAGAAGGAATTTCTCCCGCAATTTGAAGTGCCCGCGCGCATTCCGGTGCTGCTGGACGAAATTCAGGCCAGCCTGCTGGCACGGGCGACGGAATTCCGCGACGCCCACACGCGCGTGATCGATTCGAGGGAGGAATTTTACGCGTGGTTCACTCCTCGCAATGCCGACAAACCCGAATCGCACGGCGGTTTTGCGCTCACCCACTGGAACGGGAAAGCTGATGTCGAAGCGCAGATCAAAGCCGACCTCAAGGTGACGATCCGCTGCATCCCGTTCGAAGAAAATCCCGAAGCGGGCGTCTGTCCATTCACCGGCGAGCCCAGCGCCCAGCGCGTTGTCTGGGCGAAATCGTACTGATCGTATGCATGCGCGGTCCGTAGCGATTGGCAGCGAAGCAGCGAACTACAGCGAACTGTAGCAGCGGTCTATGACCGCCGATGCGGACGACGCTGGGTTGGAGTGCTGGTTTGCTCGGATGGAAGTTTGCGGCGGTCACAGACCGCCGCTACAGCGATGGGGATGGGGGAGCGATTGCGGCGGCTCGAACGTGTATTTTCACGACGGCCCGTTTATTTTGTTACGGCATCTACTCACGCGCGCCGGGGAATTCTCGCCCGGGCGGAAGTTCACGCGGCGATGATGGAATTCGCCCGCGAGGGGCCGGATCGGGGAGCGTGGCTCGGCGCGTTTGTGCTGATGCCCGATCATTTTCACAGGTTTGTGGTCCTCAACGGGGAACGCCAGTCTCTCCCGGGCTGGATGAAGTCATTCAAGAACGCGATCTCGAAAGTTCTGCGTTCGGCAGGCGAGCCGGCACCTCACTGGCAAAAGTGATTTTTCGATCACGTTCTGCGTTCGGAGGAATCCGCCACGGCGAAGTGGTGGTATGTCCGCGAAAATCCGGTCCGCGCAGGTTTGGTGGCGGCTTGTGAAAAGTGGCCGTATTGGGGCGAGCCGTTTCCGGCGGAGATGCGTAACGAAGTCGGCTGAACCGCCGCAATCTGTAGCGGCGGTCTGTGACCGCCGGTCCGGGCCGCCACGCAGGGTGGGATACCGGCCCGCTCGGATGAAGTTTGCGGCGGTCATAGACCGCCGCTACAGGTTGGGCGGTTTGGGCGGTTCGAGGCGGGCGATCTTTTGCTGGAGGTAATCGCGAACGGCAGGATCAGCGGTGAGACCGGCCGCGCGGTGCAGAGCGGTTTGAGCTGCGGCAATGCGGCCGAGGCGGAGCAGCAACTCGCCGCGGGTGGCCCAATACGGCTGGTAATTGCGCACGGCGTCCGGTGGCAGCACGTCGAGAGCGGCCAGTCCGGCC
>JBGTDR010000058.1:0-5835 GCA_041748215.1 Chthoniobacterales bacterium
CCGGTCCGCCATCCGCACGGCGAGCGCGCCCGCCACGACGAGCCCGAGCACCCGAATGACCGCAATTTTTCCCGGGTCGAATCCGTCGGTCGCGTGCGGGTTGTAAAGCACGGGCACGATCACCACGGCCAGCAGCCACGCGGCTTCGATCAGCTGCGCGCAAAAAGCGGCGAGTGATGACGGCATCGCCGATGGGGACGCTTGGGTGGATTTCATCGTCGGCACGCCGCACCGCCGCCGCGCTGGGTGAATGTGTTTTTGCGGAAAAATCCCACCCGTGTCGATGCGCGGTGCCGGGAAAAATCACGCCGGGACTCCGGGTGGTGACGGTCTGGCGCTGCGCGGGCAGGCGGGGCTTGCGCGCCGCGGTTGCGACTGCGCATATCGTCGGCGGCATGGCGGGCAACATTCTCATTTTGATGGCCGACGAATTCCGCTTCGACCTGGCGGGATTTATGGGGAATCCGATTTGCCGCACGCCGACGCTCGACCGGCTGGCGGGGGAAGCCGTAATTTTCGACAATGCCTACGCGGCGGCACCGGTTTGCATCCCGGGCAGGCAGAGTTTTGCGACGGGCAAATACCCGCTTCACATCGGCTGCGAATATTTTGGCGAAGACATCGCACCGCAGTCCGACACCTTTGCGCGGCGATTTTCCGAGGCCGGGCACTACACCGTGGCCTGCGGAAAGTTGCACCACCGCGGCATCGATCCCATGCAAGGGTGGCTGCACCGCATCGGGGCGGAGTGCGCCGTCAACTGGCCGGAAACGCGCGCGGCGCAGGACCGCATGCAGATCGGACGATTGAAGTGGCGCGGCGCGGAGGAGCTGCACATCGCCGGCCCCGGAGTTTCACCGCTAGCCCTGCACGACCGCTACACCGTGGATGGTGCGCTGTTGTTTTTGGCAACCCACTTCGGCGGAATGTATCGCCGCGGGGACGCACCGGAGCCACCGCTGCTCCTGCTCGTGAGTCTGCAGCAGCCGCATTTTCCGCTGCTCGCGGACCCGGAACTCTTCGCGTATTACTACGCGCGCGTCCGGCCGAGAATCCACGAAGAGGCGTCCTACCACGCGGTTTTGGGGCAGGGGGCGCTTCCGTGCGGAGAACTGGTCACGCCGGACGAGGTGCGCAACGCCACCGCGGCCTATTACGCGCTCGCCGAACAAGCCGACCGCGAATTTGGCCGCGTGATCGCGGGATTGAAGTCCCATGGCCAGGACCTCGACGATTGGACGATTCTTTTCGCGGCGGACCACGGCGACATGCTCGGGGAGCACGCATTGTGGGAAAAAAGAAAATTCTACGAAGGCAGTGTGCGCGTGCCATTTCTGGTGCGGGCTCCCGCGCGATTCGGTGCGATGCGGCGTCGCGAAAATGTCAGCCTGGTCGACGTGTATCCGACGCTCTGCGCCCTCGCGGATCTGCCGGTACCGGAAGACCTCGACGGGCGATGCCTGCAGCCCCTGCTCGAGGGCAAGGGGCACGAATGGGACAACCGGACGTTCGCGCAATTCGAGACCGACCACTTCATGCTCAAGCGCGACAATCTGAAATACCTCACCTTCGGCGGATGGGGTCCGGACGTCCTGTTCGATCTCGCAAGCGACCCCGGCGAATCGTCCAATCGCATTGCCGAGCCCGGTTACATCGCCGTCGCCGCCGAGATGCGGGAGGAATTGCGCCTCTTCGTCGAGTCACGCCGCGAGGCTGGAGTCGCGGATTCTTTGCTGACTTGACCCGGCGCTTCCGGTAGTTCGAAGGGACCATGTCCGCGCCCCAACCTCTCACCGGCCATGATCGGCCCGGCGACTCGTGCACCATCGTGATTTTCGGGTCCTCCGGCGATCTCACCAAACGCAAACTCCTCCCCGCGCTCTACAATTTGAAGGCGCTCAACCTGCTGCCGGAAAAATTCGCCATCGTCGGCTGCGCCTTCACACCAGGCGACGACGAGGCAATGCGGACGAAGGCGACCGAAGACATCAAGGAATTCGCCACGCGTCCGTTCGAGGATGCGGTTTGGGGCGACTTCGCGTGCCGGATGTATTACGTCTCCGGTGACTTCGACAACATTGCCACTTTCCAGACGCTCAAGGCGAAAATCGAGACCGCGCAGAAAGCCTGGGACGTGCCCGGCAACATCCTGTTTTACCTTGCGATTTCTCCGTCGTTTTTTTCCAAGGTCGTCGACCAACTCGGCGCCGTCGGGCTCACCACCCAGTCCGAGACCGAATGGCGTCGCGTCATCGTCGAAAAACCGTTTGGCCACGACCTCGCGAGTGCCCGCGCGCTCAACGCCGACCTGACGCGCACGCTCGACGAATCGCAGATTTACCGGATCGACCACTATCTCGGCAAAGAGACAGTCCAGAACATCATGGTCTTCCGCTTCGGGAATTCGATTTTCGAACCGACATGGAACCGGCGTTACATCGAATACGTCCAGATCACCGTTGCCGAGGAGCTCGGCGTCGAATTGCGCGGCGGTTATTACGACCACTCGGGCGTCATGCGCGACATGGTGCAGAATCACATTCTCTCCGTGCTTTCGTTGATCGCGATGGAACCGCCCAGCTCGATCTCGGGCGACGCCGTCCGCAACGAGAAGGTCAAGGTACTCGAGGCCATTCGCCCGATGCAGCCTGAGGAAGTCATCGAAAATACCGTCCGCGGCCAGTACGCCGCCGGCAGCATCGGCGGCAAAAATGTGCCCGGCTACCGCACGGAACCCGACGTCAATCCGCTTTCGAATACCGAGACGTTCGTCGCGATGAAACTTGAGGTTGAGAACTGGCGCTGGGCCGAAGTGCCATTCTACATTCGGTCGGGAAAACGCCTCGCCGCCCACACGACCGAGGTCGTGATCGGATTCCGGCGCGCCCCGCTTTTGCTTTTTGGCGAGGAAATGGAAAAAAACATCCCGCCGAATCGTCTGGTGATGCACATCCAGCCCGAGGAAGGGATCACCCTCGACATCCACGCGAAACGCCCCGGACCGAAGATCGAAATTTCCAACGTGCCGCTCGATTTTTCCTACAAGGATTTTGGCGAAGGCATGGCCGCGACCGGCTACGAAACGCTTCTCTACGACTGTATGATCGGGGAAACCACGTTGTTCCACCGCTACGATTCGGTGGACGCATCCTGGAGGATCGTCAATCCCATCCTCGACGTCTGGCAGGCGCTGCCCGCCCGGGATTTTCCGAATTACGCAGCCGGCACCTGGGGTCCCGCGGCGTCGGAGCACCTCGTCGCACGCGACGGGCATCGCTGGCACCATTACCCGCTCACCCGTCACTAATAAGCCGTGGCCGCATCCGCACCTCTCCTCATCGCCGGCGACGTCGGCGGCACCAAAACCAACCTCGCGATCTTCGCGGTAAACCGTGGCAGCGGCCCGGCGAAGCTCGAGCTGCTGCGTAATAAACGGTACCCCAGCGCCGAATACCCGAGCCTCAACGCCATCGTCGCCACGTTTCTTTCCCACGGCGGCGAGAAGGTCTCGGCGGCTTGTTTCGGGGTGCCGGGCCCCGTGCGCAACAACCGCGCCCAGCCGACCAATCTCAAATGGGACGTCGAAGGCAGCACGATCGCGGATGAGCTCGGCACTCCGGCGGTCTGGTTGCTCAATGACCTCGCGGCGAATGCCTACGGGATCACCGAGCTGGCCAGCTCGGATTTTGTCTCGCTCCAGACCGGCCTGGTTTCGGCCTCCGGCAACCGCTGCATCATTTCGCCCGGCACCGGTCTCGGCGAAGCGGGATTATTTTGGGACGGGAAACGGTATCGGGTCTGGGCGTGCGAAGGCGGTCACTCGGACTTTGCCCCGCGTTCGGATATCGAGGTCGAGTTGCTCGCGTACCTCCAGACGCGGTACGGTCACGTGAGCGTCGAACGCGTCGTTTCCGGCCAGGGAATCGCGAACATCTACGCCTTTCTGCGCGACAGCGGCCACGGCAAGGAAAAGAGCGAAGTCGCCGCCGAACTCAAGTCGGGCGATCCAGGCAAGATCATCACAAAACACGCCGAGGACGGATCGTGCAAAATGTGCAGTCAAACCGTCGAAATTTTCACCCACTGTCTCGCGATGGAAGCGGCGAATTTTGCGCTCAAGGCGATGGCCACCGGCGGCGTTTACCTCGGCGGCGGCATCCCGGCCAAGATGCTCTGGAAAATCAAATCCGGTGCGTTTGTGAGCGCGTTCAACGCCAAAGGTCGCCTCGAATCCCTCCTTGAATCAATGCCGTTGAGCGTTGTCCTCAATGACCAGGCGGCCCTGCTCGGAGCGGCGCGATTCGCACTCGACGGGCTCGACGAGACGGCAATTTAAGGTTCGAGCCCCCACAGCGCCGCGGCCTCGTTCACCACGTCATCGATCGCAAAATCGTAGCTGTCGGTTGCCGCATCGTGCGTGGCGATGAGCGCGCGCGACCGGACCGTGGGCAGATGCCAGTTGTGGGGATTGGTGCGCAGGAAAAGCGTGAGGTTTTTGCCACCGAACGCCGCGGCGAGATGGGACGCCGCTCCGTCCACGCCCAGCACCATGCGTGCGTGAGCTACGAGCCAGAGGAATTCCTCCAGTCGCGTTTGCCCACCGAGGAACACCGCCTGATCGCCCAATTTTTCGGCAATACGTTGCGCGTGTTCGATCTGCCAGTCCTGCCCGCCGCTCGTGATGAGAACGCGATCCACGCCGTGCGGGCGCAGAGCCTCCAGCACGCGGCTCCACGACGAGGCCCGCCAGCGTTTGCTTTTCCAGCCGGCCGTTGGATTCAGCAGAAGATAATTTTCCAGTGCAAAATCCGGCGGACGCCACGTATCGGGTGGTATCTCGAGGTGCGGCGGGCGGAACGGTTCGGTCGATTCCGTGAGCGTGTGTTCCCAATTGTAACGCCCGAGGTATTCCTCGTTCACACCCGGAGCGGCGATCGAGCGGAAAGCCCTCCTCGCGAGCGGCGTTATTTCTGTCGGGGACCGCAGCAGCAGATCTTTCCGCGGGGCAAAGGTCAGCATCGCGTTGAAGATCGACTTGGTGAGGTCGTCGTAGCTGAAGACCGCGTCGAACCGCCGCAGCCAGATCCGTTCCGCCATCCGCGCCGTCGGCATCAGGGCGATGAGCGGCGCGTGTCCGCTGCGCGTGAGCACTTCGACGGGGCCGCCGAATGAAGCCGCCAACCGGGCCAGCGCCGGTTCGAGCAGCGTCATGTCGCCAAGCTGCTTGTGACAGATCACGAGGACACGCCCGGATTTCGGTCGATGGGTGGCGGAAGCAGCGGCTGGTTCGGGCAAAATCCTTGAACCGATAGAGGTAACAACGCCGCAAATTTTCGCGACGGAATTTTCCCAGTTCACCACCCTGATGGACATCTTCAGACTCGGTCGAAACAATCGCGCGTTGACGGGACGGGCGACGGGCCGTTTAGTGGCCGGAAACAGGGGAGCCACTCGAGGCTGAGAGTTTCGGTGCCGGAATTGCACCGGGAGACCCTTTGAACCTGATACGGGTAATGCCGGCGCAGGGAGCGAAGGAGCGGGCGTGCCTCGAGCGGTTTCCAACCCAGAAAGCCCGACCATGATCGCACCCAAGGACTCCATCGAACCCCACAGCAGCGATCAGCTGCCCAATTCTTCCCGCGTTTACGTCGGCGGCACGCTGCATCCGGAGGTGAAGGTTCCCTTTCGCGAAATCGCGCTCGCGCCGACCCGCGCCATGAACGGCGACCTTGCCGCAAACGAGCCCGTGCGCGTTTACGATTGCAGTGGCCCGTGGGGCGACCCGGCCTTCGAAGGCGATGTCGAGCAGGGGTTGCCCTCGCCCCGCGGCGAATG
>JBGTDR010000059.1:0-46399 GCA_041748215.1 Chthoniobacterales bacterium
GGCCGTCGTCATCCTCGCCGCCCTGCTCGCGGGATTGCGCGGGCCGGAACATCGCCGCAAGCGCCGCCAGATCGGCCTCGGTGCCTGGCTGGCGCTCGCCGCAAGCGGGGGATTGTTTGTGCTGTCTCAATACCTGCTTGCGGGATTGAGACGCCACGGGGAGCTTCTTGAAGCAATCATTTCGATCCTCGCGGTCATCATTCTCCTGATCGTCACCAACTGGGTTTTTCACAAATTTTACTGGACCGGCTGGAACTCGCGGTTGCGGGGACTGAGCAAGGCCGCCCAGGGTCAAGCTGGCACCCGCCTCGAATCATTCGCTCTGGTCGGCGTCGGATTCATGACAATCTTTCGCGAAGGATTCGAGACCACGCTCTTCATGCAGTCGCTCATTCTCGAGGCCGGATTACGTGCGGCACTCATTGGCATCGCGATCGGTGGAACCCTGATCGCGGCACTCGGTTTTGCCGTCTTTGCCATCGGGGCAAAGTTGCCCTACCGGCGGATGCTCGTCGTTACCGGCGTGCTCGTGGTGTTCGTGCTGATGACATTTGTCGGATCGACGGTGCGGATCCTGCAGACGATCGGCTGGCTGCCGGTGCACCCGATTCCCGGACTTGATCTGCCAGGCTGGACCGGCCTCTGGCTGGGACTTTACCCGACGTGGGAGGGTCTTCTGATTCCGCTCGGCTCGCTGGCCTACGTCGCCGCGATGTGGTTGTGGGTGAAATATTCCGCCGCGCGCCAGCCGGAACCGGGTGTAACTGGGCGGCCCGGGTCGAGCCACTCAACCCTCGACACTGCCCCAACCGGTCACTAAGACTCACGTGTGATGATTGGTCGCCTCTCTCGACTCGCTTTTTCCTTCCTCCTCGCCGGAACTCTGCTTTCCGCCTGCTCATCCGGCCCCGCGGTCGATCCGCAGATCACGACAGCGCTCTCCGCCCGCAATGTTGATCCCGCCACCTACTCGAAGGTTTATTCGGGGCGGGTTTTGTCGTTCGACGACATCCTTGATCTCGTGCAGAAGGATGTGCCGCCGCACATCATCGTTGGGTATCTGCAGAGCACGGAAAAAGCCTACGATTTCACGCCGTCGCAATTGCGCACGCTGCGGAATGCCGGGGCGGCTCCGCAAATCACAAATTATCTCGAGGAGTCCGAGGGATTTTACGCTCACAACCCGCCTTCGCAGGCTGAGCGGCATGCCCAGCAGCAGGCGTCGAGTTATTACAACAACGACTACGAGCAGGAAAACAGCTCGTTCGGTTACAACGAACCGATCGTCGATGGGTTCTACGACTCCGGCTACGAAGAGTCGCTATACAGTCCATTCTCGTTGCAGTAGTTGGCCTCGCGGCTGGCTGCGCCTTATTCGATCATGGCCAAAAAACTTCGTGACCAGTTTCCGCGGCTGCTTCCCGCGCCCGCCCGGAAAAACATCAGTGCCGCCGACCTGATCGACGGTGCGTTCAAAGCGTACAATGGCGCCCGGCTCGCCGAAGCGTGCCGCCTATACAGCGGACCGATGCTCGCCGAAAACGGCACCGTCGGCATGTCGCTCACCGGTGCTCTCACGCCCGCCGGACTCGGCAAATCGTGCCTGGTGCCGCTCATCAAAGCGGGTTTCATCGACTGGATTATTTCCACCGGCGCAAATCTTTACCACGACCTCCATTACGGCCTCGGCATGGAACTTTTCGCGGGTTCCCCCTTTCTCAACGACATCCAGCTTCGCGACGAGGGCGTCATCCGGATTTACGACGTCCTGTTCGACTACGACGTGCTCCTCGACACAGACGCGTTCGTTCGCGAGGTCATTCAGGGTCCGGAGTTTCAACGGGCACTTGGCACCGACGAATTCCACCACCTGCTCGGGAAATACGTTTACGAACGGGAGCGCAAACTCGGTATTCCCGAGCACAGCCTGCTCTCGGCCGCCTATAAATACGGCGTCCCGATTTTTACGAGCTCTCCCGGTGACAGTTCCATCGGCATGAACGTCGCCGCGATGGCCCTTCGGGATTCGCAACTCGCGTTCGACGTCAATCGCGACGTCAACCAGACCGCCGCCATCGTTTACGACGCCAAACACGGCGGCGGCAAATCAAGCGTCTTCATTCTCGGCGGGGGTTCCCCGAAAAATTTCATGCTCCAGACCGAACCGCAGATCCAGGAGGTGATGGGCATCGAGGAGCGCGGGCATGATTATTTTCTGCAGTGCACGGACGCCCGGCCCGACACCGGCGGCCTCAGCGGCGCGACCCCCGGCGAGGCCGTGAGCTGGGGCAAGGTCGATCCCGACAGCCTGCCCGACTGCGTGGTCTGTTACCTCGATTCGACCGTCAGTCTGCCGTTGATTGCGGCTTACACGCTCACCCGCACCAAACCGCGCAAACCCAAACGTCTCTACGATCGTCGCGACGAACAGCTCGCCGCATTGCGCGAACAATATTTGAAAGTCGGCCAGGTCTCGAAAGTCGAACACCGCACCGACCTTTCGAAAAAACCACGGCGCAATCTTGCGAAACGCTCGAGCGGCGTGGGCATGAAAAAGTGACCACCCTTCCCTGTTGGGAATGAGGGAATCAAGAAACAGGAAATCCGAACCCGCCGCAGTGCAACGTTCCTGATTTCCACATTCGCCTTCATCCGAACCCGAGAGGATAAACCGCCACATCCACCCCCGGAGAGACCAGGGCATGGTCCGGCGGCAGAATACCGGCCGCAAATCCCGCTTGTTCCAGCGGCAGAGCACTCCAGCGCGGCACCTCGGCGGGCGCAATGTCGTAGGGCGAATGCCGCACTCGTCCCGTCAGGAGCCCACTCCGGCCCGCCGCGAAGAGACGATAACGTTCCACGAGAAATTCCTCCAACGATCCAACCCGCGCCGGCCGCGGCTGCCCGCTGGCCTTGTATTCAAAGTGGGCGGTCTCCCGCGTGCCCTGCCGCCGACAGTCGTAATACACAACGCCACTGTTCGGTCCGACCTGCGCACGCATGCGTGCCGAGAAATAAGGCAGCCGGAAAAGTGATCGGGCCACGGCCACCGCGATCGGCTGATTGCAATCGAGGGAATAAAACCAGACTCCGGGCCGTCCCGCTTGGTCGCGAACGTACGTGCGAACGTTCGACTCGAGAAAATCCGAGACCACCGGGATCGGAGGGCAAAATCGCGGCCGGACTTTCCGCATGAAGAATGGGATCACACCGAGATAAGCGCGGCCGTCGAAACAATCGACCTCCAGACCTTCGGGCAACGTCGCCTGGATCTCGGAAGCGTCCCACTCCCAGTGCAGGAAAAGCAACCGCTCCCAACGCTGCCACATCACGACCGGTCCCGCCGGGCGTTCGCCAGGGCCCAGCGTCGCGGAAGCAATGATATTCACCAATTGAGTAACGTCCCCGCCTCTCCTAACGTTGCACGAGATCTAATTTCCCTATTTCCAAACCGCTTACCATCCCTTCGCTTTCCGGGCCTTCGCCCTCGATCAAAAATAAATGGACCGCTACTGGCTCGTCGCCGCTTCGTTTTGTTTTCTCCTGAGTTTCGGCCACACGCTGTACGCTCTGGGGGCCGGTAAGTTTCGACCCGCGAGATTTAATCTCGCCGCGATGCTTGCTGGATTCGGTTTCGCGACCGTTTTCCTTGTCCAGCGCGGCCAGGTCGTCCGGGCCTGTCCGATCACCAATCTTTTTGAAGTTCTGGTCTTTCTAAGCTGGTCGATCGTCCTCATTTACCTGCTCGTCGGCCCGGCGTACCGCCTGTCTCTCATGGGAGCTTTCACCGCTCCGCTCGTGCTCGCGTTGATGCTGTTTGCGCTGATTGCTCCCATTGACGCCGCCCCGAAACTCCAGCCGCCCAATCCGTGGGTGGAATTTCACGCCGCACTCTCGATCATCGCGTACGGAGCGTTTGGCCTCGCCTGCATTGCGGGGGTGATGTTTCTCGTCCAGGAACGCCAGCTCAAGCTCCACCGCGTGTCCGACCTGCTCTACAACCTTCCGCCAATCAGCGACCTGAGCGTGGCCAACGGGCGGCTGCTGATCACGGGCTTCGCCCTGTTGACCATCGCGTTCGCGGCCGGAATCATCGCCGGACTGCCGGTTCATTCCATTAAATCGATCACCTCGGGGGTGATCTGGCTCGTGTACGGCGCGATCATCGTGCTGCGGCACCGGGGGCTGCTGGCCGCCCATCGCATCGCCATGCTGTCGGTCGCCGTATTCATTGTGGCGCTGGTCACTTTGCCCGCGATCCAGCATCTTTCCGTTCCGCCGAATCTGTGAACATCCTTTGCGCCGGCATCAATCACCACATCGCGCCCGTTGAATTGCGGGAGCGGTTCTCCGTGCACAATCACGAAGTCGGCGACGTGCTGGACCGCATCCGGACAATCGACGGATTGCACGAGGCCGTCGTCGTTTCCACGTGCAACCGGGTGGAATTTTACGCGGCGAGCATTTGTCCGGCCCGCGCGCTCGATGGTGTCCGGGCATTCCTTCACGAGCGCACTGGCATCGAGGCACCCGTTTACCATCACGGCACGCCCCAGAGTGTGCGCCACCTCTTTCGAGTCGCCAGCGGGCTCGACTCCATGGTGCTGGGCGAAACGGAAATTCTGGGCCAGGTCAAAAAAGCCTACGCCACCGCCGCCGGTCTCGGGGCCACCTCACGCACGCTCAACCGGCTCTTCCAGAATGCCTTCCGCGTCGCAAAATCCGTGCGCACCGACACGCAGATCACGCGGGGTGCCACCTCGGTCGGTGCCGTTGCCGTCGAACTCGCCGGAAAAATTTTTGGCGGCCTGCAGAATCGGCGTGTGATGATCCTCGGCGCGGGCGAAACGAGCGAACTGACCGCCCGCCACCTCGTCGCCCGTGGCGTCAAGACCGTGATCGTCTCGAACCGGACTTACGACCGCGCCGCCGCGCTCGCCGCCGAAATCGGCGGAATGGCGATCCACTTCGACCACTGGCACCGCGAGTTCGACGACATCGACATTCTTATCAGTTCGACCGGCGCGCCCCACACGATCCTCAGCCGCGAAAAACTCGAACCTTTGATGCGCCGCCGCAGCGCACGCCCATTGTTTGTCATCGACCTTGCCGTGCCGCGCGACGTGGATCCGGCCGTCAATCACGTCGAGGGAGTCTTCCTTTACGACATTGATTCGCTTCAGGAAATCGCACGACATTCTCTCTCAGTCCGTCAGCAGGAGGTCGAGCAGTGCGAGCGAATCATCGACACCCACGTCACCAGTTTTATCACGTGGCTGGGACGCGGTGGCCACACCGTATCGCCATGAGGCCACTTGTCCTTGGCACCCGCGGCAGCGACCTTGCGCTCGTCCAGACCCGCCACGTGGCCGATCGCTTGCGGACTGCCCACCCCGGTCTCCTGATCGATGAGCGCATCATTAAAACCACGGGCGATCAACGGCTCGACGTTAGCCTCGCCAATCCCGGTCCACTCGACAAAGGCCTGTTCACCAAGGAGCTTGAGGACGCCATGCTCCGTGGGGAAATCGACACCGCCGTTCACAGCCTCAAGGATTTGCCGACCGACCAGCCCGACGGTCTGGTGATTGGTGCCATTCTCGAACGTGCCGATTCCGCCGACGTTTTGATTTCGAAAACCCGTGGCGGCCTTGCCGAGGTGCCAATTGGAGCAACCATTGCGACGTCCAGTCTCCGCCGCAAAAACCAACTCCTTCACCTCCGACCCGATTTGGCCATTGTCGAAATTCGCGGCAATGTCCCGACCCGCCTGCGAAAGGTCGTGGAAAATCCCGCCGTTTTTGGGCTGGTGCTTGCCCAGGCCGGCCTGGATCGGCTTGGCCATGGCATCATTCCCGACGGTTTGCACGCCGCCCTTCTCGCAGACATGCTACCCGCACCGGGCCAGGGTGCCGTGGCCGTCGAATGCCGCGCTGACGACACTGCCGTGCTGGAAATTCTCCGTGCGATTCATCACGAACCCACCGCGCGTTGCGTGACCGCCGAGCGGGATCTTCTGCGTGCCCTGGGGGGTGGCTGCCACATTCCACTCGGAGCAAAAGCGTGGATCGAAAACGGCGAACTTTGCCTCCGCGCCGGCGTTTTCGAAGGTGGAACCGTTCGGTGGCTGGCGTGATTTCGCCGTTTCCGCTCAGCCCCAATCGGCGTTGGCGCCCCGCGTGTCGATGTGCGTGAAATTCCCGTATTTGCCGACGCCGCCGAGAAATTTTCCCTGCGCCCGCAAACTCCGTGCGACCGCTGCCACCTCGCCCGGCGAGCTTTTCTCGTATTGCAGATCCAGCGCCACGTTGCGCAAATGCTGCGAACCACTCGCCGCCCCGGGGCACCGCGCATTGTAAGCCGGTGACCGGTAGGCCGAGACGACCGTCTCGACGCGGTCTCCCAGCCGAAGTGCGACCTGGTCGGCAACCAGCAGCGTGGGACGCATCCGTTTCCACATGCTCGTCGGCGGAATGCCACTGCGCACACCTCCCCGTTCTTTAAGATGAGGCGCGATGATCTGTCGCACCGTCAGTCGTTTCAGCTGCAGCCCACCGACGAATGCCGCGTATCCCTTCAAGGGCTGACCGAGGATTTCGTGCCACTCGGACGGCAGGTCGAAGGCTTCTTTCCCTCCACCAAACAGTCGCGCAAGGAAATCGAACGGCGAAGTCGCGAGCAAAGCCACCCCCCCGGCACTCATCAAGCCGACAAACCGACGGCGTTGGATCAAACAGACATTTTCGGAGAAAAGTGGGTCATGGCTCCGCATTTCTGACTCAGACCGGTAGCGGGATTTCGCTATCAGGAAAGGAATTTTTGCAAAAAATTTGTCACGATCCCACCCGCTTTGCCCCGTCACGCACCAGATCGCGCGACCGATAACGCGTTGAGAAATTCCGCTGACCGGCGTTCAGCCCAGGTAAACCGTGACGTGATGCCGTCGAGAAATCCGAGGTGACCGCCGTGCGGCGGCGCTTCGAGATAAAACGCCCGACTCGCCGCCGCCTCGGGTTCCGGGAAACACTCAGGCGTCAGAAACGGGTCGTCATGCGCGTTGATCAAAAGCGTTGGCACGGAAATGCCAGTCAGAAACTGCCGGGCGCTCGAACGCGTCCAATAGTCATCGGCGTCGAGAAATCCGTGCAGTGGAGCCGTGAATCTCCCGTCAATGTCGGCAAATCCGTGAACGTTCTTGATCAGCGTCTTATCGATAATGTTCGGGAAAACTTCCGCGCGGGCACGAACTTTCTCGACGATCCGCCGGGTGAGGCGGCGGAGGTACATGCGGTTTGCCCACCGCAGGTCGAGCGCGCGCGCACTGGAAGCCAGGTGCACCGGTGCCGACAGCGCAACCCCGCCGATGATTGCCGGATGTGGAGCTGCCTCGCCGAGATATTTGAGCGTGACGTTGCCACCGAGACTGAAACCCACCAGCGCCACCCGGGAGGCATCGCGCGCTGCGCGGTCGACAACTGCCGCCAGATCCGCGGTGTCCCCACTGTGGTAGGCCCGGGGCAAACGATTGGGCTCGCCGCTGCAGCCGCGATAATTCCACGCCAGCACGCGCCAGCCGGTTTCCCGGAAAATTGCGGTCATGCCTCGCACGTAGTTGTCACTCGTCGATCCTTCCAGGCCGTGCGACAGGATCACCACCCGGTCCGAATCCCGCCCAGCCCAATCGAGATCGACAAAATCGCCGTCGATTAATTCCAGGCGTTCGCGTCGATATTCCACCGCCACACCCCGCCGCAATGCTCCGAATACCGTCTGCGCGTGGCCATTTCTCAGATGGACTGGGGGCACGAATGACGACGAAACGACGGGCATGAACGGCGATCCTACCAGATCGCCACAACCCGCAAATCCTCCCGCCGCAATTCTTCCGAAGGTCATGCAGTTGACCTCATTGCAGCTGGCGGGATAAACCATCGTGCTTCATGAGAACCACCCCACCCCCTCCTTTCCGGAAACGTTCCCCCCGATTCCTGATCCCCGCCCTCGTTTTTGCAACCACGTTGACAGTCCTCGCGAGGGATTGGCACGTCACCGGAACGGGCGACGACGCCAATGACGGCAAAACTCCCGCGACGGCCCTGCGGACGTTGCAGAAAGCCGCTGACTCCGTGGCACCCGGCGATACCGTGCTACTCGGAGACGGCATTTACACAAATACTGACACTGCATCCGGCAGCGCCGTCGTAACCATGCGCACTTCCGGCACGCCGGATGCCTGGATCACCTGGAAAACCGCCCCCGGAGCGGACGCCGTGATCCGGCCCTTCGGCTGGAGTGGCGTCCAAGTCGAAGCCTCTTACCAAATTCTCGATGGCCTGAAGGTGATCGGCGCCAACGATTCGATCACGTTGCTCGAAGCGACCACCGACGGCGTTATCACCGAGAAGGATGGCAAAAAATATTCCGGCAATCCGCGTTTTAATTCGAACGGCATTTTTATCAATGGCCGCCGACTGCCCGCGGACGCCAAACCGCACCACATCATTGTCCGCAACTGCGAAGTCGCGAAGTGTCCTGGCGGCGGCATCACCGCGATCGAGGCCGACTACGTCACGATTGAAGATTGCCGCGTTTACGAGAACGCCTGGTTCATGCGTTACGGCGGTTCCGGCATCACGTTCCTCAACAACTGGGCCTACGACGACGAGCCCGGTTACCACGTTGTGATTCAGCGGAACTTTGTCTGGAACAACAAAACGCTCGTGCCGTGGATCAACATCAACAAACTTAGTGATGGCAATGGCATCCTGCTCGACGTGACCGACGGCCAGTCGGGCGCGACCAATCCGAATGCCGACGCTCCGGTCGCCGCCAATCCCACGGGCGACACCGCCACTGCCACCGCTGCCACCCCGACACCGACTCCCGCCGATCGCCCCCAACGCCCGGAATGGAAAGGCCGCGCCCTCATCGCGAACAACCTGAGCGCCTACAACGGCGGATCTGGCATCCACACGTTCCGCACCAAACACGTCGATATCATTAACAACACGACCTACTGGAATGGCGGCGTCGTCGGATACCAAGAGCTGTTTCCCAACCGCAGCGAAGACGTTGTTATTCTCAACAACATCATCGTGCCGCGTCCCGGCGGCAAAGTGACCTCCAACAATCGCAATACGAACGTCCGTTGGGACTACAACATCTACCCCGTCGAGCAGGACGTGTTTGTCGGCGAAAATGACATCGTGGCCGACGTGCAATTCCTCGAGGTCGATGTCGATCCCACCCGCGGTGATTTCCGCCTCGCCAATGGCTCCAAAGCCCTTGGCAGCGGCACCGACGAACTCCCGCAGGCGACCGACATTCTTGGCAACAAACGCCCGGGTGCTGCGGGTCGGGACCGCGGAGCGTTTCAGCAATAGTTGTCCGCTCATCCGACCGATCTCCAATCGTGCTGCCGGGGAGACTTCCCCGGCAGCCGCGATTGATCCTCTCAAATCCAGCCAGTAGTCCTCGCCACGTGGAATCGAATTTTCTTCACCCCGCCCTCGCCCGAATTGCCGTCCTCTCCCGCCACACGATTGGCGACATGGAGCTGATCTACACGATCGATGGAGCCACCAATCAGGTCGAATTTTGCGTGCTGCCAGTTTCGCGAATCCACGACGTCGTGCCCCGAAGGACGCACATGAATGACGACGCCCAGGTCGGTCGCCAGCATCCGGATGGCCGGGCCGCTCCGTGGATGCTCGACTCGCTGGTTCACCTCAAACTCAGCGAACAGGATTATTCCACCCCGTATGGCCCGGGAGTGAGCCTGCGGCATAATCCTGGCACCGCCGGCCTCGTTTACCACGATCAGCAGGTGCGCACGGAAGGCGACCGCCGCGAAATCGTCACGACCCTGGTGAGCACCGCAAAGCCAGAAACCACCTGCGAACACCGGGTCTGGTGGTTCGAAGGCGAATCGGGATTCCGGGTGACAACCACGTTTCGCAACGCGTCGGAAATGCCCGTCACACTGGAGATGCTCACTTCGTTTTCGCTCGGCGGGATCACGCCCTTCGCGCCCGACGATGCGCCCGACCGGCTGTGGATTCACCGCCGCCGCAGCTGGTGGAGCGGCGAAGGCCGACTCGACAGCCAGCCAATCGAAGCTCTCCACCTTGAACGCGCGTGGGGCACCAGCCCGATGCGCAGTGAACGTTTCGGTCAGGTCGGCTCTCTGCCCGTCCGGAAATTTTTTCCGTTCGCCGCCATCGAAGACCGCGCCGCCAGTGTCATCTGGGGCGCTCAAATCGCGTGCCCGGGATCGTGGCAGATGGAAATCTCCCGCCGCGGTGACACGGTGGAATTATCCGGCGGACTTGCCGATCGGGAGTTTGGCCAATGGACGAAATCCATTGCGCCCGGCGAGGAATTCACGACCCCGGAAGCCTTGGTTTCGGTGGTGGACGGCGACCTGGAAACGCTCTGTTTGCGACTCACCTCCTTGCACCGACGGACCCTCGCCACGCAGCCTGCCGTCGAGCACGACCTGCCGGTGATCTGCAACGAATGGTGCACGTCATGGGGCCATCCCGCCCACGACGAAATGGTCGCTCTCGCCCGCCAGTTGCGTGGCCTGCCGGTGCGTTACCTCGTGATGGACGCGGGCTGGTTCGCGCCGGAAACGGGCCCGTGGGGTGCGTGCAACGGAGACTGGATTCCGAACAAGTCGATGTATCCGGGCGGCCTGAAAGCGACCGCGGATGCCATTCGCGCCGAGGGATTGATCCCGGGCATCTGGTTCGAATTCGAGACCGTCGGGCGCGATTCCTCTGCGTTTCACCAGACCGACCACCTGCTCCACCTCGACGGTCGGCCCCTCACCGTTGGAGCCCGCCGCTTCTGGGACTTCCGCGATCCGTGGGTCATCGATTACCTCGCCGAAAAAGTCATCGGGCAACTTCGCGACAACGGATTCGGCTACCTCAAGGTCGATTACAACGAAAGCATTACCGCCACGGTCGACGGCGCGGACCTGCCCGGCGAAGGTTTGCGCTCGCACCTCGCGGGTGTTCAGCAATTTTTCGGACGTCTCCGCAGCGAACTGCCCGACCTCGTGATCGAAAATTGTTCCTCCGGCGGCCACCGGCTCGAGCCGTCGTTCATGGCGCTCTGCGCGATGGGGTCATTTTCCGACGCCCACGAATGCCTCGAGGTTCCGATCATCGCCGCCAATCTCCACGCGTCGATCCTGCCCGCCCAAAATCAAATCTGGGCCGTGCTCCGGCCCGATGATACCGCGCAGCGACTCGCCTACTCACTCGCCGCCGGATTCCTCGGCCGCTTGTGCCTCTCCGGCGGCATCGCCGATCTTTCGCCCGAACAAATGGACATCATCCGCGACGCCCTCGCAGCGTACGGCGACGCGACAACGTTCATCCGCGACGGCGAACCCCGCCGACACGGCCCGCACCTGCTCAGCCAGCGCCGCCCGCGCGGTTGGCAGGCGGTTACCTACACGCTTCCGGACGGAATTCTTGCCGTCATCCACACGTTCGAGGATGCGCCGGACAAAATCACCATTCCCCTGCCGTCCGACGGCGGCACGATCACGCGGATGTTTCCCGCCGCCGCTTCGGAGGTCACGCTTTCCGGAAGTCACCTCGTCCTGAAGAACCTGTCGGATTTTTCCGGCCGTGTGGTCCGGTGGAGCCGCGCCTAACGGTCCGCGCGATCCGGATCGGTGACTTCGAGTCGCGCCATAGGTCCGTCGCAGGAGTTCGGCCCGACCATGATGGTGAACGTCCCAGGTTCGACCACGCGGCGATTGTTTCCATCGGTAAAGGAAAGTTGCGCCGGACCGAGCGGCAGCGTGACCGTCCGGCTTTCGCCCGGTGTCAGGACGATCCGGGAAAATCCTTTGAGTTCCCGCACCGGCCGCGTGACCGAACTCACATCGTCGCGCACGTAAAGTTGAACGATCTCATCGCCCGCCCGAGTTCCAGTATTGGTCACAGTCACCCGCACCTCCGCCGTGTCAGAGGGCGCAATCGTTTCGGGTGAAATCGTCAGATCGGAATAGGCAAACGTGGTGTAACTCAGGCCATGGCCAAACGGAAAAAGCGGCTCCTTCGACGTAAAGAGGTAACCGCGCCGCGCGGTCGGTTTGTGGTTGTACGCCGCGGGAATCTGACCGGTGGAACGGGGATAGGTGATGGCAAGTTTGCCCGAAGGATTGGCATCCCCGCAAATCAACGCGGCCACCGCCGTGCCGCCCTCCTGGCCCGGATAAAACGCATCGAGGATCGCCGTTGCCTTCTCCACCACGCGAGAAATCGCCAGCGGACCGGAATGAATCAAAACAACGATCACGGGACGCCCCGCCGCGTGAACCGCGTCGAATAGCTCCTGCTGCGGCTCGGACAGATCAATTGTGTCCCGGTCACCGAGGTGGGTTTCGTGCCAGCCCTCCTTGTGCGTGTCTTCGTTTCCCCCGATCACGAGAATCGCGAGATCGCTCGATTGGGCGAGCGCGGCGGCGTCGTTGATCAGGCGCGAGTTCTCCGCCGGATCCGGCAGCGTCGAATCGTCCGCCCACCAGTTGCCACCTTCATTGGTCAATTTGCAGCCCGGCGCGTAAACAACCCGGTCTTCACCCAGACGCTCACTCAAACCGGCGAGCACACTCACACCGCGGCCAGGATCCGCGCTGTATCCGCCGAGATGCACGTCAGCCGCGTTGGGCCCGATAACGGCCACCCGACCAACCGTGACCGGATCGAGCGGCAGGATTCCCCCATCGTTCTTTAGCAAAACAACGGACCGCAGCGCGGCTTCGCAGGCCAGCGCCTGGTGTGCTGGCGAATTGACCACCGCGGCCGCACGCTCGGGATTAACCAACGGATTTTCGAACAACCCAAGTTCGAACTTGCTGCGCAGCACCCGTGCTACCGAGGCGTCCATGGAGCCAGCAGCGATGGACTCGAGCGCCGCGGGATAACAATCCGGATCGGGCAATTCCACATCCACACCCGCCGCAAACGCGCGTTGGGCGGCATCGTCTTTTTCCCCGGCGATCGCGTGCCGCGACACCATCTGCTCGACGGCGTAATAGTCGGACACGATCAGACCACCGAATCCCCACTCGCCCCGCAGAACATCCTCCAACAACCACGTATTGGCGTGGCAGGGAACACCATCGATTTCGTGATAAGCCGGCATGATGCTGGCTAGACCGGCCTCACGGATCGCGGCCTCGAACGGCACGAAATGCATGTCACGGAGCGATCGTTCGGTCACGTTTACCGGGCCGCCGTTGGTTCCGCCCTCGGGCTGGCCATGCGCGGCAAAATGTTTTCCTGTCGCCAGCACCCGGTCCTCGCCGATCCCGGGGCCGGGCCCCTGCAATCCCCGAACGCACGCGACGCCGAGCCGCGCCGCCAGCCACGGATCTTCACCGTACGTCTCCTCCGTTCGGCCCCAGCGCGGTTCCCGGCCGAGGTCGAGGTTTGGCCCGAGCACGTGATGTCCGCCCCGCGATCGCACCTCGAGCGCCGCCGCCTGAAAAATTCGACCAATCAAATCTTCGTCCCAGCTTGCGGCGAGCGCCAGCGGTTGGGGAAATTGCGTGCCGCCAAGCTCCATGTCGCCGTGCAATGCCTCCGCATGCAGGTGGGCGGGAATGCCAAGCCGCGTGTGCTCCCGGAGCCACGTCTGTAGATCGTTCGCATAACGGGCCGTTGCCGCGGGATCGAGCTCCTCCCGCTGTCGCGATACCGACCCGATCCCGTGCGGGATTCGACGTTCCGCCGTCTCCGCGCAAAATTGTCCCGATTCATCAAAAAGTTTCCCGCCCTCACGCCAGACGCCGGTGATCTGGGCGAGTTTTTCCCCCGGCGTCATGCGCGCAAGCAGGTCGGCAACCCGCTCGGTAACCGGGAGTTCAGGATTTTGGTACGGAAGTTGGGACTCGCTGGACATGGATGTTTTCGTCGGGGGTTGGCTTGGGTAAAAAAATCAGGATTCCGATCAGCGAGAAGGAAAAGTTTCGTATGGTTTCCATTGCGAAAGCGCACTCACGTCGAGTTGGTCCGGATGTTTCGATGCGGTTTTCCACGACGCCACGTCGGCCAGCAACGGCCTCCACAACTCTTCGATCGCGGCATAATCGATTCGCTGGCGAAGGACGAATTCCCTGCGTGCGAGGTCGGCGGCCATTTCGCCAATCCGGTTCAGGCAATCCTCGATGATGCGTTCACCCAGCGCTGCGGTTGCCTCGCCCGCGTCGTCGCCCAGTGCCAGCCGACCACTCGAACCCGGTTCGTGCTGCCGGGACAGGCGGCTCAAATCAACGAGTTCCGGGCGCAGATAGAGGAGCTGGGAAATCTCGTATTTTCCGGCGTGGTCGCCCGCGTGGGTGCCAGCGACCAATTCCGGATCCGTCTGCACCCGCACCGGCAATGCAAACGCCGATTCAAATGCCGCCGCGACACGCCTCAAATCCTCCTGATTCCCGCCCGAATGACCACTGATCACGATCACGGCCTGAAAACCGGCGTTCGCGAAACAACGGAGCTGATACAAAAACTGATGACAAAACACGTGCGGCGGAAGGCCGCCGAGCCGGGGATTTTCTTCGCCGACGACATCCTCCAGCCACCGTGCATGATACCCCGACTCGTGAATGTGATACCCCTGCGTCGGTGCGACGATTCCGCCAAAACGCCGTGCGGCCTCGTCGCAAAGGAAATCCGCCTTGATCGTGTCGAGCCCAAACGCAGCAACGTGCCCGTGCGGTTCGCATAGGCCAACCGGCAGGTAAACGATCGGACACGTCAGTAAACGATCACGGAAATCATCGGGTAACAGTTCTGCCCAACGGACGGCGGGGGAATTCATGGAATCGCCCGCAATATCGGATCACCCTGAAAAAGAAAATGCCTGCATCCGCTTGACGGTTCAGCGGTGACGGGTCGGGTATTCGCACCGGGCCGCGATCGCGCCACCGTTATTCCACGATACCCTGAATCGCGGCGTCGTCGGGCCACACCGCGTGAGCTACGGCGAGCAACGCCGCGCGGAGTTCCGCGGACATCACTTGTTTGTCGCCGAGTGCGACACCCGAATCCGAAACAAACTTCACTTCGGAACATCCAAAACACACCAGCGCATCCACCGTGCCATCCTCACCCTCCAGCCGTACCGCCATGCCGGGAACAAATCCGCAGCGCAACTTGCCCGCGCTATAAGAGGCCGATTTTCGAATCTCTTCGCCAAGCTGGGATTTTTGATCGTCCGTGAGATCCCGCTGCGTGCCGGGCATCACCGGGTAAGTTCCGATCGACTCGACGTCCGGCTTCAATTTTGCGTAGGGATCCGGTTCACCCAGAACCCGCACGACTCGCACCGGCTCACCCTGCGGCGGCAGCTCGGGCAACTCCGCCGCGCGAACGGAAAAAATTCCCACGGCAGCCGCAGCAGCAGCGGCACCGAGCAGAAGTTGGAACAACGTCATGGGGTGAAAATAAATCACGCCCACAACTACGCAATCCTTCCGGCCGCAGACCTTGTGTTTCCCGGAATCACCCGACAACCGCTCCGCAGCCAGTTCAGCGCTTAGCGAAGTTGGAGCTGCAATTTCAGAAAACCGCCGCGGGCTGTTCAGCGGAGCGTCGTCGATCACCGTGACAAGCTCACCGATCTGCCCGGGATCAACTGCCAGAACGCCCCAGCCCGTGAGGTTGTCGCCAGCCAGCACCGTGTGAATCACGTCTCGTCGCAGCCGGCGAAACGTCAGGCCAAGCCGCCCACCAGTTTGTCGCTGAATTTTCAGTCCAGATTCCTCACCCGACAAACGCGGATTCGAGTTCAAGCTGTATTCAAGCAGATTGGCTTGTCCATCATCATCTGGATCGGCCTGCGGGCCCCACACCGAGGCGGCGAGCCCGTTATCACCTAATTCTACCGGGGAAAAAAAACGCTCCCGCCAAAGAACCAATGGCGGCCGACTCTCGTGCGGACCGACGTCCACAACCGGACCCGTTGGAACCGGGCTGGAACCAAAAAAGTCGAGCGAACCCGGCGCCGGACCACCGAGCCCGACCAGGTCCAGACCTCCGTCGATAAGGGGGGACTCCGGCTGCAGCCGCCATCCGGTCAGCAAATCCGCCGCAGCAGCGAGCCGCTCGGACGTGCCGAGTGTGATTGCAGGCCCGCCCGGACGTTCAAGTCGCGGATCTCCATCAAATCCCAGATCGACCGAACCACTGCGCTCCTGACCCGTGAAACGAAAGGCAGCGAGAGACTGGTGCGTGCTCCCGTTGAACCGAAACCGCAAACCGCCCTCCTCCGCCCAATACGAGTTGCCACGCATCCACACGCTCGTGATCGGCAGCACCGCCGCATCGGCGAAGACAGCGTAAGCCGAAGCACCCCGCGTGATGATCGTATTGTTCACGACGTTCAACCCGTCAAAATCGACGCGGTAAAACTGCAGCGCGATCGGCGTTCCTGCGATCACGGCCGAAGCGTCGAGGTAGATGAGATTGTTGTGAACCCACGCGTCCTCGACCGGATCACTCGCCGTTGCTCCCCAGAAAAAGAACGCTCCTTGTCGGCCCAGACGGCCGTCATTCACCGAAATATTGTAACGGAGCGTGTTATTGCTCGTCGGACCCGAGTCCGCAAAAACCGCCAGCAGGTAGCCCGCGCCGTCGTTATCGTGGCTGTAGCAATACTGTATCACCGAATCCGTCACGCCACCGTCCAGATCGAATCCCACGCCGTCACCTCCGGACGTCCGGTTCCCGTAACTTTCACAATGTTGAAGGATCACCGCGCGCGAGTTGTACGTCCAAATCCCCACCGGTCCCGCGATGAACGTGTGTTCCGCGCCATTATTTCGTGCGATGCACCGCTCAACCAACCCACCGTCCACGCCTCCGAGGACCAATCCCGAACCGGTCGGACGGGTCACGCCCGCCTGACCCGGATTGTTTTCGAAAAGCGAGTCGGTTACCGTGATGGTCTCCAATCCATAATTTGGGGCCGCGTTGGGTGTCGCATCTTCCGCGTAAGTCAGCAGCCCGTCGCGGCAGTCGTGGATCCGGACTTCATCGATGCGGATATCGCGGAATCCCGAGCTCCCCGCCCACGATCCAATCGCCAGGCCAACACCACCAAATCCCGAAATTTCCACCCGCTCGATCCGCAGGTACGGCAACTTCACTCCGCCCGGCAGATCGCTGTAAATACTCACGCCATCGTTCGGATTCGACGTCCGCCCCAATCCGACAATGACCAGATCCCGGATCTCGAACCCCGCGGTGTTGTACAGAAATAATGCCGTTTCATCGTCCGACGCGATCGTCGCCCGACCCTCGCCGTATGATCCAATGACGATCGGATTTTCCGCCGTGCCGGCCGTCGTCGAATCGAATTCCAGACTGCCTTCGAAGACGTCACCGCCGCGGAAAAAAATCCGGTCACCCGCCGCGAGGTCGAGCGCATTTACAGCCGGGATCGTCGCCAGCGGCGCTGATTCCGTGCCAGGTTGGGCGTCCGATCCCAACGGTGGAGCCGCTATGTAAAAATCCACCGCTCTCGCGTGGAAAGAAACGGAGAGGAGGACCAGGAAGAAAACAAAAACGGACGCACGCAAGATCGTGACTGTCGTCAACGAATCCCGACACGCAAGCGAAGGAATCGCTGACCGGCTGCCGACGGAAAGTTATCGGTCACCGTGACCGTTTCACCGACCTCACCGGGATTGGTCGCGACGGTGGACCACTCGCCCATGAGATCGGTCGATCCTTCGACGACGTAGTCGAGATCCGCTCGGGCTCGGACGAACGAAAGCGTGAGCCGGCCATCCGGCGTTTGTCCTGCCAGCGGGGCCGCCGGTTCATCCGAGGGGACGGGATCCGGATCGAGAGCGTATTCGAGCAGATTCGGGACGCCGTTGTCATTCGGGTCCGCGCCGTCGGCGGCATCGCCGGTCGGCGCTGGAGTGTTGAAACGAGCCTGGCGCCATTGTTCACGACTCGAAAGGGGAGTAAAAACCACGTCGCGCAGGTAGTTCGATTCGCTGTCGGGAACGAACGGAAAATACCCCTTGCCGCCAGCCACTCCGTTCAGGCCGCCCGACGCCAGCAGCGGTCCAACTTTCAACGGATAACGAAAACCCTGCGGAGTCGCGGCAAAGTGAGTGTTCGCGTTCACTGAAGCCACGTAGGTTTCGCCTGGGACCAACAGATACGGCGCGTCGAGTGGCTGCTCGCGCCAGCCGGCACCGGCAGCATCATTCGCCGGAGTGAATGCCGTGGACGCGAGGAGTTCGCCCGTGTTGTAACCGGTCGAACGCCAGAGTCGCGCCGTGTGGACGCCCGTTTCGTTCGCCGTCCGGTAATACCGCACCGCCGTCACCACACCTGGCACCAGCACCTTGAACCGCAGCCCGCGCTCGGTCCCATTGGTCGTCGGCGTTTCTTCGGCCGGCGTGATCCCGGGCATCAGGCGCAGGGCGGACGCCGCCGTTCCGAATGTCGCGCGCACTTCCTCGCTGGCCGGCAGCCCCGATTCGATTGCGACCGCGCGCAGCAACGTCTCAGCCGGCAACGCAAACGGGCCTTCGTAGAGCGTGCCGTTCGTTGCACTGGGCGCCGACCCGTCGATCGTGTAGCGGATCGCAGCCGACGCCGCCATCGGCACCAACGTTGCGATCCGTTCGGCGTCGAAATTTCCGCCGCCCAATTCGATGAATGGAGGCAGCGACTTCACCACGCCTTGAATGGTCGAACGAAATGTCTCGAGGAGTGCGAGATCGGGCGATGCCCAATCGGGATCGGCCCAATTCAGTACACCGCGCCAGAGCTCGAGGTCGGAATACAAATAACCCTTCTCCGTTTCCGTCAGGTGTCCGATTCCGATCCGGCGCAGCTCATCGTTGTGAATGAGGACGTTCATGCGCTGGTGATTGCTCATCAGACGTTTGTAGAGCGCGTTTGCACCGGACAGCCCGATGTCGTCATTTTCGTTGCGCGGCCGCCACTTGCCGTAACCGAGGAAATAATCTTTGCGGGAGTCGAAACGTTGCGGACGCGAACTGTTGTCGCGCCACGCCCCCTCTTTAAATCCCAGCTTGTACTGGTGCACAGCGTTGAAAAACATCTGATGCATACGCATTCCGTGCTGAGTGTTTTCCCCGGCCTCCCCCTCCCACAAGCTGCCGATGAAATATTCCCCCGAAAGCGTCGAACCCTCGCCAGAGAAACGCAGGCTGTTATCCATCATCCACCCGATCCAAAACCACGTCAGCCGCAGGTCACGCGTCTGGTTCCCCCACGTCTGCGCGTTCGCCATGTTCGGAGCGGTTCCCAGCCACATCGATTCTCGATTCCGTAGTGGCAGCTGGGAAAACGGCCGGAGCTGAACGACGCGGGCCAGGTCGCCCACGGTCCAGAACGGCGAAAGGTTTGCCGTGATCGTGCTGCGTTTCTCTCGAAATGGCCGCACGCCATCCTCGGCGTCGAGCAGGGAAGGCAATCCCCGCGCTTTCAGCAGCTCGTCGTGGGAAAAAACGAGGTTCGCGCGGTGCTGGCTCAAAATGATCCATTTCCAATCGAGACTCGTTTCGTTCGCGACGAAATTGTGCGGATCGAGGTCCACCATGTTGCCGGTGGCCTGGTAAATCGCCCACATGTTTTCGGTGCTGGGATCCGCGACGTAGGCGTCCTGCAGCGCCAGCCACTGCGCGGCAAATTCCGGCTTTGCGATCAGCCCGGTCGAAGGCACCCATTCCGCGATCTCTCCGCCAATCTCCGGCCCCTCCCGCAATACCGAACGCGACCAGAGGTTGAACCGGATGCCGATCGGAATGGACGCAACGTCAGTCTCGACCAGTTCCTGCGCGGCCTCTCGCGCTTGCGCCAGAGTCGTGATCCGCGGACCCGCAAATTTGAATCGTTCGGTCAGCGTGAATCCAAACGCCGCGTCACGCACGTCGGCCGACGACTCGGCTCCTCCGACGATCAGACCGCCGCCCGGTTGCAATGGCCGAAACGTCCGGAAATCTTTGAGCCCGCCCACCGGCACATATTTTGCCCGGTAGACCTGCAACATCTCGAAGATCGCGTCCGCTTCGGGCTCGGTGAGGTGCGGCGTCGTCGCCAATCGGACGTCGGTCCGATTGAAGGAAAACTGCGCGATGTCGTAACCAAAAGGTGTGTGGCAATCGGCGCAGCTGATGCCATTTGCGTCCGACTTGCGCCACGCCACCATGCCCGCCTCCAGGATTGCCGCCTCCGCGGGACTCCCCGGTTCCGCTCCGCGGACGGAAGAACAAAATGCAATGAAGAGGACGAGCGCGCTCAGGAATTGCCAGCGGGGGGCTGCGCGGCGCGTCATGCGCGGCATCATGCTCACGCATTTTGTCAAAGCAATCCCGGATTGTCAGATCGCGTAATCTTCGCAAACTGGTTTCAATGAAATCCGAGCGCGAGAAGATGGTCGTGGGCGAGTTGTATTTCGGCGGCGATCCGGAACTCACCGCGTCGCGCATGGCCGCCCAGCGCCTCCTCCGGCAACTCATCACGTCCGCACCGGAGGATCCCGCCGAACGCGAACGGATCGTCCGTTCGTTGTTCGGCCGGGTCGGCCGCGCTCCGGTGATCGTGCCCCCGTTTGCCTGTGATTACGGCTGGAACATTTCGGTTGGGGATGATTTTTACGCGAACTTCAATTGCACCATTCTCGACGTCGCCCCCGTCACCATCGGTGATCACGTCCTGCTTGCGCCGAACGTTCAGATCTACACGGCGACCCACCCGATCGATCCAGCCGAAAGACGCAGCGATCTCGAATTCGGCCGCCCGATCACAATCGGGCACAATGTCTGGATTGGTGGCGGGGCGATTCTCTGCCCGGGTGTCACCATCGGTGATGATACCGTCATCGGCGCGGGCAGCGTCGTAACAAAATCCCTGCCCGGTGGCGTGGTGGCCGCCGGCAACCCAGCCCGAATCCTACGCAACGTTCGCTAAATCCGCTGTCCCCGCCCTGTCCCCACCGTCACCAGCTGGACGCCCAAATCAAAGAAAGTTCACCAAAAAATCTGCGACAATCTGCGGACAAAACCTCAGTCCGATGATCGGCAGGGCGGGTACAAAAAGGTGGCGGCACCCACCCCCAAAGTGAATGCCGCCAGGGACTACCCCAATTTTTGTCAGAGACTTATGCGTTGGATGCCAACCGGCGGCGGCGGGCCACAAATGCTCCGAAAAGCAATCCGCCGATCAGCAGCACCACCGTGCTCGGCTCGGGGACGACAAATGTTCCGGTCGATGAGTCGAACGTGAAGTCCCGTCCGCCAATCGTTCCCTCCCAGAGATCGCCGTCCTGCGTGAGGAAAAGATCCCCGTAAAATCCCGTCAGGCCGACCGAGAAGAAATCCCCCTCGTACGATCCGCCAGAAAACAGGTTGTAAGTGCCATCCGGGATGGCGCCCACGAGGTTGAGCGTCAGCTCACCACCGAAATTCACCCGGCCGGGCGTCACGAAGGCGTCGTAACCAGCACCCGCCACGTTCGTATTGATGTCGAGGACCGTGAAGCTTGCGTCGTCCAGAACCAGCGCGCTGAAGCCGGTGCTGGTCGTTGTCAGAATACCCGTACTGACTCCAGGGGCTCCGCCAATCCGAAGCGTCGCACCCGCATTGATCGCGATCAGCGAGGACGTCTGTCCATTGCCGCCGAGCGTCGCGCCCGTATTGACGTTGATAATTCCCGAGGTGCCCGTGGCCGAACCGGTCTGGCTATTGAGAAGCATCGTGCCCGCCGTGACCGTTGTATTGCCCGAGTAGGTGTTGGCTCCCGAAAGGGCCAACACGCCGGCACCCGTTTTTTCGATGCTCCCGACTCCGCCCGCTTCGCTGATCACACCCGAAAACGTTGTGACGGCCGTGTTATCCGTCTGAAAAACCTGGGTGGTGGCCGCCAGATTCGAATTTTGAGTTGTCAACTTCATGTTGCCGCTGAATTCGATCGCGTTGGTCCCGCCGATAAGCGTCGTTCCGCCACCCGGGCTGGTGTAGGGAGCAAAGGTGTAATTCGACGCGTTCGTCGCTGCAGCCAGTGGCGCATTGATCGTGATCTCGTTGCCCGAAACCTCCGTGACGAGCGTGTTGTAGAGAACACCGTTACCCGTGACCACGCTGCCAACGGTGATTCCCGTTGCGTCCGCGACGGTGAACGTCAAGGCACCGATCTCGGCGGCAGTCGGAACTGTCGTTGTCAAAGCCGTCCCGGACGACCCGACAAACTGAATTTCATTCGCGATGGCGTTGGCTCCAACGAGTTCGGTATTGGCCGAGATTGGCTTGACGCCACCAGCGACCAAACGCAGAGGCCCGGTTCCGAGCGCAGCCGAATTACCGACCACTATGCTCCCCGCGCCGCCTCCGAGGTCGACGCCCCCGGAGAACGTGTTGGCGCTGTTGATTGTCAGAACGCCCGTGTTGCCAGCCGGTCCCGTTTTCGAGATGCGGCTGAACCCGGTAATGGGCAGAGCGGAAGCGCTGATCGTCGCATTGCCGAGTCCACGAAAACGCAGTTCGACCATTCCGGATTCCGCCGTGCTCGGATTCGTATAACCACCGTTGAAGAACAAAGTCGAATCGACGGAGTTATTCGTGAAACCGACGTTCGCGGCTCCACCGCGGGCAAACTCCAGTGACATCGGTGAGTTGATCGTCTGATTCGCCGTCACGCCCGCGGCGATGATGAAGTTGGATCCCGAACCGGTGAGCAAAGATCCTCCCTCCAGGACGTAAGCTCCGGCTCCCGCGTTGAAGAGCATCTGATTTCGGAACTGAGACGTCTGGGCGGTTGGAACGGTAACGGTTGTAAAGGCTGGATTGCTGTCGAAGATGATATTAATCGTTTCCGGGGCCGGTGGAACCGTCAGCGTCGGGGCGACGCCACCGACCCAGTTCTGCCCATCGGCCCAATCGCCGCTCGTGCCACCCAGCCAGGTTTGGCCGGAGGCGAGCGAGGTCAAGCCGGTCGCAGCGATCAAAGAAAAGAAAGAGACGTTTAACTTCATGGTTCTTGGGGTGTTTCGAGAAACACTGGCGTTTCCCGGGATTGTTCGGATTGGAGGAGGTTAAAAGGGGTTGAATTGCTGCGGGAAGACCATGGCCTTGCAGCAATGTCTTTGCCGTTACCTACGCTGCGTGATCATCTCCGTCCAACGTTCGAATGCTTTAATCGTAATGCAGGGCGGATTTAGTGTTTTGTTCAGGAAAGAAAAACGGCAACCGCTCTCACGGTTGCCGTTATCGAAGGATATTTCGTAGATCAGATTGCGACGCTGGCCTTGCGGCGGCGCAGAGCCACCACACCAACCAACAACAACCCAACCGCAACCGCGTAGGTGCTCGGCTCAGGAACCGCGGTGATCGTCAGATCGCCGGTCGCCTGAGAGAACGAAAACGCAGTGAGGCCATCTGTTCCGCTCCAGGTGCCGCTCACAGTCGGATCAGTAAGAGATCCCGAGTAAGCGCCGGTTAGACCGATGCTCGCAAAACTTCCCGACTGACTGCCAAAGTCGAACAAATTATAAACGCCGTCGGCGACGGAATTAGAGAAACTGAGAGAAAGGTCTCCCGAATAATCAAGTGCGCCCGTCACGTTTATACCATCAAATGACGTTCCGCGGGTTGCACCGGCAATGTCGAGAATCGTTGTGGTTTGAGCGTTTAGCGTCAACGAAGAGCCGAAGGAAAGCACTCCGAAAGAGGTGGAGGCGGTTGCTCCCGGCGTCAGCGTTTTCGCTGAAGCGCTGGCTGTGAATGAGGTTGCACCGCCGATCGTTCCAACTCCACCGAGACGCGCAATTCCATCCTGAGCTGAGACAGTTACCAATCCGATAGCAGTACTGTTGTCGCCATTAATAAACAATGCGCCCTGACGGACAAGGGTCGGACCCGTGTACGAATTTGTCCCAGTAAACGCCCACGATGAAACGCCTGATTTCGAGATGTTCGTCGTTGATCCGCTAACCGCATCCGTAATTGTTCCGTTAATGACATTTGAGCCAGTCGACGTTCCAGCGAGACGAAACTGTGTCGCTCCACCGGTTACGTTGATAGTATTTTGGAGGTTACCGTTGATGATAAAGTTAGTGGCGTCATTATTGTTCACCAAACCATAGTTTCTTGAGAGATTCGCCGTTGCATTCCCCCCCCAATTACTATCGAGAGTTACGTTGCCGGCAGCGGTGCCAGAGGCAATTGTGAAGTTAGCACCATTTGATCCGAAATTGATTGCTCCCCCGCTGAAGGTCATCGCCGGACTTCCAGAATCTAACGTCACACTATTCGGAATCCACGTTCCTGTGATTTCGATAAGAGGGTTGATGCTGTTGGCGTCGAAGGTCGCAGCAGTAAAATTCGGAACATTGTTCGGCGTCCAGTTGCCTGTATTGTTGAAGACGCTATTGACGGCTCCAGTCCACGTTGACTGGGCATCGACGGAGGAAAGAATGCCCGCTGTGGCGATGACTGAGGTCGCGAAGACCTTGAGGGAGATGACAGTTTTTTTCATGGAGGGTTGGGTAATGAAGGGGATTATGTTTCGCGGTAGAGTATTTCGCGACACACATCCGTCCACCTTCCTCTTGCAGGAATCGTAATATCGAAATCTTGACGGTGGCTGGTCTGGTCCGGTTAATGGACCGGTGAATCCCGATCACGAGCCCCCCCCGGTCCCGGTTTATCGCACCCTCAAAGAGCTCTCCGTGGTGGCGGGGTGCAGTGTGAACACGGTGTCATTGGCGTTGCGGGATCATCCGCGGCTCCCGGAAAAAACGCGGAGGCGGATTCAGGAGCTGGCGCAAAAACATGGCTACCGGCCGAATCCCCTCGTTTCCGCGTTGATGGCCCATCGCCGCCAGGCGCGAGACCATCAAGTGATTGCTGTGCTGACCAAATTCCCGGAACCATTTTTCCCACACCGGAGCAATTTTTATTACTCCCAGCTGCTCGAGGGCATGGAATCCAAAGCGCAGGAATTGGGATTCCGGCTCGAAGAATTCCCAACGCAGGTGCCCGGAGCGCCCGATGGCAGAAAGCTCACGAGGATTTTTCGTGCCCGGGGCATCCGCGGAGTTGTGTTTTTTCAGGGTGGGGATTTCAACGTCGAATTTCCCGACCTTGAGTGGGAACATTTTGCGATTGTTGGCATGGGATTCCACAGCAAAAGCCAGCGCATGCACCGGATTGCCACCGACCAGTTGCTGGCACTCGAGATGTGCCTCGAATACGCCTCGCAGAGTGGAGCGAAACGAATCGGGCTGGCGCTGACGAGTCAACTCGACCCGCGCATGCGTTACGCAGCCGCGGGGCGATTTTTTGCGTGGCAGCAGCTTCACACGGAATTTGCCCGCATCCCGCCGATGCGGTCCACGGAGGAAAATCCGGTGCCGGAAGATTTTTACACCTGGATGCTCGAGCACCAGCCCGATTGCGTGATCGGCGAGTGGTCGGCCATTCCAGGATGGGTGCGCGAGGTCAACCCGCGGATGCGGAAGCCGGCAAGTTGCATCATGTTCAACCGGGTGAGTGACGCCGAAGCGCCGGGCGTGGACGCCCGCCTCCCTCTGATCGGCAAGACGGCCATTTCCGTGCTCGCTCGGGAGCTCTACCTCAACCATTACGGTCTGCCCGAAGCTCCTGAGGTCATTCTTGTCAGCGGGGCCTGGCGCGAGGCCTCACTACCAAAAACCGACTCTGCGGCGGCCGATCTCCCCGCTCCTACCGTGCGCAACCCGCGCATTCGGAAAAGTTCCTCCCGTCCGCGAAAAACCACCGCCTGAGGGTTTCCGACGCTCTGACGGACACCCCAACTCCCACCAATTACGGGTTGCGCTGCTTCGCTGGATCCCACCCAAAAAACAACGGCACCCGGCCAATGACCGGGTGCCGCTGCTGACGGACACAAAAACCGTTATTTGGTCATCGCAATCGAACGACGCCGGTACGCGACGAGCACAAACAGAAAACCCGCAATGGCAAGTGCGTAGGTGCTCGGCTCGGGCACGGCCGTGACTGCGAAGTTGTCAATCGCCGATCCGGCTCCCCCGCTGGACGCGAACGTGAACGCCGCGAACTTGCTCGCCGATGAATAAATTCCGGCGGCACCCGCGGAACTGTTGGCCGTCGAAGAAAACGAACTGACCACCGCGCCAGCCGTCTCACCGGTTGCACCGTAATTGGTCACCGTGGCACCAAAGATTAACGTTCCCACCGTTGGGGAAAGTTCGAATGTCGCGTCAATTCGATACCACGTCTCGTTCGAAATGTTGAAGAAAGCGTTACTACCCGCTCCCGCGGCAAAGGTGCTGATGGTGGGAGCAGCACCATCCGAACTCGTATTTGTTCTCCATCGGAGTTGGGTCACACCTTCAACGGTTGTTGCCGCAGCCGTCTGGAGACCAGCCCCGAAGACGTTCGCCCCCGCCGACGACTGAAGACCCGTATTACTTGCAGTCATCGCAGTACTGGAGCTCAAACCCACAAAACCGACCTTTGCCCCCGAACCCGTGGCGGCCAAAGTCCCAGTGTAATAGAACAAACTTACGGAAACAAATTGTCCGGCAGAGAGCAGACCTAGGTCCGTATTGTTTGCGTATTGGCCGTTGAACGCATTTATCCCGACTCCGCCGGTAGCCACACCACCCTCGAAGACACCTTCGGTCGCACCCCAGTTCCCTCCTCCGGTATTAACAAAATTATCGGTAAAGGTGGCCGCATCGGCGTTAAAGTTCGTCGAGAAATCCGCTTGGGCGGTGACGGCAGCAAAAGCCGTCATCACGGTGGCGGCAGCGATGGCTCGGGGGAGGAGAGATGGGGTATATTTCATGTGAGGTAGTGTTTCGGGGGTGATAAATTCGAGACGCCGGAGCGTCGACGGGTGTTTCGGGTGAATGATCACCCTCGAAGACGCCGGAGATTGACGACCGGGCGGACGGGTCGCATTTTGAGACGTCATGCCCCCCGACGATCCCGTTTCGCCCACGGAGTGCCGCACGTTGAAAGATCTGGCCACGCTGGCTGGATGCAGCGTGAACACGGTCTCACGGGCGCTGCGTGGAGATCCGCGCCTTTCGGAGGGCACGCGGACCCGGGTGCAGGATCTGGCGAAACGCCACGGGTATCGGCCCAATCCGCTGGTCTCGGCCTTCATGGCTCATCGGCGGCAGGCACCGGCGAGGCAGGTGATCGCGGTGGTGACGAAATTTGGGTATCCTTTTTTTTCCCGGCGGGACGTTGTGTATTGCAACGAGATCCTGGCGGGAATGGAGGCCAAAGCGGACGAACTGGGGTTCCAGCTCGAAGAATTTCCGACGCTGGGACCGGACGCGCTCAGCGGCAAACGACTCACCCAGATTCTCCGGGCCCGGGGCATTCGCGGCGTGATTTTTTTGGCCAGCGGCGATTTCGACGATGATTTTCCCGAGTTGGAATGGGCCCACTTTGCCATCGTGGCGCAGGGGTTTCATTCGAAAAGCCGGCGCATGCACCGCGTGGCACCGGATCACCTTCAGGGCCTGGAAGTCTGCCTGGAACACGCCGCGGCCCGCGGGTGTCGGCGGATCGGTCTGGCGCTCACGGGCAGTCTGGACCCGCGGTTGCGCTACGCGGTCTCCGGCCGATTTTTTGCCTGGCAGGCGATGCAGCCGGAACATTTGCGGATTCCGTTGATGCCAACCGAGGGCGAAATTCCGTTGCAGGGAGATTTCGACGCGTGGATGCTCGAACACCAACCCGACTGCATCATCGGCGAACGGGCGTTTCTTCCCGAATGGATCGATCAGGTGAATCCTCGCCTTGATCACCCCGCCATTTGCCTGCTCTTCAACCGCCGGGAAGAGGCAACGGTTCCGGGAGTCGATTCCCAGTTGCCGCTCGTTGGCAAAACGGTGATTTCCGTGCTCGCTCGTGAACTTTACCTGAACCATTACGGCCTGCCGGAAGCGCAGGAGGTCATTTTGGTAAACGGAGCCTGGCGCGAGTCGGGCGGACCCGCATCGGTAACAGACGTGGCGATCACCGACGCCGGAAAAGCGACGTCCGGCCGCCCTTGATCGGGCAGGAGCTTGACACGGACGGATGCGATGCGGAATGCATCTGCGCGGCAAATCCGCCGTCCTCCACCTCGTCTCTCACTCGACTTTCATGAAAAATGCATCGGCCTCCCCGGCCTCCCCCCACCCGCTGAAATTTGGATTTTCCTCCCTCGGCTGCCCGTCCTTCGACTTGCCGGAGATCCGCAAACTTGCGGCGAAATTCGGCCAGCGATTCATCGAAATTCGCACGATCAACGGCTCGCTCGACCCGGCCGCAGAGCTGGCGGCCTTTCCCGGAGGACCCGCGGGCGCGGCAGGATTTCTGGCCGAAGGTGGTGTGCAAACCATCATCGTCGGATCGTCGTTCCAGCTCGCGAAATCTCCCGCCGATGCCCGCGCGGGTCTGGAAACCCTCGCGGAAACCGCGGAAAAACTCGGCGCTCCCTGGCTGCGCGTTTTTGGCGGCGGTGATTGGGGGGATGATTTCACCGATGATCTCGCGGAGACCGCGCGGGCGCACCGGGAATGGTGGCGAGAATTGCGCGCGAGTCGCGGCTGGCAGGTCGATCTGATTTTTGAGCTGCACGACGCCTTCAGCGGCACACCCCAGATCGAAGCTCTCTTCGCCCGAACGGGTGGCCCCATGGCACTGCTCTGGGACGCCCACCACACCTGGAAACTGGCCGGCGAAGACCCCAATTTCACCTGGGAAAAACTCGCCGAACACATTCGCCACGTTCACTTGAAGGACAGCGTTTCGCAGCCCTCCGACGGGCAGGGTTACACCTACAAACATCCCGGAACCGGCGAGTTCCCAACCAAACAGACGCTGGATTTGCTGGCAGCAGACGCCTTCACGGGCGTCGTCTCACTCGAATGGGAAAAGCAGTGGCATCCCACCCTCGATCCGCTCGACGAGGTGCTGCCAGCCTGGGTCTCGGTTGGCGCGCCTTATCGAATGTCCCACGCCGCCCCGGCCGAGACCGCGCCAAAGCTCGTGCTGCGCTGCAATTTTAATCACGTCACGCTCGTCCCGGCGGCAGGACCCTACTTTCACGGGCCGGCCGAACAGTATCTCGACATGCCCGGCACGGAATTCCCCAACAACGCTCCCGATGCGACCCCGCACCTCGGCCAATTTCGCGTTTATTTTGAAGGCGGCACCGAATCCCAGCGAACCGCCACGATCACGAGCGACGCCGACAAGCCGGACGAAAAATTTCTCCGTTTTCGCATCACCGAACCAAACTCCGTGATCGAATGGCCCACTGGACCGCAGCGAAAATCCCGTATCCAGACCGAAGTCTATGGCAATCGCGGCCTGACCGAGGTTTACGAGACGGTGCGGCTGCGGTTTCACCCCGGCATGGCAGCGTTGCGCGAGTGCCCGCAACCGTTCCATTGGTTCACGCTGTTCGAAATCTGGAACCAATCGTTCTGGACCGACGAACCCTTCCCGTTCCGCATTTCAATCGGAATCGCCAAACCCACCGGCGAAACCGGCGATTTGTATTTTCATGCCGACGCGAACGTGCCGGCCGGCAACAATACCTTCGACAAAATCTGGGTGGAAACGAGCACGCTGCCGGTTCCTTTTGGTGAGTGGATGACGCTCGAGCTCTATTACCGCGAGGGGAACGCCGAGACCGGCCGGTGCTGGTTTGCCGTCACGCAAGACGGTGGCCGCCGCACCGTTCTTTTCGACGTTCACGATTACACGCACCACCCGGAAAACGCCGAACCATCGGGAATGAAGCAGTTCAATCCGATCAAATGTTACACGTCGGACTGGGTCGTCGATTTTCTGAAATCACGCGGTCAGGCGGCGGAACTCGACTGGGACGATCTCGAGCTCTGGACAAATCGCCAGCCAGACTGATCCGTCCCACATTCCACCCAAAAAATCATGGCATCCTCCGACACCGCCGAATGGCCCTATCCGCTCACGCGATGGGATCGCCCCGTTCATTACAAAGACAAATCCGCCGCGGATCCGCTCGTCGCAGAAAACGTCTTCATTGGACGAATGCCCGACCGGTCGTTCCCGAAAAATTTTGCGGAATCGCGGCCGTTGTTGCCGTCACCGCACTGGGAAGGCCACCAGAGCGCGATCGACGGATATTGGCGGGCATGGGATCTGGCGTTTCGCAATACCCGGCGCGCCCCCCTCGAGACCGGCTTCATCACACCCTTCATCGACACGGCGTTCAACGACTGCCTGTTTATGTGGGACTCGGTTTTTATCCTCATGTGGGCGCGTTACGGTGAGCGGGCATTTCCGTTCCAGAAAACTCTCGATAATTTTTACACCAAGCAGCATCCGAGCGGATTCATCTGCCGTGAGATCCGTCAGTGGAACGGTGAGGATTTTTTTCACTATTCTGATCCGAACAGCACCGGCCCAAATTTGCTGCCGTGGGCCGAGTGGGAGTATTTCCGGCAATTCGGCGACCGTGAGCGTCTGGCCCAGGTTTTTCCGCCGCTGCTCGCGTATTACCGCTGGACCCGAAAAAATCGCACCTGGCCCGATGGCACCTACTGGAGCACCGGCTGGTCGAACGGCATGGATAATCAATCCCGTGTGTCGCCCAACGTAAGTCCGAAGTGGGATCATGACCACCTGAGCTGGATCGATTCGACGGCGCAGGCAATCTTTGCCGCCCGGATCCTGCTGCAAATGGCCGACACGCTCGGACGCGAGGCCGACGCTGCCGATCTCCAACCCGAGATCGACCGCCTGTCCGCCCACGTAAACGACAAAATGTGGAACGAGGAGCTTGGCTTTTACGTGGATCGGCGGCGCGACGGCAGCCTGAGCGACGTGAAGTCGATCGCGGGATTCTGGCCACTGGCGGCCGGGATCGTTCCATCCGACCGCCGTGAACGCCTGCTCGCGCACCTCACCGACCCACGCACGTTTGGCCGCCCCCACCCCATCCCGTCGATCTCGGCCGACAACCCAAACTACAAGGGCGAGATCGGAGGCCAATACTGGCTCGGCGGCGTCTGGCCCTCGACGAACTACATGGTTTTTCGCGCCCTCACCGCCATCGGTGCGGATGCCCTCGCGCACGAACTCGGCCGCGGTCATCACGAATTCGTGACGACCGTTTACGAAACCACGGGCACGTATTGGGAAAATTATTCGCCCGAACACCCAACCCCCGGCAAACCCGCGATGAGCGACTTCGTGGGCTGGGGTGGCGTCGGGCCCATCGCGGTTTTTCTCGAATACGTGATCGGACTTAGGCCTGACTTCCCGTCGCGGAGCCTGGTTTGGGACGTGCAACTCACCGAAGCTCACGGCGTGGACAACTACCCCTTTGGCAAAGACACCACGGTGGACTTGCGCATTGCCGCCCGTTCAAACTCCAGCGAGGAGCCCGTGGTCGTCACTGCCAAAACCAATCGTCCCCTCACGCTCCAGCTCAGGTGGCCCGGCGGGAGCCGCAATCTCGAACTCACCGCCTGAGGCGGCACCACCCATGATCGAACCCACCCCGACCATTGGATCCGGCGGGGAACATCCCGCCCTGCCGACGATCCGCGGCCCGCTTCCGCCCGATGCCATGGGCACGACGCTCGTCCACGAGCACGTGCTCTATGGCCAAATTCCGAACCACCGACGCGCGGAATCAGTCGCCTTCGCGGTCGAGTTGCTCAACGACGCCGCCCGCGTCGGCATCGACACGCTGGTCGACCTCAGTCCTGCCCGCGACATCACGCTTTACCAGGAGATTGCCCTGCAGACGCCGGTCAACATCCTTGTTTCCACCGGAGCGTACCTCGCCCAGGCTTCTCCTCAGTGGATCCTCGACCTCGACGAAAAGCAGGTCGAAGAACGTATGTTTCGCGAGGTCACCGAAGGAATCGACGGCACGGGGATTCGAGCCGCCATCATCAAAGTCGCCGGGAACCGATCACCGCTCACCGAATGGGAGAAAATGAATTTTCGCTGCGCCGCGAGGGTCAATGCGGCAACCCGGGTGCCGATTGCCTGCCACACGATCTTCGAGCCACGGGAGCAATTCGATATCCTCGTAAAAAATGGAGCGAACCCGACCCAGACGTTTTTTTCGCACGTCGAGGCGGAATTCGGCTGGGGCGGACGGACGCGCGAACAAATGGCCGATGTCCTGCTCGGCATCGCCGAGGAAGGCGGCCGGTTTCTTTTCAACAACTTCGGGTACGAGTTTCACACTCCATGGGAGGACCTCGTCTTTTTGATCCGGCACCTTTGCGAACGCGGTCATTCCTCGTCGGTGCTCATTTCCATCGACTGTTATTGGCAGTGGAAGGATGACCGGATCCTCGTCCAGATCGAAGACCGCCACCCCGAGGTGCGCCGCCGGACTCACGCCTACATGATCACCGACACCGTTCCGGCCCTGTTGAAAGCAGGCTTCAGCGCCCGCGATGTCCGCACTTTTCTCATCGAGAATCCCCGCGATTATTTCACAGCCGGTCGATCGAACTAATCAATCGCTCGCGCCACAACCGGCGATCCCAGCCTCAACCCTCCGGCTGACAGACGCACAGTTCGAGCGTCTGCTCCGCGTCCGGAGTGAGCACGACGGCGTCCGCGCCGGCGGCAATGAAAAACCGCGATCCCGCCGCGAGCGGGTCGGTGCGGCCACCACTGACAGCCCGGCCCGTGCCGGACGCGACCACCACGAGGCGGGCGCTGCCAACTGGCGGCCAGGAATATTCCGCCCGAACAGACAGCCGTCGGACTTCGAAACATTGGGTGCGCGCCCACGCCAGCAAGCGCTCCTCAACGTGTGATTCCGAACGACCCAGCTCCTCCGGCGCGACCCGGCAAAGCGATTTGACGTCCTCGACGGACCGTCCGGTGTAATCAAACACGTCCAGGCAAAATTCGAGGTCCCGCCCCATGAAGCGGGCATCCTGAGGAACCACGATGCCCTCGCGTTCGAACTCACACCGAACCACGAGATCCGACGGTTCCATGACTTCCAGCAACAACAGGCCGGCACCGAGCGCGTGCACCATTCCGCCCGGCACCCACCACACCTCGCCCGGGTGCACCGGAATCGCATCAAAACACGCGTCCATGCGCGCAACGTCCTGCGTGGATATGATTTCACGCCATTCGTCCCGCGTCGGCGGATGCTGGAATCCCAACCGGATCGTCCCCGGGAATTCCGGGCGCACCGCCAGGATCACGTAGCACTCGAGCTTGCCCCACGGCGACCCCAGCCTTTCCCGCGCGAACTCCCGCGTCGGATGCGCCTGCGTGTGCAAACGCATCGACGAATCGAGCAGTTTCGCCAGAAATCCGAGATCCGGGCCCAGTCGCTCGAGGTGGCGGGATCCGAGATAATATTCTCCCTCTTCGCGAAAAAGTTCCGCCAGCACGCGCGGCCGACCGTCCTCCCCAGGCGTGCGTCCAAGGCCTTCCGCCTCGACGTCCGGCATGCCGCGATTGATCGCCGCCGTGGTCGACGCCAGCCAGTCCTCAGGCTGGCCGCCATCCCGTGGTTCCGCCCGGTGTTCCCAGCGATCCAGATAAAGTCCGCCGGCGTAGTTGCGGCGGACCCGATTGGGCAAAAGTTCGAGCAGAGGTGAACGCATGGTGTTGGTAAAAAAACGGACGATTTAGCAGGTGTTGGAATCCGAAAAATTCACGGATCGAGGACAAATTCCGGCAAATCCCGGCGCATCGCCTCGGGGCGTTCGCACGTCGTTTCCAGAATGATGTGCCTCCCCTCGCGGCTGCTCACGTGAATCGCTTCCATGATTTCCAATGCATGCAACGCGATCCGCTCGTTGGCGCGGTGATCCCGCCCCGACACGAGGGCCGCGGCAAGATCCGCCACTCCCAGCGCACGCGATCCGTCCGCGTACGGATGCGTGTGGGCCACATCCCGCCACTCCGGACTCCCGGCCGCTCCGACGCGCACCGTGCCATTCGTATTGTTCGGGTCCGGAACGTGGAGCGTGCCATCCGAACCGAAGATTTCGATCACCGGATTTGTGAACGGTCCGCGCACGTCGAAGCTGGTGACCAGCGTGCCCGTCGTCCCGTTGCAAAATTCCAGCAGGCTCGTGACGTGGGTCGGAATTTCGACCGGCACGCGGGTCCCCCGCTTCGGTTCGCTGGTAATCAGACGCTCCGGGAAGGAAATGGACGTCAGACCCGCGACGCGCCGCACCGGACCAAGGAGAGTGATGAGCGCGTGCAGATAATAGGGTCCCATGTCGAACATTGGCCCGCCCCCGCGCTGATAATAAAATTCGGGCGACGGATGCCAGTGTTCGTGACCGCGGCATTGCATCATGGCATTGAAAGCCACTGGTTTTCCGATGATGCCTTCGTCGAGAAGACCGCGCGCCGTCTGCACCGCTGCTCCCAGGACGGTATCCGGAGCACATCCGACCCGGCGCCCGGTTTCCGCTGCCACCGCGAGCACCTCCCGTCCCTCGGCAAGGTCGAGGGCGAATGGCTTCTCGCTGAAGACGTGTTTGCCCGCACGCAGGATGCGGACATCAATTTCCGCGTGAGCCTGCGGAATCGTCAGATTCACAACGATCGCGATTTCGGAATCCGCGAGCAATTCTTCGACCGTGACGCCGCGCACACCCCACTGGCGGCCCACCGCCCTCGCTCGCTCAAGGTCCGCGTCCGCACATGCGACGACTTCGAGGTTTCCAAATAATCGGCTGCGTTCGAAATACGCCTTCGAGATATTTCCGCAGCCAATGATGCCAATTATCGCGGGGGGAGGCGTTTTCATTTTCGCGCCGCCCAGATCATCCCGCGCATCGTGAGGTCAAGAGCCGTCGGAAAGCGGGCGAACTCATCGGGATTGTGACCAAGGGCCGAATAAAAAACCCGGCCCGCCCCCCATTTTTTCGTCCACGCCACGGGCATCGCAACGGTCCGCCCCTCGAAGGAGTAATCCGTTTCCGCGAGCACGTGAATTCCTGGATCGACCAGCAAATAATATTGCTCCGATTCGTAAACAAAGTCGGACGGCAGGCCCTCCGTCACCGGGTGCTCCCGATCTGTCAACCGGACGGTGTACGGGCCGACATACGGATGCCCCGCAAACTTGCCACCGACCATCCACTCGTAATCGACGTTGCCACGAAACGCATCGCCCATGCCGCCGTGCGCTCCGGCCAGCCCAGTGCCCGCCTTGACGGCCGCTTGCAGTCCCACCGTCTGCCCGGGGCTCAACGAGCCCATCGTCCAGCACGGCACGATCAAATCAAACATGCGCAGCGCGTCCCCGTCGGCCAGCCGATCCAGATGCGGATCAATCACCGTCTCGAATCCCGCTTTGCGCAGCTCGCCCGCAAAAAGATTCGCCACCGCTTCGGGATGGTGCCCATCCCAACCGCCCCAAAAAATCAATGCTCGTTTCATAAATAAACCATAAACCGGCGATGACGTTACACGCTCCGCACCCGCTTCTACCAGCGCGCTCATCCACCGTTGCAGCAGATCCAAGGGACCGCCCTTTCCGCATCGCCGCAGCCCCCGGGCGGATTTTTACCAGCAGGTTTGCAGGCGGCCTTACCCACCAGCTCGCCGCCGCTCCCACGGCGTCGATTTGCACCATTTCTCACCCTCCCGCAGGCCAGCCGGGTTTCCTGGGTTGAACTCACGGGATCGTTTCGCTATCACCGCTTTTTCCCGATGAATCCGCCCCCGGAATCCCCCGCTTGTGAAATTTTTCACAAATTGGTCTTGTCATCCCGCGGGGCATCGCATTCTTTACCGGCCGGATGCCCGCTCCCGGCATCGCGACGTTGTCGCACCCAGCCACATTCCCGGCTCTGGGGCGACGGGATCGACGCCCGGAGCACCCACCTATTTTGACTCAACGATGAATTTTGCCCTCCCGCTCGCCGCAGCGATACCGCTGAATGCTCAATCCGTTTGGACCGAGCAGTTGGAGGTCGGCTATCTCGAGTGGCTCACCAATTCCGTTTTTGTCTCCGCGTTGGTGGTGCTTTTCGTGATTTTCCTTGCGCGTACCGCCACCAAAAATCTGACGCTGGTGCCCGGCGGCGGCCAGAATGCCTTCGAAGCCATCGTCGAGGCACTTTACGACATGATGGAAGGCATTGTCGGCCGCCACATGATCGCGAAGACGTTCAGCCTGCTGGCGACGCTGTTCATCTACATTCTCGTCGCAAACTGGTTCGCTTTGCTACCCGGCGTCGGCTCGATCGGCTGGGGCGAAAAAACCGGTCCGCTCACGGTCGCTTACGTCGAAACCCCGCTGCTTCGCCCGGGCACCGCGGATCTGAACATGACTCTCGCAATGGCGACCGTCTTCATGGCGCTCTGGATCTACTGGACGATCGGGGAAATGGGAGTCGGCGGCACGTTGAAGCACATCTTTGGCGTCAAGGGCGGCCTGGCCGGCGTGATGGCGATCTGCCTCGCACCCATCTTTTTCTTCGTCGGCATCATCGAGGTCATTTCCATCGCCTTCCGGCCCGTTTCGCTTTCGTTGCGTCTTTTCGGCAATGTTTTTGCTGGTGAAAACCTGCTCACCACGATGATCACGCTGGGCAACTCGCTCGGTCTTCCGACCGTGGTCGCCTACATCTCCAGCGTAATCGTGCCGATCCCGTTTTATTTCCTCGAGCTCCTCGTGGGAATTCTTCAGGCGCTCGTTTTCACCCTGCTTTGCGCGGTTTACATCCAGCTCTCGACGACCCACGACGAGGAGGACGCCCACCACTAATGACACTTTCGCCGTCGGGACCGTGGCACGACTGCGGGCGCCGGTGATAAACCACAAAACACAGAAAGAACCATCACCATGACACCATTACTCGCAGCAGCCGCTGACGTTGCCGCCGCTGGCGGAATCACGGGCAGCTTCACGCTCGGCATCGCCGGTGCCGGAGCCGCCGTCGGAATCGGAATGATCGGCGCCCGCGCGGTCGAAGCCGTTGGACGCAATCCCGGAGCCTTCGGTAAAGTATTGACCCTCGGCATCATCGGCATGGCGCTGGCGGAAGCGATCGCGATTTACGCGCTCATTCGCGCTTTCGCAGGAGCCTGAGTCACCCCTTCGCGGAGCCGCCCGGCCGAGCCGGGCGGCCCGCCCTTTTTACCCGGCGAATCTTACCCATGGACGCAATCACCCAACTTCTCACGACCTTCGGAGTCACCTGGCCCAAATTTTTGGCGCAAGTCATCCTGTTTCTGATCGTCTATCTCGTGCTGAGCAAATTTGCCTTCGGCCCGGTCGTCCAAATGCTCGAAGAGCGCCGCCGCCGCATCGCGGAAGCTCAGGACAACGCCGAAAAAATCAAACAGCAGCTCGTCGAATCCGAAAAAAATTATCAAGAGATCCTGCGCAAGGCCAACGCGGACGCCCAGGTTCTGCTCGACGAAGCGCGCAAGAGCAGCGAAGCGCTCACCGAACGCCAGGCCCAGGCTGCCATCCGCCAGGCCGAAGAAATTATCGCCAAAGCGAAGGTCGACATCGAAAACGAACGCAATCGCGTGACCAGCGAAGTGAAGCGCGAAATGGTCGGACTCGTGATCGACACGACGGCCCGCGTGACCGGCAAGGTCCTCACGCCGGAAGACCAGAAACGCCTCACCCAGGAAACCACGGCCGAACTCACCGCTTAACCGCGACCCGACCACCCGACCGAATGAAGATCACCAAGGAGGCCCGCCGCATTTCCCGCGAAGTGTTTCATGCCAGTCTCACCGACGGCAGGCTCGACCCCGCCAAGGCCTCCGAGCTGGCGGATTGGATCGTTCAGCAAAAACCGCGTCATTACGTCGCGATCCTCAAGGAATTCACCCGCCTGGTGCGCCTCGAAACCGAACGCCGCCACGCCTTTATCCAGAGCGCCCTGCCGCTCGATCCGGCCACCGCCGAATCCATCGTGCGTTCGATCCACACCGCCCACGGCAAAGACATCACGACCGAGTTCAAGGTCACCCCGTCTCTCATTGGCGGCCTCCGCATCCAGATCGGCAGCGACGTCTGGGACGGCACCATTTTTAACCGCCTGCAACTTCTCAAGGAACAACTTTAACCCGCCCGATCCACCCGCTATGAGCACCATTCTTCAGGAACTCGAATCCAAGATTCACGGCATCCAGACCGCCGGAGCCACCAAGTCCAACGTCGGCGTCGTCCGCGAGATCGGTGACGGCGTTGCCCGCATCGAAGGCTTGAGCGGCGCAATGCTCAACGAAATGCTCGAGTTCCCGGGCGGCCTCAAAGGCATCGCCCTCAACCTCGAAGAAACTGAAGTCGGATCGGTCATCCTCGGTGATTACACTCAGGTCGTCGAAGGCGACGAGGTGAAATCGACGGGCAAGCTGCTCCAGGTTCCCGTCGGCAAGGAACTCCTCGGCCGCGTGGTCGACGTTCTGGGTGAACCCATCGACGGCAAAGGACCAATCGGCGCGACCCAGTTTGCCGCCGTGGAAAAAACCGCTCCGGGAATCATCACCCGCCAGAGCGTGAGCCAGCCGGTGCAGACGGGCATCATGGCCATCGACGCGATGGTTCCCGTGGGCCGCGGCCAGCGCGAGCTGATCATTGGTGACCGCGCAACGGGCAAAACGACGATTGCTATCGATACGATCATCAACCAGTCACGCGCCAACAAGGAAGCCGAGCTTTCCGGCGACAAGGATTACCGCCCACTTTACAGCATCTACGTCGCGATCGGGCAGAAAAATGCCAACATCGCCCGCGTCATCAAGATTCTCGAAGAGGAAGATGCCCTCAAATACACGATCATCGTTTGCGCATCGGCAGCCGACTCCGCGACCAACCAGTACATCGCCCCGTTTTCCGGTGCGTCGATGGGCGAGTGGTTCATGGAAAATGGCATGGATGCCCTGATCATTTACGATGATCTCTCGAAACACGCTGTCGCCTACCGGCAGGTTTCCCTGTTGCTCAAGCGTCCGTCGGGTCGTGAAGCGTATCCCGGCGACGTGTTTTACCTTCACAGCCGCCTGCTCGAGCGCTCGGCGCGGCTGAACAAAGACCACGGCAACGGCTCGCTCACGGCGCTCCCGATCATCGAAACGCAGGCGGGCGACGTGTCCGCCTACATTCCGACCAACGTCATCTCGATCACCGACGGCCAGATTTACCTCGAAACCGATCTGTTTTATCAGGGCATCCGTCCTGCGGTTTCCGTGGGACTTTCGGTGTCGCGCGTCGGATCAGCCGCGCAGATCAAGGCGATGAAACAGGTCGCCGGCAAAATCAAGGGCGACCTCGCGCAGTATCGCGAACTGGCGGCATTCGCCCAATTCGGTTCCGACCTCGACGCCAAAACGAAAGCGACGCTGGACCGTGGTCAACGCGTGGTCGAGCTGTTCAAACAGCCGCAATACAGCCCGATTCCGGTCCAGATGCAGTCCGCCATCATCTTCGCGATGCAGCGCGGTTATCTCGACAAAATCCCTGTCGAGCGGGTGAAAGAATTTCAAACGAAACTGCAGGAATTCCTCAGCGTGCGCAAAGAAGGCATCCTCAACGACATCCTCGAGAAAAAGACGATCGACAAGGATGTCGAAGCCGCGCTCGTCGCCGCACTCGACGAATTCCAGAAGACGTTCCAGTAGGACTCCCGCCCGCTCTGAACCTTTAGAACTTCGGCCCCATGCCCAGCACACGCGACATCCGACGGCGCATCAAGTCCGTCAAAAACACCGCCCAGATCACCAAGGCGATGCAGATGGTCGCGGCGTCGAAGATGCGCAAAGCGCAGATCGCGGCGCTCGCCGGTCATCCGTACGCCCGCCTGCTCAATCGCGTGCTCGTTGCACTCAAGGGACGCGTCGATCCGGGGCTGCACCCGCTGCTCCAGGAACGTGAAGTCAAACGGGAGCTCGTGCTCGTGCTCAGTACTGACAAGGGACTTTGCGGCGGCCTGAACACCAACCTCTTTCGCGAAGCCCTGCGATTCGATGCTGCCAGCACCGATTTTGTCACCTCGGGCCGCAAAGCGAAACAATTCGTCGCGCGGACCAAACGCAATCTGATCGCGGACTTTGAACTGCCCGATCAGCCGACGTTTCTTCAGAGCAAAACGATCTCGAAGTTTTGCATCGAGCGATTCCTCTCCGGCGACGTGGATCGCGTGACTGTTCTTTATTCACGCTTCGTCAACACGCTGCGCCAGGAACCGACTGCGATTACGTTGCTCCCGATCTCCCCGCTCGTCGTCAGCGAGGCCGCACCCGAAGGCGATCACGACGGCTCGGAATTTCTCTTCGAACCGGATCCGCACGAAGTCCTCGATTCGATCCTGCCGTACTACGTGCATTTTGGCATTTATCAGATGATCCTCGATGCCCGCGCTTCCGAACACAGTGCGCGCATGGTCGCGATGAAAAACGCGACCGACAACGCGAAGGGCCTCGTGAAGGATCTCACCCTCGAATACAACAAAGTCCGCCAGGCCGGCATCACCAGCGAGCTGCTCGAAATCACGACCGCTCAGATGGCTCTCCAATAATCCCCGCGCATCCGCGAACGCATCCACGACATCACATTATGAGCAACCAAGGCAAAATCGTTCAGGTCATCGGCCCCGTCGTCGATGTCGCTTTCGAAGGCGATCTTCCCAAAATTTACGACGCCCTCGAGATCGACCACAACGTCGAAGGCAAACCGGTCAAGCTGGTCCTCGAAGTTCAGCAGCACCTCGGCGACAAGTGGGTCCGAGCCATCGCGATGTCCACCACCGAAGGTCTCAAGCGTGACACCGCGGTGACCGCCACTGGGAACCCGATTTCCGTTCCGGTCGGTGAATGCGTTCTCGGCCGCATCTTCAACGTCACCGGCGATCCCGTGGACGAACGCGGCCCGGTCGTTGCGACCAAACGTTACCCGATCCACCGCGCGGCACCAAAGCTTGTCGATCAGGACACCAAAGCGAGCATTCTCGAAACCGGCATCAAGGTCATCGATCTGATCTGCCCCTTCACCAAGGGTGGTAAAGCTGGAGCGTTCGGTGGTGCGGGCGTTGGCAAAACGGTTGTCATTCTCGAGCTCATCAACAACATCGCCAAGGCCCACGGTGGTTTCTCGGTATTCGCCGGAGTCGGCGAGCGTACGCGCGAAGGCAACGATCTCTACCACGAGATGAGCGACGCCGGCGTCATCAAGCAGGACAATCTCGCAGAGTCGAAAGTTGCACTCGTGTTCGGTCAGATGAACGAACCTCCGGGAGCCCGTCTCCGCGTGGCCCTGAGCGCCCTCGCGATGGCGGAATATTTCCGCGACGAGAAGAACCAGGACGTGCTGCTTTTCGTGGACAACGTTTTCCGTTTTTCGCAGGCCGGTTCCGAAGTGTCGGCGCTGCTCGGCCGCACTCCCTCCGCGGTCGGTTACCAGCCGACTCTCGCGGCGGAAATGGGCCAGCTTCAGGAGCGGATCACATCGACCACCAAAGGCTCGATCACCTCGGTCCAGGCCGTTTATGTGCCCGCGGACGATTTGACCGACCCCGCGCCGGCCAACACATTTGCCCACCTCGATTCGACGATCGTGCTCGAACGTTCCATCGCGGAACTCGGCATTTATCCCGCCGTCGATCCCCTCGCCTCGACCTCCAAGGCGCTTTCGCCCGACATCGTCGGCGAGGAGCACTACAAGGTCGCCCGTGGCGTTCAAGTCGTGCTCCAGCGCTACAAGGATCTGCAGGACATCATCGCGATTCTGGGCATGGATGAACTTTCGCCCGAAGATAAACTCACGGTCTTCCGCGCCCGCAAAATCCAGCGTTTCCTCAGCCAGCCGTTCCACGTGGCCGAAGTCTTCACCGGCACCCCCGGCCAATACGTCACGATCGAACAGACCGTTCAGGGATTCAAAGAAATCCTCGAAGGCAAACATGACGACGTCTCGGAGCAGAACTTCTACATGAAGGGCTCGATCGACCAGATCAAGGACTAGCTTTCGAAGGTTTCAGGTTCAAGGTTTCGGGTTTCAGGTTCTGAACATCCGGCCTGAATCCTGAAACCTAAATCCTGAAACCTTCATCACCATGGCCACTCTACGACTCGAAATCGTCACTCCTGAATCCATGACGTATTCCGACGACGTCGATTCCGTCGTCATCCCCGGGATCGAGGGCGAGCTCGGCATTTTGCCGCAGCACGTTCCACTCATGACCAAGCTTGCTCCCGGCGAACTTCGCGTGATGAAGGGAGGCCAGGAGGAATTGCTCGCAGTCAGTGAAGGATTTGTCGAAATCACCCAAACGTCGGTTTCGGTGCTCACCGACATGGCCGTGAAGGAAAGCGACATCGACGAAAGCCTCGCCGAAGAAGCGGTCCGCCGCGCCGAAGAGGCCATGAAATCGGATCAGATCGGCGACGAAGAAAATGCGGCCGTTCAAGCGGCACTGCTCAAATCGCTCGCCCAGCTCAAGGTGAAACGCCGCCGGCACAGCTGACGGCGCACTCCGCCGCCGCGGGACAATCTCCTCCCATGCGCCGCGCGATTTCTCTCGTTCTCGCCGTCGTTCTGGGACTGCTCGCACCGCATTCGATCCGTGCGGCAGAAATCACCGTCGCTGCCGCGATCAGCCTGCGCGAGGCCCTCGAGCAGGCGAAATCCCTCTACGTCGCGCAGAAACCGGACACCAAAATCACGCTGGTTTTTGGATCCTCCGGATCGCTCCAGCAGCAGATCGAAAACGGCGCCCCGGTCGACCTTTTTGTTTCCGCCGCGGAAAAACCGATGGACGCCCTCGCCGCGAAATCGCTGATCGCCGGAGACAGCCGCACCGTCCTCCTCCGCAATCGACTCGTGCTCGTAATTCCCGCGGATAAAACCAGCCCGGCTGATTTCGCCGCGCTGGCAGATTCCTCAGTTAAGCGGATCGCCATCGGCGAACCTCGCAGCGTGCCCGCTGGGCAATACGCCAGCGAGGTCCTCGAGCATTTCGACCTGCAGGAAATTCTGACGCCGAAATTGATTTACGGAAACAACGTGCGCCAGGTGCTGACGTACGTGGCGTCGGGCAACGTGGACGCCGGCATCGTCTACCTCACCGACGCGCTGACCACCGACGCGGTAAAAATTGCGGCCGAAGCGCCGAAAAATTCCCACGCCCCGATTACGTATCCTGCGGCCGTGCTCTCCAGTGCTCCGGAACCTGCGGCTGCGCACGCGTTTCTGGAATTTCTGAGGACTGCACCGGTCGTCCGGGAAAAATTTCGGGAACTCGGCTTCGCGGATCCCGCATCCTGAAGGTGCCGAATGGATTTCTCGCCGCTCTGGATTTCGCTCAAGACATCGATCACCGCCACGTTGATCGTGGTGGTATTCGGCATCCTGCTCGCGCGGGCGCGGCTCGACTTCGGCAAACGCCTCGGTGTTTTTGTCGATACGCTGCTTCTACTGCCGGTCGCGATGCCGCCAACCGTGCTCGGATTGATTCTTCTCGTGCTTTTCGGGCGTCAGTCGCCGGTCGGGCGTATCCTGGCCGACGTGGGTATCGCAATCGTTTTTTCGTGGTCGGCCACCGTGATTGCCGCAGTGTGCGTCGCATTTCCGCTGATGTATTACGCGACGCGTGCAGCGTTTCTCCAGATCGACCGCGAGCTGCTCGATGCTGCGCGCACCTGCGGTTACAACGAGTGGCAAATCCTGTGGCGGCTCATGGTCCCGCTGGCCTGGCCCGGCGTGCTCGCCGGCACGATCCTGGCGTTTGTCCGAGGTCTCGGAGAATTTGGTGCCACCCTCATGCTGGCCGGCCACATCCCCGGTCGCACCGAGACGTTGCCGCTTGCGATTTATTTTCGCGTGGAAAGTGGCGACCTCTCCGCTGCGTTTGCCCTGTCGGCTATCGTCATGCTGATCGCCACCGCCGCGGCGATCGCGCTCGGCCGCATCCGGCTGTAGCCCAGGCGGCCCGGTTTTCGGTTTGTCAGTCCGGGGCCGCTCGCTCAACCTCCCGCCCGTGCTCGAACTTCAGGACGTTTCCCTCTTCGTCGGCCGGGGCGACGCGATCCAGCCAATCCTCGCTGACATCAATCTGAGCCTGCCGAAGCGCCATTTCACGGCGGTAATCGGCCCCTCGGGCTGCGGCAAAAGTACGTTGCTCAAAACGATCGCCGGCATCGTCGAAGGGGATGAGGAAGGTCTCGTCTTCTGGGAATCCCGTGACCTGACCCATCACGATTTCGCCCCGTCGGAAATCGGGTACGTTCCGCAGTTCAGCATCGCGCACGATGAATTGACGGCATTCGAGAGTGTCGAAGCCGCCGTGCGCCTCCGCGTGCGTGGCTGCCGGGGCGAAACGCTGCGGGCCACAGTGGAGCGGACGCTCGACGAAGTCAGCTTGGGCGAATTTGCCGACCGCCGCGTCGCGGTACTTTCCGGCGGACAAAAACGCCGCCTCGCCCTCGCGATGGAAATCGCCAGCGCTCCCTCCCTCCTGCTTTGCGACGAAGTGACCAGCGGCCTCGACGCCCAGGCCGAGGATGAAATCGTGCGCCTGCTTCACGCGCTCGCCGCCCACGATCGACTCGTGATTTCCGTCACCCACAGCCTGCGGCACCTCGAACTTTACGATTCCGTCGTGGTTCTCACACGCGGCGCACTCGCTTACCACGGCCCGCCCCAACACCTCGCCCATTATTTCCGCGTGGATCAGGTCGAAGACCTTTATGCGCGGCTCGATGAACGAACGCCGTCCGCCTGGGCCCAATCGTGGCGAAAACACGCAACGGCTTACAGCGCAGAACTGCAACGTCCCGCCGCCCTGGATGGCAAACCCGGGTATCCTGTCGCCGGAGACGCCTCCCACGACGCGCCTCTCGAGAGTTCGGCCCCAGAGACCAGTGAAGCCGGGACACCATTCGACGAATCGGCTGTCCCGGCCCCACCTCCGATTGCAGCGTTGCCCGGAGCTCTGAGCCAATTCCTCACGCTGCTCGAGCGACGTTTTCGGATCTTTTCCCGCAGCCGCGGTCAGATTTTTCTGCAGCTCGGGCTCATCCTGGGATTTCCGGTGCTGGTTGCGATCTTCGCGTGGAATGGCCTGCCCGAGGTCCGAAACCTGAGCGTTGGCCTCAACCTCGACGCTGCCCGGCAATTCACCGAGTCGTTCGAATTTCTCGAGCAATCCAGCAAGATCGGCAGCCTTATTTCCGGCATCGTGATGTTTCAGGTGATCCTGCTCACACTCATGGGAGCGAACAATTCCGGGCGCGAAATCGCCGCAGAACGCCTCATCTTCGAGAAAGAAAAACTCAGCGGCCTGCGCCCGGTCAGTTACGTCGCCAGCAAGGCGGTATTTCTCGCTCTGCTGGTCGCCGCGCAATCGATCTGGATGGGGCTCTTCGTTCATTTTGTCTGCCAGTTCCCCGGCGACCTCGCAACGCAGCTTCTTTTTCTCCTGCTTGTAAATGCGGCAATGACGGCGATCTGCCTCGCCATTTCGAGCTGGATGGTAAGCGCGGAGCAGGCGTCTCTGGTGTCGATCTATCTGGTCGGATTCCAGCTTCCACTTTCCGGTGCGGTCCTCGCGCTGCCCGAGGCCATTGGCAACACGGTTCGCCCTTTCATTTCAGCTTATTGGAGCTGGTCCGGCGTGCTGCAGACTCTGCGCGACGAACGTTATTACGACATTGTCGTGACCGTCATTCAGACCGCACTCTCACCCGCCGGGGTCTGTGCCTGGGTGCTGACGGCTCACATCGCAGCCGGTCTTTTTCTTGCGTGGTGCGGCTGCCGGACGTCGCGCATGCAATAGTCGCGTGCAATCCGGCTTCCCCATTCCCCGTCCCGACTCCAAACTCTGAATTTCCAACCCGCTCCCAAGTGGCCCGCCGCTCCCGCTCCTCGTTTCCGCCCATCTGGCTCGCCGCCGGCCTCGCCGCGCTCATTGCGGCCTTCGCCGCAGGCAGTTTTTTTCTCAATCGCTCCGCTGACGCCTACCGGACAACCGCCCCGCTCGAAGTCGCCGCATATCTCGAAAATTCCAACAGCCTCCGGGGAAATACTTACAAGGTCACCGGCGAAATTCTCAACGTCCTCGGGTTTTCACCGTCGGAAGGCCGGTTGATTTCCGTCGGCATCGATGGCAGTGGTGACATCATCCCGATGTTGATCCCCTCGACGCTGAGCGACGTGAACATTCAAAAAGGTCAGAAGTTCATCTTCCAGATCGAGGTGACCGACCAGGGCATCCTCAAGGCTCTCGACCTCACCAAAGCATGAACTTACACGCCTCCCTCGTTGGCGCTGCGGCGCTGCTTTCCGTGACTCCGCTGCTCGGGCAGGTGGTCGATGCTCCGCCCGCGACGACTCCCCCCGCCTCGTCGTCCGCGCCG
>JBGTDR010000060.1:0-10944 GCA_041748215.1 Chthoniobacterales bacterium
CACGCGGCTCAATGCTCGGAATGGGGATGAAAGCGAAGCGGGGGCCATTAGTCGGCTGATGTGCTGCACCTTCCGGCTCCGCGTGGCCGTGGATCATCTGGCGCACTTTTTCGTCCGGCCAGCCGAGTGCGGCGGCGACGCTCTCCTCGCCAGCGGCATGGCGCATCATGCCGGCCACCCGCATCCCATTGCGCACGGGATCGAAGGGGCGCATCCCGTCGGCGGTGGGCGTGAGAAAGGTGAACGCGGCAAACGGCAGAGCAGGCGGCTCAGTGCCTCTGAGATAACTGACGACCCGGAATCGTGAGAGGGGCGGAACGGGATGGAAACCCTCGGGACGCGCGCGCTGGAGAAAGGCCGCGTAGCGTTTGTTCAAATCGTCGAGCGTGCCTGCGAGCGGGACGCGCAGCGCATTGCGAGGATCGCCTGCTATAGGTTGCCAGCGACGGCCCGGCAACTTCTCCGCGTCTTCTTCCGAGAGGACTGAGGCATCGGCCACGACCATATCCACGCCCCAGCCGAGATGCGTGATCGCGCGCACGCAGCTCTCCAGCAAAGGCCGGTGGTTCGCGAACTCTGCGTCGTCCGGCGGGAGCGGCCAGAGATAATGCACCGCGTCTTCGCCTTCGAGACGCATGGGTTGCACATCCTTTTCACTGCGGTAGTCGGCGATGCTGCCGGGATTTCCTTTGCGCCACGAACGCGCGACGAGGTCGCCGACATTGTCCGGTACATAGAGCCGATACTTTTCGCCTCGTCGTGCCGAGGGGGCGGCGATGAGCGGTGCGGGCTGCGCTTCCAGCCAGCGGAGCATCGGCCCGGCTTGCGCGAGCGAGTTGCGCTCATTGGTCTGTGCTGCTGCCGCCGCGACGAGCGCTTGGAAAACGCGAAGCGGCGAAGGTGGCCACTCCGGTTCACCGCCATCACGCCGGCCATGAAAGAGGCCGTCGTGAAAACGGATGGTGATGCAGAGATGCGACGACATAACGGCAAGTGCTTACTTTGCCGGAGCGGGTTCTTTGTCCTTCTTGCCCTTCTTTTCCTTCGCATCTGCAACGTCCGTCTTCGCGCGGACGGGATCGAAAGAAACCGGACGGTCTTTGCCAACGCCGAATGCCTTTGCTGCTTCCGTGGCGAAGGCGAGCGCTTCGTCGTGTGAGATCGTGCAATCCGTGCGCTTTCCTTCCGCAGATACTTCCTTGCACGAATGAGCATCTTCTCGTTCCGCATCGAGGACGAGCAGACAGCCCTGTCGCAGATAGCCTCCGGCGGGATAAGTGAACGCGACCAAAGCCAGGCCAAGGATGTAGCGGCGCAAAGCGAGCGTCTTTTCCTTATCGCCCCCGACGCTGAGCAGTCGAAGTGCGGCAAGTGCGAGAGTAGCATCACGCCGAATACCGCCATCGGCGATCACGCCACCATGCGATCCAGATGCTGGGTTATGGACGAATCCGCGCTGTGCGAGCGGACTTTTGCTGTTTCCCTCGGCCTTCGCTTTGTCTTCATCGCTGAAAACATTGAGTGCAGCGTAATCGACCGGAGGAGTATAGACAGCGGAGCGCCTGAGCTCGCGCACATTGAAGGCGCGAATGGTTGAGGAGATGACGCGCGGCACTTTGGCCTGCGTGTCGCGTGAATCCCAAACACCAAAGACGAGCGAAGTCGGTGCGAGTTTCGCCAGCGGCTCGGCACTGCCGGAGAGCAGCGCCTTGAAAGCGTCCTGCAACTCTTTCTGCAACTCCGAGCACCGCACGATGGCATCGCCCGCGCGATGGCCCGCCTCAAGAATGCTCACCACCTTTTCACCCGCCTTCACGGTGACCTGCGGCACGAGTGCCTTGTATTTGTCTTCCTTGAAAAGTGGCTCGATGCGGTTCGCTTGGGAGCCAACGCTATCGACGAGGCAGACGTTTTTTCCGTCCGGGCTGGAATCGACATTGTAACCTCCGGCGAAGCCGTCACCGGCCGCAAAGGTGGAAGGAAACAGGACTCCATCACGGCCTTCGACAGGCACGAGGTGCTGGCGGATGACGAGGGCCGCTGGGCCATCGGGTTCGAGGTATTTGTCGTATTGATTCGGTGTGCTCATGGGTTCGTGGGTTTTGGGTTGAAGCTGAAGCGAGTGTTTCGCCCGGAGGGCGTTGAGAAATTAGCCGGTGGCGTCAGCCACCGGTTTGTCATCACCCGCACATGCGCCCCGGCAGGGGCGCGGGAAATGGCGCACCGTTCCGCCGCACCCTCCGGGGCGGGAACTCTGTGAACGCTAACCGGTGGCTGACGCCACCGGCCAATTTCCGTTTGGCCCTCCGGGCCATTGACGAGATTGACGACACTCATTGGGTAATCGGCTTCGCCGTAATGAACGCTTTGTGTTTTTTCTGCCCCGTGCGGAACCAACTCTCGAAGCGATAGCCACGCTCACGCCCAAATAGCCCGGCCACAGCGGCGGGCAGCAACATTGGCGCGAGCGGTTGCGACCACAGGAAGTAGTCGTAGATGCGCGAGCGCGTCGCGCCGTAGGGAACGGGCCGGCAGCGTTGAAGACCCACGAGGCAAAGGAACTCCACGGCAGGAAAAGCCGTCGTGGTCATGCTGAGATCGTTGGGGGAAAAACCCACGTCGCGGGAGTGGGCGTTGGGGCCGCGACGTGCGTCGAAGTAGAAGGGCTCGACCTTCTTCTCTCTGTCATCGGGATCATAGGCGATGACGCCGGCGTCAAGCAGACCTGGCGTCGAAAAAGGATCGGCACGCATGGCATCTTGCATCGCCCGAGCGATCCGGAAGCTCTCCATCGTTCCCGCCCATACTTTGAGCGCCGCCAGTGCCGGAACATCGTCTTTCCACCAGTCGAGCCGGAGGTTAAACGGCTCCTCGATCTGAATCCGCGTGGAGGTTGCGTTGTCCGCATCGAGTTGCCGCAACTTCGCGCTCGTGATGGCGCAGATGAGCGACGGGAGATCGCCAGCATTCTCGATCAAAAACTCATCGCCGCTGAAACGCCCTTCCGCATCGGCGGAGATGCGCCCGGCGAATTCGAGCATGCCGCAGCAGGCAAAGAATTGTCCTGGATTCGTGGGATCAACTGAGATGCGGATATTGGGCGTGCTCACGCCTGTTCCTCCTTGGTGGTGCTCGGATGGGCGCTGGCTGCGTAGTCGGCGGCGCGGAGCAGCGATTCGAGCCAGGCGAGATGCCAGCGGCCGTATTTGCGCTGGAGCCGGGCGAAGCGGCGCGGTGCTTCGGCGGCGAAGACGGTGGCGCGCTCATGCGGACTTTGCGGATCGAAAATCTCGTCGGCGGGGAAGTGCGGACGCGCGCGCCCGTGGTGCGCCGCGACGAGGTGCAGCACGACATCCTTCATCTCCGGTGAAAGGCGCTGAAACTCGGGTGTGGATTCGAGATCGAGCACGGAGCCAAGTTCGTGTCGATAGTCGGTGCGAAGTTGCGGCGGGATTGACCTTCGGCCCGACTTTGCCAGCACGCAGTTCGGATCGAAGTTGCCGATGCTTTGCTGCCAGATTTGACGGCGCTTGCCCAAGTCATGGAAACGGCCTGCCAGCGTGACAGCTTCGATCAATTCAGGAACGAGGCCCGATTTTTCGGCAAACGAACGGGCGAGCTTTTCGACATCGCGAGTGTGGGCAGATAGCGGGATCGGCAGGCGCGCCGTGCGCGAGCCTTCGCTGTCCGCGGATTGCGGAAGCTCAAACCAAAGCCAGCGTGGACGCTCGGCGTCTCCATCTTCACCGATTTCGTCGGCGCTCGGATGCAAGTCGATCTCACGGATAAGCCGCAGGCCATTCGCCTTCGCATCAAGGTCGGCACCGTTGCTCCACAGTCGAATGCGCCGATGCCGCCCGTGCTCATCGCGCCATCCGTCGGCCACGTCACTGGCTGTGTCGGACGTGCCGTCGAGCATTCCGCCGGCCAGACCGCCCGCGCTTGGCGGGATCAACAGCGTAATATTGAAAAGGTCTTCCTTTGCGCGTTTGTCGGCGAGCTTGCCAAGTTCTCTGACTTTCACGGTGCCCTCTTCGTCGAGCAGCCAGATGGGTAAATCGGCCTTCGATTTGTCGAGGGAAACCATTTTGGCCAGCGCGTCCCACACGCGGTCCGAGCGGTCTCGCAATAATTCGTGGGGCTTGAGTGGATAGTCGGCGAGCAATTCGCCGGGTGGGTAGAGGGCGCGCAGTTCTTCGGTTTTGAGCTTGGCTACTTCCTCCCGCCAAGCGACTCGCGTCTCGGGGGGCTCACTTTCCAGAACGCCGTGAAGATAAGGCGCGAGCGCCGGACGACCGGGGAAGACGCCGGTGATCGTGGTGAACGACCACGCGTCGAAGAGAATGTCGGAGGTCGGAAGAGTGACTGGCTGTGGGGCAAAGGCCTCAAGGCGTTCCGCGGCAGGAATGTTGCCGATGGCATTGGGATTGGCGCTGTTGCCGAGTCGTTGAAGCAGGGCAAGTGTCTTCTCCCGCCGCTGATCTCGCTCGTTCTTGTCGTCGAACTTCGTCGGATGCACGACGTCCACCTCGGTGTCGTCGCACGCGCCAAATCGGTTCACGCGCCCGAAGCGCTGCGCCATGCTGTCGAAGGTCGAGAGATCGCAGACGAGATGATCGGCGCTGATATTGACGCCGACTTCGCCCGCGCTCGTGCAGACGAGATAGACAGTTCCTTCGGCAGGCTTTTCCGCATCGGTGGGGACATCGCTTGATTGGAGGAACCGGACGAACGCCGACTTCTTCACCAAACGGTCGCGCTCCAATCCCCGCATCGTGCCGGTGAGCCGCTCGACGTTTTCCGCCCGTTCCTTTCCGAGTTCTTTCTCCAGCGCCAGCGCGATCTGTTCCACGTCTTTCACTCCATTTGCGAAGAGCAGCACCGCCCGTCCGCTGTCTTTGTGCCGCCGCGCAAGTTCGATGATCCGGGCCTGAATCTTCCCGGCATCGTCCGCCGGATGAAGGGCCAGCCTCTTCGCGGCTCCGAGACGGGCTTTGACGGTTGGATGTTCTTCATCCGCTGGCGCGATGCGGAACGGCATGTCTGCGCTGCGAGGTGTGGCGGACAGCTCCATCACATGCACCTTCCGCGTCTCGCTGGCTGGGTGCTGCTCGTTACATCTCTGCTGCTCGGCTCTGATCGCCGTGAGCAAGTCTTGAAACGCGGGTTCGAGGTGCGCCTCGTCATGCACGATGAGCGTGTCCTGTCCGAGAAACCCGGCGTGCAGCGGGCGCGTCTTGAAACCGATGCCGTAGCCGCCAAAGAGCAGGCGGCTGCCCATCATGTCCACCGTCCCGACGATCACCGCGGGCCGGCACGGGTCCGCTGACCATTCGCGATTGTCCGCGAACTGTCCGCGCAGTGTGCTGATTGCGAGAGGAGATTGGATAGAGAGTGCACACAGGCTTGCCAACGAATTCTGCAATCCTGCCGCTTCCAAGTTTCGCCTCAGTTTCTCCACCTCGGTCGTCGTCTGATCCACCACCGTGCGTCGGTTCACGACGTAAACCAACCGGCGCGGCATTTTGTCCGGGAACCTGGCGAGTGCGAGCAGCCAAACCGCGATAACTGATGTTTTCCCGAGGCCGGTGGGAATGTCACAGCAGGAGGGAATCTCACCTCTTAAGAAGCGCGCAAACAAATCCTCCTGCCATGGGAATGGGGCATTCCCCGCAAGAGCAGCAAAGGTCGACTCAAATGAAGGAGTCATCATTTTTATGCATTATGGAGTTATGACTAAGAAATAGAACGTTGACGACTATTTTCGTTGCCTACATGGTCCGCTGGTGTCCCAAGCAGTTGCCGATACTTCAGTCCTTGCCGCCTTTTCAGGCGTGCATCGGATGGACATTCTGCGGTTGCGATATTCCGAGATTCTCGTTCCACGGGCGGTTTTCGATGAATTGGTTACCAATGGTGTTGATTGGATCGAAGCCGCGGATGTCCAAATTGCACTGCGTGAAGGGGAGTGGATCAAGGTAGAATGGGTTTCCGCGGGAATATCGATCCCGTTTCCGCCGCGACTCGGAGCCGGAGAACGAGAAGCGATTCTGGTGGCCCGCGCATTGGCTTTACCGCTTCTCGCGGATGACCGCCTCGCGCGAAAAATCGCGGTGACCAACGGCGTGGCGGTCGAAGGTTCGCTCGCGATTTTGGCGTTCGCCAAACGATCCGGGTTCATCCCGTCCACCAAGCCAATCGTTCTCGCGATGGTCGAAAACGGCATCCACTTTGGCGACGACTTGATTAACCGCTTTTTCCAAACGATGAACGAATAACCGATTTTGCACTCCCGAGCAGAGGTCTCCGCAGTTTGATAACCGCGGCTCCATTGAAGCTGACTGAGAAAGCGTTTTGCGAATGCGCCCGAGATAAGCCTTTCCGCGGTTTGACAACTGCGGCCCCGTTGAAGCAATGTAATCCTCTGTGGATGTAACCATTTCCATTCCTGACGACCTTGGCATCGCACTGGCCGGCACTGTCGAGCAGTTAGAGGCGCGGGTGCAACTCGACCTTGCGGTACAGTATTACCGGGAAGGGCTGGTATCGATGGGACGCGCCGCAGAAATGTCGGGGCTTCGCCGTGGGGACTTCGAACGGGTGGTGACGCTGCGCCAAGTTCCACGGAACTATGGCGAAGAAGATCTTTGTGCGGATTTGGCAGCGAGTTAGAGGCCGGACGTCTAGCTTGAGCTGAGGAGTCGAGACCGGCAAGGGTTCCGCCAGTTGCGGTGGTGAAGAAAAGTTCGTAGGTCATCGTACGTGCCAGGTTTTGGTTTTGCCGTTCAATGCTCTCATGGAGTGGGACATCCGCGGGGCACCGATCTGGTTTCCGCGAGGATTTGAAAATTCCGGCCGTCGCCGTCGCGCAAAATGGCAGCTCCTTCCTTGCAACTGTGGCCCCGTTGAAGCAATTTGCGACGTATGCAAACCTTCGACCGCATAACGCACGACCCGCAGATGATGGGGGGAAAGCCGTGCATTCGCGGCTTGCGGGTGACGGTGGGCACCATCCTCGGCCTTCTGGCCGATGGGTCGACGCCGGAACAAATCCTCGCAGATTTTCCTTATCTCGAGGCGGAAGACATCCGCGCAGCACTTGCTTTCGCCTCTTGGCATGCTTCCGAGGCAGACGTGCCCCTGACGGACGATGAAGATCATCGTGGACATGTGCCTGTCGCCCAAGTGGGCTGAGGCGTTGCGCGAGGCGGGGTACAATGCCCGCCACTGGTCTTCTCTCGGACCCGGCAATGCGCCCGACTCGAGCATATTCGCTTTCGCACGAAACGATCGTTGTGCCTGCCACGGACCAGCTTGGAGAAAGCGTCGGAACCGACGCTTCGGGCGCTCCGTCAATTCCACAAGGAGATTGAAGCGGGAGCACTGGTGACGATCGACGCTGTTCACGCCCGCGTCCGGATTCTGCCTCTCGGCGGTAAGTGCTAGCCGCGCGGTTTTCCGCTGGCGGGCATACGAATTCCTCGGTTCGGCTTTCATTGAGCTCGTCTCAATCGGAGGAGGAAAGCGACGAGGACGCAGACGTGAACTCTCCACACCTGTCCATCCGCCGCTTGATGGGAATCCCGAAAAGCAAGGAAGTGCGCGGACTAGACGGCAGCAAACATGATTTCATGGGCTCCGAGTTTGCACGGCGAGAGGGACAACCGTGGGGTCTGCAGAAAATAAATTAGCGGCGCGCTGCGACTCACAGCCGCGAGCGATGACGGGTCGGGAGGTCTGTTGAGCGTCCGGAATTGGCGGTGCTGTTGGTGCTGCGATCACGCTCCGAAGCGGGAGCACGCTGGAACTGAAAGTTTGAGAGAGTTGTTTCCATGAAGCTTCAAAGAATGAAGATCTCGCCGTCGTTCTCTCTCGCGCGCGGCTACTTGTCGAAGACACCTCCGGTAATTCGAACCCTCAACATTCCTGAATCCCTTTTGTCCCGGGCCTAAAGATGTTCTCTACGAAAAAACTCAACGGCACGCACGACATCCTTTCGCTCATGAATTGTCGCCGCTTGCCGGCCAGGCTGACCACCGCGGAAGCGTCTGCTGTGCTCGGTTTTCAGGAACACGACGTGGCTCCGCTGATCGCTGCGAAGTTGCTCACGCCTTTGGGAAAACCCGCGCCTAACGCTCCAAAGTATTTTGCGACCGTCGACATCCTGGCCGCCGCCGAAAACCGGGAGTGGTTGTCGCAGGCAACACGTTCCCTTGCCCGATATTGGCAGGGGAAAAATCTGCGCAAGAAAACGAACCAACCGGAAGTGATCCGGCTCGACGCCGTCGCCTGAGTGCGCGGTTATCTCGCTACGAGCCCAAGCAACGTCTCAGGCTGGCGCTGCATGATTTCGAGGAGCCGCAGGGCGGCTCCGGACGGTTTTCGTTCACCGGACTCCCACTTGCGAACGGTCACCGCGGGGACGTTGAGAACCTGAGCGAACAGCGGCCGGCTCAGCTGGCTGGCTTCGCGCAGCTCGACAATCTGATCGGGAGTAAACTTCGGTGACTCGCGAGTGACGCGGAACGTGCGCAGCGTGAGCTTTTTCGTTCCGGCGTAATGGTCTGCCAGGTCCCGCATGTCCTGCACAAACTCGGCAGGTTCAAGGACCACATCATCCCAACTTGTAATCGGCTTTGAGGTCGTGGGCGGCACTTTTGAGGATCTGTTTTTCATGGTGAGTTAAACTTTCCCGAGTCGATTTTTTGTAGATTGCACCGAGGAAGACCACGTTGCGACCAGGCAGGTAAAGGTAGACGACGCGGGCACCGCCGCTCTTGCCGCCGCCGGCCAGACGCATGCGCGCTTTGCGAAATCCGCCCGTTCCTTGAATGACATCGCCTCGCTCCGGGTCCTTGATGATTTCGTTCTGGAATCGTCGATAATCGTCCTCACTCACCAGCGCGTTCAGGATGGCCGTGACCTTCGGATGTTCGACGAACTCCAGGGATGAGCCTATGTTACTTGGTATCATGTTTCAAGTTCCAGTTGGGGCATACTGCATTTTTTTCGACACTGCCTCTGGACGATTGAACGGGATAATCTTCGCCTCGTATTCCTCCAGCGGAGGGAGGGTCACCTGCGCCTGACGAGCGTAGGCCCGGTGAACCGCCTTGCTGTTGTGGCCCAAGGCGAGCTGGGCGTAGCGCTCCGGGTATCCGGCGACTTTCGCCCGCTCGGCCCAGGCGTAGCGGTAAGAGTGCAGGGTAATGCCGGTGATCCCCAGTCCGTCGCAGCGTTGTTTGAATTCGGTCGCGCGGTCACCCGGACGAACCTTGGCGAGACTTGGAAAAAGCTGCCCTGATTTCGGGAGGTCCGACAGAACGGCTTCGACCGATTTTCCGAAACGGATCTGCGGCGGTTGGCCGCCACGCCAGCGCGTTTTCATGCGGAAAAAACTGATGACCTGCGAAGGCCAATCCACGTCTTCGGCCTGGAGGAGGGCGAGATCCGACTGCGAAGCGCCGAGGAGCCAGGCCAGTTGATAAAACGCCTTTCGCTCGGGGTTGCGCTCCCGCGCGATGATCTTGCAGTGTTCCTCCCAAGTGACGGCGCGCTTGTCCTTGAAACGGACGGCTGGCCACTGGCGTTTCGGCAGGAGCGGCCAGGGCAGCCAGTTCATGTCCACGCAAAAGTTGTGAATGCGCCGCAGGAAAACGTTGGTCGAAACGTGCCCCTTGTGAATGGCCTTCAACAAGGCTTCCCCGTGGGTTTCGATGATGACTTTGGGCAGGAGGTCGGCCAGTGCAGGATCGCTCGCCACGGTCAGCCAGCGTTTTTTGCTGCTACCCTGTTTGGTGTTGGTGAGCGTTTCGAGGGCATCGCGCCACGTCCGCGAACTCGTCTGCGCATCGGTGCCAGCGAGGTAGGCTTTGGCTATCTGGAGGTTGAGCATCGGCTGGCGCTCGGCCTGATTTTTTGCGCTGACGATCTGCTCGGCTTCGTCCTTGCAGGCGTTGCCGAGGCTGACGCGTTTTCCCGTTTGGGAATCAACGCAATAGAACGTGCCGCCGCGAAGGTTGCGGCGAATGAGGCGGTAGCGTTTTTTCATACGATTGTGGCAACCGTGACGATAAAGGCCCCGCATCCGAACGGTGAGCGAGCAGTCGGCGAGTGAGCGCCGAAAGCCGCGGAGTTGTCACCGCACCGAATTTTTGGTGTCCGTTTTGGTGTCCGTTTTGGACTCCCTGCCCCGAAAACCCTTGCCGCGTAGGCGGTAGGAAAGAGAGGCGGGGGACGGAATCGACCGGTTAAACCCTGTATTTCAGGTATTTATGCCCGAATCGCCGGAGCTGCTCAAGCGTGATTTGGCCTGCCCGCGCCTGCTTCTCAACTCCAATTTGCTGACAGTTTTGCTGACATCATTTTTCAGTCTCCGGCGGCTCGATGGACCCATTGAGGGATGAAGTGTTGGTCGCTTGTAAGCAGGATCCGGTTTTCCTCAGTTCCGGTCCTCGTGAAGCATTTTCTTTGAACGAACCAAGGTTCAAGACCGTATTTTGGGACTGTCTCGAGTTGATCAAGATCGTGGAGATCACACGTTGGAAAATTAAATCCAAGTGGCTCGTAGAAAAAAGAGTTCAAGGCGTGGAGGGTGGCATACGCAGCGATTGCGAGCTGGTCGTGGTGCACTGCGGAACTAGGTAGATCATCTGCGACGTGTAGAGTCAGATGAGCGCCAGATTTACTTGCCCAGTGGACGATCGAAGTCAGGCAGTGCTGGGTAATGGAGGTTGGAAAGCCGAGAGGATCAAGGACGGATGCAAGTTGCTCGGGGCTCGGAGGAGCAAGTTGGAAACTCTCAATTGCAACGTCGGTCTTCCTGGAGGTTCGGTCCTCCACAAGAAGTTGATTGTCCACGGAGAGTCCGAGGAATTTCAGGAGGGCGCGAATATTGATTGCTACCGAATCGGTAACCGGAAAAAGCAGCGCCTTCGGGTCGAA
>JBGTDR010000061.1:0-14164 GCA_041748215.1 Chthoniobacterales bacterium
CGTGGACGGCTTACGAGCAGCCGAGGCTCTACGGGAATTCGTTTGCGACCGGCGGCGGGCTGGCCGGCGTCGGCGTCGGGGCCTACCGCAGTGCCAACTTCGGGCAATCGTGGACGCTGGCAGATGCGACCGTGATCGCGCCGGAGGGGGCGACGGTGCAGACCGGACCATCGACGCTGGTAACGGTGGGTTCGAGCAACGCGGTGTGGCGGAGCACGAATGGCGGCAGCTCGTGGACGAAGATCTGGTCACCGCCGGTCGGGCCGAATCTCCGGATGGTCGGCACATTTTTCGGAACGCTCTTCGCGACGACGAACAACGAAATTTGGACGAGCTTGGACAACGGGTTGACGTGGCAATTGCGGGCGGCCGGGCAGAATGGATTTGGAATGGAGCAGGTGGGGAACCGGTTGATTCTCGGCGGGGCTGGGGCGTCTTCCGTCCGGGTGAGCGACGACCAGGGATTCACCTGGCAAACGCGAACTGTTGGAGGGAACTCTTCGGCAACGGCTTTTTTGTTTACGCGGACGCCGTCGGGTCGCCTGATCCTGGCGGCGGAGGGGCGAAGCGTGCAAAACCAGGGCGCGTTCTTCGTGAGCGACGACGGAGGAGACACGTGGTCCGCGCGCAATTCCGGACTTCCGTTTGGCGAGACTCCGGGGGCAATCGTCACCTCCGCGCGCGGGGTGATTATCGCATCGTCAAATTCCTTCGCCACCTTCAATCCGCAGTTGATCATCAGCCGGGACAACGGGGAAACGTGGACCAAAAGTACGGTGCTCCAGTCGCTCGAAGGCCTGGACACGGTGACGGGCGACCCTTCCACCAAGGTGATCGAGGTGACGCGGGCGCGGGCCAGCGCGACCGGGCGGGTGCTCCTGCTGGGCGACGACGAGATTTTGACCAGCGACGACGACGGCGTGACGTGGAATGTCCGGGTCAACCTCAATTTTAATCAGACCGAGGAGGGATTTTTCAATTGGGCCATTTGGGATTTGGTGAGTTCCGGCTCGCGCTGGGTGGCGATTGGATCGTACCGGACGCCGTTTCCGCGGAACGAAAACAAAGTGTTTGCGATGGTGAGCGACGACGACGGCACGACGTGGAAACGAGTCGCCGTGCCGGTGGCGCAATCGAACACCGTCTTTCAGACTCTTGCGACCGGGCTCGATGGACGCGTGGTGGCGGGCGGCACGAACGCGGCGGTTTTTACTTCGGATCTGCTCGAGCCCGTGCCAGTGGAAAGTCCCGTCGTTGCGGTGCGGGAGGGAACGACCGGGCAGATCGAGTTCGCGCGTCCGCCGCTGCCCGGCACGATCGAGGTGACCTACGGCGCGATCGCCGGGACGGCGCTGGCGGGCCGCGATTACGTGGCCACCAGTGGTGTGCTGACGTGGGACGCGGCGGACGAAGCTCCGAAGACCGTCGCCCTGGAAACGATTGACAACGCCTTGCGGGACGGCAATCGGGAGCTGGCTTTTTCGCTGACGTTCGAGACGACGGATGTGAAGGGTCAGAACGAAATCGCGATCCGGATCGAAGACGACGATGGCCGGGGGACGGCCGGGATTCAACTTGATGGGGAGCCGGTGCTCTACACCTCGGAACAGGGCGACGCGGCGACGCTGAAGATCGCACTGGAAAGCCAGCCAACGGCGGACGTGACGGTGACGGTGACGGTGACCGGACTTGATCCGGCGGAGGGGGCGCTTTCGTCGGATTCTTTCGTTTTCACGGCTGCGAATTGGAATGTTCAGCAGGCGTTGATCATCACGGGAATTGACGACCCGGAACCCGACGGGGACCGTTCGTACGAACTTCGCCTGAAGTCGAGCAGTAGCGATGCGGCTTACAACGCTTTGCTCGAAATTGTCGTACCTGTGGTCAACATCGGTGATGAACCATTCGACTCGGGGGCCGAGCCGCCTCCGCCCACGCCGAGCCCTACGCCCAACCCACCAGCAATTGGATCGGTTCCGGCTGCGCTGCAGGCTCCGCGCAAAGTGGAGGGCAAGCGCGGCAAGGCCAAAATCAAAGGGACACTTTCCGGTGACATCGTCCAAATCGAGGTCAAGGCGGGCCGGGGCGGATTCAAGCGGGCGAAGATCCGGGGTAATCGCTTCATTTTTACGGCGAAGGGATTACCGGATCGGAGCAAGATCGTCGCGAAGGTGAAGGCGACAACGGCCGAGAATCAGCAGATCGTCGAGAAGGTAAAAATTCTGTTCAAACCGGAGCGCTGACGGCGGCGCAAGGGTCGAGACAAGCCCCGGGCGTTTTGCGGGGATCCGTCGCGTAGCACGGACGCTTGATTTCTGGCGGCGCGAAGTTTTTGCTTGGAGGCATGGCGATTCGCAATGACCGCACGATTCGCGAGAAGCAGCCCGTCACGTTGATTGCAATGCTCGTGCTCGGTGGAGTGCTGCTGCTGAGTGTGATTTTTTTCGCCACGTGGCGGAGCGGCCAGGATCTGGCGGATGCCCGGATGCGCGGGGTGGTGGTAAAAAAAACGTTCACCGCCGCACCGGAAGAGCAAATCACGATTGGCCCGAATGGCGTGCAAACGGGAAGTCGCGACGGCGAATATCGACTCACCGTCCGGGTCACGCCCGACGGTGGTGAATCCGAGGATTACGAGGTGTGGCTCGATAAAACGCGTTACGATGCCGTCGCGATTGGCGATTCGTTCGACGTCGGACCGTACCTCGTGAAGGGTGATTGATCGTTCGGCGTGACCGGAAAAAATCGAACGGGATCGCCGGCGGGCTGTCTGACAGCCTATCCGAACGCCATAATTCCCGGATAACCAACCAACCCCACCAAAAATGAGTGTCTCCACGCAGGAGCTGAACCTGGAAGTTCAGCAAAAAAGTCAATGGGTCCAGCCGCTGCTTCAGGAAGTCGGGCGCGTTGTCGTCGGCCAGAAAAATCTGGTTGAGCGGTTGCTCACCGGATTGCTGACCAACGGCCACGTTCTGCTCGAAGGCGTGCCCGGCCTGGCCAAGACGCTCACCGTGCGCACGCTCGCGTCATGCATTCACACCGGATTCCAGCGGCTGCAATTCACGCCGGATTTGCTGCCCGCTGACTTGATCGGCACGCTGATTTACAATCCCCGCGACGGCGAATTCACCACCAAGCTCGGCCCGATTTTTTCGAACCTGATTCTTGCTGACGAAATCAACCGGGCGCCCGCGAAGGTCCAGAGCGCCTTGCTCGAGGCGATGCAGGAGCGTCAGGTGACCATCGGTGAGCAGACGTTCAAACTGCCCGATCCATTCCTCGTGCTGGCAACGCAGAACCCGATCGAACAGGAAGGGACCTATCAACTTCCGGAAGCTCAGCTCGACCGGTTCATGCTCAAGGTGAACGTCGGTTACCCGACCCGCACCGAAGAGCGCGCCATTCTCGACGCCATGGCCACGTCCGCGCCGAAGCTGGAGGTCACCGCGCTGGTCTCGCCGGAAGAAATCATCGCCGCGCGCCAGGTGGTGAACCAGGTGTACGTCGATGATCGAGTGAAGGACTACATCGTCGATATCGTCTGGGCGACGCGGGAACCCCGTTCGTTCAAATTGAATCTCGACGGCATGATCCGTTACGGCGCATCACCCCGTGCGACGATTTACCTCACGCTCGCGGCGAAGGCTCAGGCATTTTTGAGCGGACGCGGTTACGTGACGCCGCAGGACGTGAAGACCGTGGGACTCGACATCCTGCGTCACCGCGTGGCGGTGAGCTACGAGGCGGAGGCCGAGTCGGTTACGAGCGAGATGGTCGTGGAGAAGATTTTCGCCGGGTTGCCGGTGCCTTGAAGCCAGGATTCGTCCCTTCGCAAGACGTGATGTTGAGATGTTTCCCGGGCGCGGAGCGCCGTTGATTGACGATGCAGGAGCCGAAAGAAATTCTGAAAAAAATCCGCCGGATCGAGCTGCGCACGCGGCGACTGGTGGACTCGTCCTTTGCGGGCGCCTACCAGAGCGTCTTCAAAGGACGCGGCATGAATTTCGAAGAAGTGCGGGAATACGTGCCGGGCGACGAGATTCGCGCGATCGATTGGAACGTCACGGCGCGCATGGACACGCCCTACGTGAAAAAGTTCACCGAAGAGCGTGAGATGACGGTGATGTTGCTGGTCGACGTGAGCGCGTCGGGGAGCTACGGCAGCGTCGAAAGCAGCAAGCGGGAGCTGGCGGCGGAAGTCGCTTCGATCCTGGCGTTCAGTGCGATTCAGAACAACGACAAGGTCGGGCTGCTGCTGTTCACCGACGAGATCGAGCTGTTTATTCCGCCCAAAAAAGGCCGCATGCACACCCTTCGCTTGATTCGCGAAATGCTTTATTTCGAGCCGCGCAGACAGGGCACGAATCTTTCGGTGGCGCTTGATTATTTGAACAAGGTCGTTTCGCGACGCGCGGTCGTTTTTGTGATCTCGGATTTCCTAAGCCCGGATTTTACAAAACCGCTCACCGTGACGGGGAAACGCCACGACCTCGTGGCGATGCCGGTGGTGGATCCGGGGGAGGAGGAATTGCCCGAAATCGGAATCATCACGCTCGAAGACGCGGAGACCGGCCGCCAGATCGATATCAATACGTCGAACCGGTCCGTATCGAACGCGTTTGCGGCGATGGAGGAAAAACGCCATCAGGATCTCGAGCGCATTTTTCGTCAGCGGCGAATCGACGTGGTTCCGCTGCGCACCGACCGCGATTACCTGATGCCCTTGCGGGCATTTTTTGAAAAACGCGAGAGGAGGCTGGCGGCATGAATCCGCAACAACAACCAACGCCCGCGCCGATTCACGACATCGTCGCGCCGGTGGCCTACTTTCCGTATCCGGTCTGGATGGTCGCGCTCGCAGCCGTCGCGGCACTCGCGTTGATCGGAGCTTTCGTGTGGTTCGTTTTTTTCCGCCGCAAGCCCAAGCCGGAACCGTCGGCCTCTGATCGTGCTCTGGCGGAGCTGAGCGCATTGCGCGGCCGGGTCGCCACGGCGGATCCGTACGAATTCAGCATCGTGGTCTCGGATGTGCTGCGGGGATTTTTGCGCGACACGCGCGATTTGAACGCGCCGGCTCAGACGTCGATCGAGTTTCTCGAGGCGGTGCGCAATCGCGGAATTTTCGCCGACGCCGAGCGCGAGGCACTCGCCCGGTTTCTCGACAAGGCGGACTTGATCAAATTTGCGCGGGTGAGCGCGGCGTCGGGGGACTGTCAGGAACTCGTCGATTGTGCGGAAAATCTCGTCCGTAGCAGCAAGCTCGAGCCGGAGCCGGTGCGATGAGTGGGGTGGAGATTTTTGGGTTTTCGTTCGCCTACCCGTGGGTGCTTTCGCTGCTCCTGCTCATCCCGGTGATGGCCTTTTTGAAAGGCAGGTTTGGCGGCACGCCGGGAATCGTTTTTTCATCCACGCAAACGTTGGAAGCCATCGGCGTGCGGCGCCGGTCGCGCGCGGGTGATCTGCTCACGGCGTTGTCGCTACTCGCATTTGCGTGCCTCGTGGTCGCAGCGGCCCGGCCGCAGGAAGGACGGACGATCACCCGGGTTGAAGCGAGTGGCATCGACATCATGATCGCAATCGACGTTTCGCGGTCGATGCTGGCTGAGGATTTCACGATTGGCTCGCAACGCGCGAACCGGCTCGAAGCGGTCAAACGAGTCACCCAGCAATTTATCGAAGCACGTCCGAATGACCGGATCGGGATCGTCGGGTTCGCGGGCCAGCCGTATCTCGTGAGTCCGCTCACGCTGGATCACGACTGGTTGATTCGCAATCTCGACCGCGTGCAGATTGGTCTGGTCGAGGATGGCACCGCCATCGGATCCGCGATCATGTCGGCCGCGAACCGTCTCAAAGACAAAGAGGCAAAAACCAAATTGATCGTCCTTTTGACGGACGGTGACAACAACGCGGGCAAGGTGATGCCGTTGACGGCGGCGGAGGCAGCGAAGGCGCTTGGCATCCGGATTTATTCGATCGGTGCGGGCACGCGCGGCATGGCTCCCTACCCAATGCAGGATCCTTTTGGTCGGACCGTTTACCGCAACATTCCGGTCGAGTTCGACGAGAACACGCTCAAACAAATCGCATCGGTTTCGGGTGGTGAATATTTCCGGGCGACCGACACCCGATCGCTGGAAGAAATTTTTGCCGAGATCGACAAACTCGAGAAATCGAAGATCGAGGTGGAGAAGATCTCGGAATACAACGACCTGTTTCCGTGGTTTCTCATCGCGGGTATTTCGTTGCTGGCGGTGGAGGCTTTCTGTTCACAAACGATATGGAGACGACTGCCGTAGATACGGGCCTGACATTTGGGGAACCGCTGTGGTTTTGGGCGTTGCTGCTCGTGCCGCTGCTGGCCGGGTTGTTCGTCTGGGCGCAGCGGAAACGTGACGCGTTGATTCGCTGGGTCGTCGCACCACGCTTGCGTGCGCAGCTTGCGTCGGGAGTGAATTCGGTGCTCCGGACGCTGCGGGTCGTTCTCCTGCTGCTCGCAATCACGCTGTGCATCGTTGCGCTGGCAAAACCACGCATGGGCTACATCCAGCGCGAAATCAAAACCACCGGCCGGGACGTCCTGCTCGCGATCGATACGTCGCGCAGCATGCTCGCAACCGACATCACTCCGACGCGCCTCGCGCGAGCCAAGCTGGTCTCGCAGGATCTGATGCGCCTGCTCCAGGGAGACCGGATTGGACTGATCGCGTTCGCCGGATCGGCATTTTTGCAGGCACCGCTCACGCTGGATTACACCGCCGTCCTTAACACACTCGACGAACTCGACACCGACGTGATCCCGCGGGGCGGGACGAATCTGGCCGCGGCAATCCAGACGGCCATCGACGGGTTCGGCAAGGCGGAAGGCGTGCTGCGGGCATTGGTCATTCTCACCGACGGTGAAGAACTCGACGCGGACGGCATCGCGGCGGCAAAGCGGGCGGCCGAAAATGGCGTCCGGATTTTCACGATTGGGATTGGTTCGGCGGAAGGTTCGCTGATCCCGATCCAGACCGAGGACGGGCGGCAGGATTACGTGCGCGATAGCCAGAACAAACCGGTGTCGTCCCGCCTCGACGCAAAACGCCTGAGTGAGATCGCGGAAGTGACCGGAGGATTTTACGCGCCAATTTCGCCGGACGTGGCGCGCGAAATTTTTGACCGTGGGATCGAGCCGATGGAGCGTACGGATACTGGCTCGATGTCGTCGCGCCGACCGCTCGAGCAGTACCTGTGGCCACTGGGCGGCGCGATCTTCTGTCTGATGTTGTGGATTTTGATTGGCGAAGGTCGGGGACGTCCCTGGAAGGTACGGCGTGCGGCCACCGCAGCCGGCGTCGGGTTGTTCGTGCTGTCGGCGGGTCGGCTGGAGGCCGCGCCGGGCGCGCTCGAGAGTTATAACCAGGGCGACTATCAGGCAGCGCTGGAGCAGTTCGAGCGCAGCGTGGGCACCGTGCCCGAGACGGAAAAACTGCAATTCAACGCGGGCGCGTCAGCCTACAAACTGGGGGAATACGGCAAAGCGGTGGATCATTTTACCAGCGCCCTGCTCACCGAAGAAACCGCCCTGCGAACGGACGCATCGTACAATCTTGCCAACGCGCTCGTCCGCCGCGGCGAAGCGGCCAAGTCCGGAGAGGCGAAGGTCAAGGATTGGGAGGACGCCATCGAACATTACACGACGGCTCTCAATCTGGATCCATCCAATTCCCGCGCCGAAGAAAATCGCGAGATCGTTCGCAAGCTGCTCGAAGACCTCAAGAAAGAGCAGGAGGAACAAAAGCAGGAACAGCAGCAGAAACAGGATCAACAAGACCAGCAAAAGCAGGATCAACAGGATCAGCAGCAAAAACAGGACAACCCTCAGAAGCAGGAGCAAGAGCAGCAGGAAGGCCAGCAGGATCAACCACAACAACCGCAGGATCAGGGCGAGCAGGAAGAGCGGGAGGGTCAGGATCAGCAGGAGCAAGAGGGTCAGAACGAACCCAACGAAGGCGATCCGCAGGAGGGAGAATCCGGTGAGGAGCAGCAGGAACAATCAGGCGAATCGCAGGCGGACGCGCAAAACGAAGGGCAGCCCGAGGATTCACCGAACGGACAGCCGCAGGACCAGCAGGCTGGAAATCAGCAACAGCCCGCACCCGCACCAACTCCGGGGGAGAAGAAGGAGGGCGACCTGCAGGCCAATCCAGACCAGAACGCGGACGGCTCCGAGCAGGCTGAAGCGGGGGAAGCTGGCGAAGAAGAACGCGAGGGCGAGATGTCCGAAGCGCAGGCGCGCGGCTTGCTGCGATCCATGGAGGGCGAGGAAGAGAATGTCCGGATGCTTGAACGCCGGAGCATTCAGGATGTCACAAAAGACTGGTGATCCGATGATGACGAAACGAACGACAGGCAGGATTTATGCGGGACTGATCGCGGTGGTTTTGCTGCTGACACTCGCGCCAGCGCAGGCGGCCGAAGTCTCGGCGCAACTGACGTCGGCCGAAACTTCGGTCGGTGTGCCGGTGCAGCTCAAAATTCAGATCGAGGGATCGACGAATGCGTATCCCCCGCAGCAGATCGAAGTCGAGGGATTGCAGATCCAGCCGACGGGCCAGGAGCGCCGCGTGGAAATCCAGAATTTCCGGATGACGTCGTCAGTCGTTTACAATTACACGGTGCTCCCGAACCGCGAGGGCACGTTTGAAATTCCGTCGGTCGAGGTGAATATCGACGGGAAAAAAATCCGGACGCAACCACTGGAACTCTCCGTGCGTGCGGGCATCGCACGGCCGGCACCCAGTCTGCCGGGAGGGGCACCGGCGGTTCCCGGGAATCAAGCTCCGACGACGGTTCCGGAAGGCGAATCGGAATTGGCATTTGCCGAAATGATCGTCCCAAAAGAGTCGGCCTACGTCGGCGAGATGGTGCCGGTCGAACTGCGTTTTTTCTTCAATCAGGGAGTGCCCTTCCGCATCCAGGACCGACCGACGTTCAGCGGCGAGGGATTCACGGTCGAGAAACTTTCCGAACCGTTGCGGGGCGAACAATTGATCGGCGACACGCCGTATCACGTCTTCACCTTCCAGACGGCGATCACGGCGGTGAAGTCCGGCGAACTGGAAATTCCGGCGGTCAGTCTGCGCGCGATCGCGAGCGTGCCGTCGCGTGGGCCGGCGGGATTCGAGGATATGTTCACGAAATTTTTCGGCAATTCCGGCATGCCGGGATTCAGTGACGATCGAGAACTTGCCGTTACGAGTGAGCCGCAGAAACTGGTGGTGAAACCGCTTCCGCGGGACGGGCGACCGGAGGATTTCAGCGGAGCGATTGGTGATTTCACGATGACAGCGGGGGCCTCTCCCGACAAAGCAGGATCCGGCGATCCGATTACGTTGGCGCTTACGGTGAGCGGCCGCGGAAATTTCAGCGCAATGGGTCCGCCGGGGCTGGTGAATAGCGAGGGATGGAGATTGTATCCGCCCGCCGAGCGATTCGAGCCCGCGGACACGGTTGGATACGGCGGGACGAAAGTTTACGAAAACATGATCGTCGCGCAGGAAGTGAAGACCGAAACGCCGGGGGCGCGCTTCGTGTATTTTGACCCGGCGAAAGCGGATTACGTTACGCTGACCACGGACCCGATTCCGGTCGAGGCCGCGGCCGCGGACCGGCCCGTGACGACGACCACCGCTGCGGCGGACGCGACTCCTGAAGCGACCGCGGAACCGGCCGCGCCGGAGGATGCTCGATCTGGTGTGCTGGCACACACGACGCCGCGGACGTTCGAGTCCTTGATAAACAGCCAGGCGTTTCTTGGAGTGAATGGTGTCGCTTTGCTCGCGTTGCTGGGATTTTTTGCGTTCCAACTCCATCGCCGGGCGCAGGCTGGAGAAGCGGCGCGGATGGCGACTCTTCGCAAACAGGAAGCGCGCCTGCTCCAGGAAATCGCGCGGCCTGATCTCGATGAGGAAACATTTTTCTCGCAGGCCCGGGTGGCGCTCGATTGCCAGGCTCGGCGCGCGGGATTTGAGTCCGGCGAGGCGTACGTCGCGGAGCGTGATGAATCGGCATCCACGGAAGGTCTGCGACTGCTGCTCGCCCGGGCGGACGAGGCGAAGTTTAGCGGAAGCATCTCCACGGGACTTTCCGTCGCGGAACGCACAAACATCATCGAAGCACTACGGGAGGCCGGACGGTGAAAAGGCTGGCGGCAATCCTTTGGATGAGCGTGGCCGCGATGGCGTGTGCGGCCGAGCCCGCTGGTCTGGCCGCGGCGAACGAACAATTTGCGGCGGGCAAATACATGGAAGCGGCGACAGCTTACGAGGCACTGCTCAACGATGGCCCGCCCAGCGCGGAGCTTTATTTCAATCTCGGCAACGCGCTTGAGCGCGCGGACCAGCCTGTCAAGGCGGCGTTGAATTACGAGCGTGCCCTGGTGCTTGATCCCGGATTGCGGGAGGCGCGCAACAACCGTGCCTTGCTGGCTGCGTCGCGCAACGTGCCGATGCCGCCGCATCGCTGGCAGGATGACGTTCTCAGCATCGTGCATCCGCAGTGGCTGGTTTTCGCTGGCAACGTGCTCGGGTGGCTCGGACTGTTTGGAATTGCCTCGGTGGTGCTGGCCCGTCGTGGACGTCCCGCGGTGGCCATCGTGGGTGGGGTGGCATTCGTGATTGGCTCGGCGCTGTTTGCGTTGGGATGGACGAGTGACCCGCGCAACGCGGACTCGACGCTGGCGATGATTACGAGTGCTGACGGCGCCGATTTGCTCAACGCTCCGGCGAATAATTCCACTCCGATCGCGGAACTTCCCGCGGGTTCGCCGTTGGGGATCCTCTCACCGCGCGGCGCGTGGACGTATTGCGAACTCGCCAGCGGGGCGAAAGGCTGGGTGCGGAGCGACAGCCTGACTGCGGTCGTGCCCGGCGTGGAGTTGGCGCGGTGACGTCGTGAATCGCCTGATTCCCGCGTTTCTCCTGCTGGTGGTGTTCACCGCGCAGGCCGCGGAGGATTGGCGCGAAACGTTGACGAATCCGAGTCCCGGGGCATTCCCGGAGGCTAAAAATTTTCGGGCCAAATTTTCCTTCGGGTGGTCCGACCTCTTCGAAGCCGCGGAGGCACAGGCCGACTTCAAACGCGAGGGAGGCCGGATTCGTGTCGAAGTGAAAGGCCGAACGCTGGGACTGGCGCGCGCGCTTTGGCGCCTGGATGCCGAACACAATGCCGTGATCGAAGCGGGCACGTTTCGGCCCGTGGAATTGCGTCAGGTGGAAAAATATCGCAACCGTTCCATCGAGACCAAAGTGCGATTTGCACCGGGGCGAATTTCTCGATTTCGCCAGGTCTCGATTGATCCGCCCGACAAGGCGAGTTGGAAAAATTTGTCGGTCCCCGCGGCTTTCGACATTGTGGGTGGCCTCCTGTTTGTCCGCAGTCAGCCGCTCAACGACGATGATAAGGTCCGGTTGATCGTTTATCCGGGCGAATCCCCGTATCTCGTCGAGGTCACAGTCGAGGGTCGTGAAAAAATCACGGCCATGGGTCAGCCGCGTGACGCGATCCGTCTGGGTCTGTCGATCCGCAAAATCGAAACCGACAAGGGCAAGTTGACCCAGCCCGTGGCTTACCAAAAATTCCGCGGCGGCAGCGTGTGGGTCTCAGACGATGCCGAGCGCCTCCCGTTGCGGGCGGAAGTCAGTGTCTTCGTAGGTTTCATTTACGGCGATTTGATTTCGGTCGAAACTCCGTGACGACGGTTGTGACGACCGCACGCAATCGTTCCCGGGAGGCCGGTTTGAGCAGATAATCAATCGGGCGAGCCTCGTATGCAGAGCCGAAAAACGATTCCGGGCAGCCGGATATCCCGCGTGGCTGCGAGCACGTCGAATCCATCCATGCCCGGCATGCGGATATCGGGGGAAGCGCGGTCGACGACCGTCGGCGCAACGCGTCTGCGGCGGACGGCTATCCAACAAATTCGGCGGTGAGTGTCCGGTTCTGAATCATTGTTGACAGTATTTTGCATTTTCCCAAGGTGGGGGGACGCACCGGGCTCCCCAGCGGTGGTCTGATCAACCACAAAACCATGAGCACGAAAATGCCACGTTACCCTGCCCGCCGAAGGCTCATTTTCACCTTCAGTCGGATCCTCGTGTTGCTCGCGTTTCTTGTCATGCTGCCGATTCGCCTGCCCGCGCAGGAGCCGCCGGACCCAACGGACGAGGAACTGCTCGCTGGGAAACCGGTCACGGTGCAGACGATCAAACGCGCGCGCCACACGATCGAAGAGATCGACCGCTCGGTGGTTCTTGGAGTGGAGGATTTGGTTCGGGAATTTGCGCCTGAGCCCGTCGAGCGGGCGGCCTTTTCGCGTGTAGTGAAGGATTTGACCATGCTGCGGGTCGCGATGTCGCTGTTGGTAATTCTCAGCATCGTGATCGCACGGTTCGTGGCGGACGGATTTTTCCGCCGCCTGCTCGTCCGGTATCCGGGAAATCCTCCGCGGTCCGTGCCGGGCATCCTGCTCAAGGCACTGCACCGGCCTTTGATTCTTGTCCTCTGGAGTTACGGGCTCTACGTCGGAACCGCCCCGCTGCTTGCTCCGTTCTACAACGCGGCGGGGGACGCGTACCTGCTCGATTGGACCCGGACCATCGCGGACCTCATCGCGCTCTGGGCGTTATGTGGATTCACCTACCGGCTGGTTAATCTCACCTACGCGCGCATATCCGGGTGGGCGGCCGGCTCGGAAAATCGCTTCGAGCGCATCGTCATCCCGCTGATCGCGCGGGTGGTGCGAGTGCTCGTCCCGCTCGTGGCGATCCTGCTCACGGTCCCGATCCTCGACATCCCGCTCGACTACAAGCATCTGGTCGGCAAGGTCGTCACGCTGCTGGTGATCGGAGTGGTGACGTGGATGCTGCTCGAAATCGCGACGGCGTGCGAATCCCTGCTCCTCGCGGGTCACCGGCTCGACGAGGCGGATAATCTTCAGGCCCGACGGATTTACACGCAGGTCCACGTGCTGAAAAAGGTCGTGATGGCGGCCATTCTCGTGCTCGGGATTGCGTCGATGTTGATGATCTTTCCGAGCGTGCGGCAATTCGGCGGGAGCATCCTGGCGTCGGCGGGCATCGCCGGCATCATCCTCGGCATCGCGGCGCAGCGCAGCCTGTCGAACATCATCGCGGGCTTTCAAATCGCGATCACGCAGCCGTTGCGCATCGAGGATGCCGTCATCGTCGAAGGCGAGTGGGGCTGGGTCGAAGAAATCACGCTCACGTACGTTGTCGTGCGCATCTGGGATTGGCGGCGGCTTGTCCTGCCAATCACCTACTTCGTCGAGAAGCCGTTTCAGAACTGGACGCGGACGTCGGGAAACATCCTCGGCTCCGTCTTCCTCTACGTCGACTACACGCTCCCGCTCGAGCCGCTGCGGGCGAAATTGAACGAAATCCTCGACGCGACGCCGCTCTGGGATCGCCAGGCGAAGGTTCTCCAGGTGACCGATTCGCGCGAACACGTCATCGAGCTGCGCATCCTCTGCAGCGGCAAGGACAGTCCGACCACGTGGGACCTCCGCTGCCACGTCCGCGAGGAATTGATCAAGTTCATCCGCGACGAATACCCCGGTAGCCTGCCCCGGTTGCGGGCCGAGCTCGACCGGGTGCCTTTCGACGGCGAACGGCTCACGCCCTTCGACGCGGCCCCACCGGTGCGCTGATTGCTACCGTAGACGGGCGGCGAATTCCCGCCAGGCGCGGGTGACCGCGATCTTGCGGCCATCACGGAGGATGACCCGATGGGAGCCGCCGCTGGCGTTCATTTCCTGCACCCGCGAGACGTTGACGATGGCCCCGCGGCTCACGCGGAAGAATTCCTCCGCCGGCAGCCGTTCCTCGAGGGCGGCCATCGTTTCGCGAAGGATGTGGGTTTTTTCGCCCGCGTGGAGCAGGGCGTAATTCCCGGCCGACTCGATCCAATCGATGTCCGCGATGTCGACGAACACGAGACTGGTTCCGTTCGGCACGGCGAGGCGGCGATGCTGGGAATTCTGCACGAGCCGCTCGCGGACGTCGGCGGGGGAGTCCCCCCTCTGCTGCCGTTCGCGTGCCCGGTCCAGCGTCTCGCGCAGTCGGCCCCGGGCGACGGGTTTGAGCAGGTAGTCGAGCGC
>JBGTDR010000062.1:0-16790 GCA_041748215.1 Chthoniobacterales bacterium
CGCGATGTTCCGCGTAGGTCATCTTCCGCACCCCGCCCGCCGCGTCGGTGAGCGTGATGTCACCCGCCACCCTGCCGTCATCGTCCGTGCCGTAAACATATTGGAAACTCTCGTCCTGCGTGAGCCAGTAGTTCCCGATAGTCTTCTTTTCAGCCGCCGGATCGGCCGCCATCCCGGGCCGCTTCTTCGGCGGCACAAATTCACTGCGCAGCGTCACCACCTCCTGCCCCGGCGCGCGGATGCCCGACAGCACCCCCGGCTCGACGTAGGCAAACTCCACCACCTCCCCGTTCGGCCGCTGCCAGCCCGCCAGCGGTTTCGTGTCCGCCGGATGAAAGCGGAACCGGTGAACCTGCCCACCGACCTCCAAATCAGAAACCCGTCCCTCCTTGCCAACGGCAAGCCGCACAAGATCCCGGACCGCACCACCACCCTCCACCCGCAACTGAACGGCTTTGAGATTTCTGCCGTCATACGTAAAATTCAGCGTCCGCCGTGCCGGTGATACCACCGAGACCAGCTTGCTTGACCGGTAATACAGCGTCCATCCGTCGGCGTCTTTGATGATCGTGCCCTTCCCCGACACGCTCGCCACCCAGCGGCCGGATCCTTCGTTGAATTGGTTGCGCCTCTTCGCATCCTCGCGAAAAACCACCATCCCTCCCGACGGCATCGTCCACACAAAAACGCCCTGCCCCTGCGGCACCACCGAACTCTCCAGCTGCGGGCAAAACCACTGCCCGCCAAAAAGGCCCACCTCCGCCCGCGGTGTCAAATACACCAACTCGAGAGGAAATGAAAACTCCGGCGACCCGTTCACTCCACCCAGCGGGAACGACTGCGTCCACCCTCCCTGGTAAAGCGCCCGCCCCGCCCGCTGCGCCTGGAAACTCCAGTCCAACGCGTGGGCCGGGATCGACGTCAACAGTAGAAAAATAATGATTTTAGCAGTCACGCCAAACTATTGGACAAGGCGAGGAAAACGCTGTTGGAATTTAAATCCCGTTTGTTTCGTAAGACGCATTTCGGCCTCAGCAACAAGCGACGTAAGTGATCGCTCCCGTCCAAGCAATTCTGTCGGTAAAGGTGTAAAGGAGACTTTATTCTCAGGAATATACATCATCATCGCATGGGAAGACAGCTTGTTCAGCATTGATCTCCGTTCGTCTTTAAACTGAATTAGGTATGTGATTTTAGCTTCCCCGAGAGAGGCGTCGACTGCAGAGAGAAATGACGCGACTCTATCACCAACGATGTTATTCTCAGCCAAAAAGACAATTGTAGCTCCCAGTTGTGTGCGATTCAGTGCGGGCATGATTCCCGGTTGTTGAGGCAACTTTGCTTCTGCCTGCGCTCTTTCCAGCAATCCTAGCAAACTAACTTCTTCGCGAGCTGTGAGATCCTTTCCAGAGCTCACGGTCACAACGAGAAGAAAAATTAAGATCTGTATGCCGGTTAGCAAGCAACATGGATATTTTGCAGGCTTCATTCGCGGTACACGCTATTCGCAACCGTTTCCCGCCAATTGCTGATACGTTATTTGAAAACTCTCGATAGTTTGTTTCAAGCTGCCTCCCCAATTCGGATTGACAGACCGCCAGGTGTCCACCGTTGAATCGTAATGATAGTAAGTTGCTGGATTTGCGCCTACGTGATTAACGGAGTCGCTCCAGAAGCCGCTATATTTTTGCTGCGTCAAAGCGAGTGCACTCGCAAAATCAGCGTTACCGGCCGCGAGAGCTGCCGCCTGAGTTTTGAATAGATTTGAGGAATATATCGATGACCAATTTTCGAGTATCGTGTAAGTTCGTGATGCTGCGACATCGGCGTGGGTTCGATGCCAACCCTCATGAACAGCGGTTGTTCCATGAAAAACAGAATCGAAAACCCCCGTTTGACCACCATCTGTATAACTTTCCCCAACTTTAGGCAGCGTTATCGTTCCCGTCCCCGTAAACTCAAATGGTTTGTTGACTACAGCATACCAGCAATTACCACTCTGTGCTGCCATGACTGTTCCAGCTGTCTTCACTGAAATCGATTGAGTTGTTTCTCCCGGCGAGATGGCATCATTCGTCGTCCAAGAGATGCTCATTAACCCAGCGAAATCGATCTGCGACGTTGGCACAGGAGCAAAGCAACTAATATTCGCTCCATCTGGAAATCCGCTTGGATCAGGCGTTGTCCAACGGGTTAGGCCTGAATCGTAGCTACGAAACATAAACAGATATTCTCCGAGTTCAGTGTTGTTGACCCGACCAGTGTAAAATGTCGATACTTCACCCGATCTGCCTTGGTCAACTGAAGCTGATACTTCTCGATTCGCCGCATGATGAGCGCGAAGAGCGCGCAGTTGCTCCGGCGACAGGAACGCGGGCAGCTTGGGAGCTGCAACGACCGATGGGAGGGCGATAATGGTAGCCGCCGCGATGGTAACGAGGAGTTTTGATTTCATGGTTGTTGGATTGATTGGTGAATTGTCGAACTGGCGCGGGTCAGACGAGACCATCGAGCGTGGATGGGTGCGAAGTTACGGAGAGTGAGTTTCCACTCACTGGAAGGTTTGACGGGACAACGAAACGAAGGAGAGACCCCACGAAATGTGGAAGCAGCGGATGTTCCCACTCCACTGATTGTCCCACGAATTGCCGCACGCCGTTCATTGGGCCGGAAGTGTGTCTGGGTTTCGAAATCCTGCCTAGATAGCAATCGTACGCAAAATGATTGCGGCTATGTCATTTTTGACCGGTGTACTTTCTCACACCCAAATCAGAAATCCGGACAAATGGGAAATTCCCCTCGGCTTTCGCGAAAAGTCGTTGCTTCGGCTCTGGCCAGGTCGCCATTCAAGAGACGAGCCGAAACGCAGGCAAACCACCAAAAATTGGCGGAATAGAGGGGATCGGTAATGAACATTGATCTGATGATCCCGTGAAATCAGCAGCACCTTTTACGCTCTCCTTTTAATCAGCCTCCGAACGTTCAGAGAGTGTAATTTGATCGTAATGATCAGGAGAGGCCGCATGACCGTCACGCGTAAGCCGCGTCAGGGAACATGCGTTTTCAGTTCCCGTCGTCCGGACTGTTTCCCGTCGATTCATCCAGTGCGGGATCATTTGATTCGAACCATCATCACACAGCGTGAACAATTTCTCGCGCTGTTCCTTGACAGGACAAGCAAGCTGCGTTTCTTGTGCGCCGCAGAACTTCGTAACCCCCCCCATGGACGATTCGCTCATTATTCCCTACAGCGACCATAAGGTAAGCGTCGTAATTATCGATGACCAAATCGGCGTGAGCGAGCTTGCCCATCGATTTATCAATGGCCTCGGCAGCTTCAACGTCCTCTGTGAATCGGGGACCAGTGCACAAGGCCTTGAGACTTGCCGAAAATACCGGCCCGAGATCGTGATTACCGCGCTGGCCCTCCCGGAAACCAACGGATCATTGCTGATTCCCCTTCTCCGTGGCGAAGATCCGAAACTGCGCGTTATCGTTTACACCGGCACCCGCAATCAGGCTCTTCTGCTGGCAGCGTTGCAGGAAAGGCCCGATGGTTTTGTCCACAAGACCGAGCCGATCGAAATCTTGAGGGATGTCCTCCTCTCCGTCGCCAAAGGGAAACAGGAACTCAGTCCCTTCGCTCGAAATCTGCTCCGAGAACGAAAAACGCGCGGAAATTCGTCCTCATTGACAACGAAAGATCGGCGAATTCTCCAACTGATTGCCGAGGGCAAAAGCTCGCGGGAAATGAGCGATTTGCTCAAACTCACACCACGAACATTGGACAATTACCGAGCAGCCCTGAAGGGCAAACTTGGAGCCCGCGACCTTCCAACGCTCACCCGGCACGCCATCCGGCTCGGCTTGATCGATGTGGAATTACGTTGAACGGTCGCACCGTTGGAACAGTAACTCCCTAACTCGCCATCTTGGCCTGCCCCCCAAAGAAAGGACAGCTCAGAAGTAGAGTTCTGCGTGGTAAAAGAGGAGAACAGAGATGAAGAAGTGTCGATTTAGTGAAAAGCAGACCGCTTGAGCCGGGCGTTCTCCTCCTCCATCGCTCGCAGCCATTGCCGACGGTGGCGGCCTGTCGGGTTTGGGTCTGGCGCGTTCGAGCTTTTACCGGGAAAGCCGGGAAGCGGTGGAAAGTCGGCGAGTGCGTGAGGAAGTCATCGATCTGAGCGGCAAGCACCCGCGCTACGGTTACCGGCGGATCACGGCGCTGTTGCGGCGCGACGGGTTCGAGGTCAACCCCAAGCGGGTGGCCCGTATCCGTCGCGAGGAAGGCCTCAAGGTCAACAAGCGCCAACGACGAATGCGCCGTCTGGGAGCGTCTACGGCCGAGCGCCAGCGGGCCCAGCGGCCGCGACAGGTGTGGAGCCGGGACTTCGTTGAGGACCAGAGAAAGAGCGGCAGCCGGTTCCGGAACCTGACGCTCATCGACGAACACACTCGCGAATGCCTGGCCACGCAAGCGGCGTGGTCGATCCGAGCCGTGGACGTCATCGGGGTGGTGGAGGCGGCCATCGCCCGTTACGGGGCTCCCGAGCACATCCGCAGCGATAACGGCCCTGTGTTCATCGCCTACGCCATCGTGGACTGGATCAGACGCCAGGGGAGTTCGCGACCGCGGCAATCCAGTCCCGTCTCCAGTCGTCCTCCGGGCTCCTTCCGACGGGACTTGATTGCAAACACCAACCAATCAATCATCAAAATCAATCCCCGCCTGAACCTCTATTTTTAGCCTGTTCACTTCCGGGGGCAGGCCACCTGGAATCAACGAACTTTGCAGTGGTCTTGCTGCAAGCTCGAGTCAGTTGCTTGATATTAAAATAAATTTTTACCTAAATTCGATAACATCAATCGGCGTTTGGTCTTCTGTACTTCCACTTCCCTGAAAGATTTCCCGCCTTACCAGTTTGTCGCGCGCAAAATACAAAAAAGCTACGTAAGCATTTCCACCGTCTCCGCCGCCAATTCGCAGAACGAACTGTCCGGATTCGACGTAGGCTCTTATTCCACCAGGCAAGGTAATATTTAACAAAGAATCATAAGCGGAATCCGGCAATTTGACGTCATTACCACTTAAGTTAACAAGCAAACTGTCGATCAGACGCTGCTCGGGCTGGCTCGATCGCCCCCAATGCTTACTGTGAACTGTTATCTTCCTGTCTATATTTTTAGTCCGGACACTAACTACAAACGAAGACTTTCCGTTGTATAAACCTTCTAGAGTCAGTCCTGTATAATCAGTTGCATTCGACTGAGCCTCGGCGTTTAGCAGTGAGGTCAATAAAAAAGCTAACGCGAACAGCCTGCCAACATCACGACTTAAATGTTTCATTCGCAGGTGTAGGGATTTCCATTGTCGATAATTCTGATCTCAGTGCCACCATAGTTGATATTGTCATTCATCGCCTGAGTGATTTGATTGACAAAATTTGTTGCGACACACCCGTCGGACACGCCAGGACCATGCACGTATAGGTTATTCCTCATGATTCCACCGGAATTTATCGATCCGGGATTTTGCCCTGCCCCAGTGATTGCTGGGGTGCCGTTACCGTAAGTATCGCCCTCCGCCCAGTCTGCCCTGGGGAGCAAGTTGTAAGTGCCAGGGGGCAACGGTCCGCTTCTTCCGTATTGATTACCCTCGGTAGTCGATTCGTTGTTGGTTCCTGTGTTTGCCGTAAATGCACGCTGTCCTGGATTTAGAGTTTCATTTAAGGTCCCGTTGTAATACCAAGTGCAGTCTTCGCGATATACGCGAGTGAGGATGATTATGGCGTAGAGACCTTGATAATCGATAGCGAACGTCGGGATGGGAGCATAACGACCATTGTTCGGGCCATCCAAATAGCCCGCCGGGTCAATTGACATCCACCGCGACGTCTGTGGATCATAATCTCGAAACTTGAATTTATACTTTCCTGTCGCCATGTCGGCGATCTTTCCCGTGTAGAAAACTGGCGAGCTCAAGTTTACATGCTGCTCAGCCGCAGCTATTGATTCACGAACCGCGTCTTGTTCGGCGCGGAGTGCATGGAGTTGCGTTTTTGTTTGGAACTCCGGTAGCTTGGGAGCCGCGAAGGCCGATGGGAGGGCGAGGATGGTAGTCGCCGCAAGGGTGACAAGGAGTTTTAGTTTCATGGTGTTGTTTGGGTCGGGGTTGCTTAGTTAGGAGCGGCACTGGTGCGGGTCCGAATGACCGTATTGCGCAAATGGGCGCCGAGAGTGGATATACGGCGAGGGCTTCCGCGGATTTGCAGGTTCGGAGGAAAAGTGAACTGCGTGAAGCCCAACAGATTGCGAGAGGAGCGGATTTTCCTGCTCCATCAATTGCACGATAAATTGCCGCACGTCGTTCATTGGCCCGGAAGTGTGTCCGGGTTTCGAGATCCTGACTAGATAGCAATCGTACGCAAAATGCTTGCGGAAATGTCATTCTGATCCGATGTACATTCACACGGTTCTGAGCTTCGTATCCGGAACCACCACGGACACTGGATACTCGCGGGCAGCCCTCAAAGGCAATATAGCTTCCAAACTAAAACGCCCAACATTGCCGCATCGGCGGGACGTTCGCGCTTTGGAACTCGATTTACGACATGTTGAACCCTGATCCGAAGGGCATTCGGTCCCACTCCAAACTGAGCGAATCTGCATGAAAAGTGACGATGCACGGGCGATCGAGATGCAAGACTATTACCGTCGACGCGCCCCGATCTACAATCAATCGATGGGCTATGACGATCCTGCCGTCGTTCAAAAGCAAAGTGCGGTCATCGAGTTCCTCTGCAACGCCATGACGGACCGGACAGTGCTCGAGATCGCCTGCGGCCCCGGCTTCTGGACACGATTCATTGCGGAGCATACTCGATCCATCGTCGCCACGGATTTCAACGAAGCGACGCTTGTGGAGGCTCGAAAATCCATGGCCGATTCGGACTACGTGACCTTCCAAGTAGGAGACGCGTATTCCATCGTCATTTGACCTCCATTCTGACGGTGCCATCGCCGTTGATTGGTTTTGTCACGTGCCGATTGATCGGCGATCAGAGTTCCTGAAGAGTTTGCGCGGCGCACTTGCTCCGGGAGCGAGAGTCGCTTTCTGTGATCAGCTTCCCAAAACGGATACGGGGCCCGAAATCCCGGAGACAGATTCGTATCAGGAGCGCACACTTCCCGACGGTAGGCGCTTTCGTGTGATCAAAAACTTCCCCTCCCAATCGGAAATGCGGACGTTCCTGGAACCATTTGCCGATGACGTCGACTTCCGCGAGTTCCCAGAAGCCCGCCGCTGGGTCGTGACCTTTACGATGAAATGATCGCGAAAGCTACATGGCTGCGTTCGACCGAGCGCGGTTGGCAATTGAAAACGAGCCTTGGTTTGATCAATCCTGGCGCTGCCAATCGGGATATTGGCCGAATCGGTTCTCACCGGAAGGAGTGGTCCTCCGACTGGCGAAGGATCATTGGTCAAATGAGCGATTGGACGATCGTCAGCGGACTTCGGGCATCTTCTTTTCCGTCTGGACGGACCAATCCGTTGTGACTCAATTCCGATACAACATCCACGCGCTGAAGCTGCGCGAACTTACTGGCTACCGCTTGGAGAGAGAGTTTTGTCGCGACACTTTTGAAATACGCTCGGCTGCGTCGCTCGTCGAATTGGTTGAAGGCACCGATGAAGGATGCGAATCGAACGCGGATAATGCGGCATTAGGGATGGTGAGCTGCCCGGGGTGATGTGAAACGCCGCCGTTCGTGCTGTCGGTGACGGCGCACATTTCGGGCGAGGTCTGACGGGCGGTCATCGCTGGTTGGTCGGGATTTGTTACGATCCCGTCTTGGTCCGGCATTGGCGGCAACGGCGGTGGTTCGAGGCCGTGTGATCCGGAAAACCCACCGGCCGATGATGATTGCGATAATCCTCCGAGGAAATCGCTTGAGGCTCGGCCTGCGGTTGCCGCAGCTCAGGAGATAACTCGCGAGTCCTCCCGCGACGCACAAAACGAAGGTGAGCGAATCAAGCGACTTCATCGGGAGAACGCGGGCGGAGTTTCTCGACGAGAAGATCGAACAACCGACGTTCGGGATCCGGAACGCTCAGCGTGTACGATTTGAAGTTCACGGTCGTGACTGCCGAGCCATCCTTGTAGGTCTCGTGCAGGAACCCATCCACGTTCGCAGCGCGGAACGCGAAGTTTTCGCAGAGGATAAAATCAGAGGGCGTTCTGTTGCCCGTGGGTATGATTGTGCGCGGAGGTGTTTCGATTGGCATAAGAACGGAATCCGTGGATTTGGGAATAACGGTGGTGAGCGGCGCGGTACTCGCGTTTGATTTTGAAGAGGAGTGACTGCAGTTCCCGCAGCGAGCGACGGTCCACGGAGGAGGCGAGTCTTTCCGCGGTCCGAACGAGTGCCGGTTTGGGTCGTCCCCACAAACGAGAGAAGACCTTCGCGTTGCGCTGCACCGCGAGAAACTGCCGCTTTGCCGAGATGGACGCTTCGAGATTGCGGATGACTTGGTAGGACTGTTGCAGACGGAGCGCCTCGGATGTTCGTGCGTTCCGCAAGGCTTCCAGATGGGCGTTGGTGAGACGCGGTGCGAAGGTGATTTTGTCGGAATCGAGTCGTTTGGATAACCGCTCTTCCAATTCCTGCGGAGAACTCAGGGTGGTCGCCCACCGATTGTTTTCCTGTTCAAAACAGGATCGCAGATAGGCCATTTGGTTTTTGTGTCCGCCGGTCGTTGAACGCGACATGCTGCATCCGACATACGCGCCCTTTTTCGTGCGGGGACAAAGCGCCACATGGACGTGCAGATGGTCCGTGTCGTGATGAATGCCGAAGGCGTAGCCGATCGAATCCGCCCCGTGATACCGCGTGGCAAATTTTTCCATCACCTTTTTCGTGGTGGAGTGCAAAACGCGGTCGGGATTGACTCCCGCCGAAGTCAGCTTGTCGTGCATTTCGCGGGACATCGAGAACACCAACCGATGCTGAATCACGGGGTTCTCCGAGGAACTCGGGAACTTCCGAATGTGGTTGAACCACGCGTCGCAAATGCGCCGTTTGCGTTCCGCGTTGCTCATCTGGGACGGAGCGGTTCGGGTGCCGTCGGGATTCTCAACGAACAAATGATGAAGAAAGCCGCCGGCGTGAACCTGTCCGAACGTTTCTTTCGAGGCGTAATCGCCGAACTGTTTGAGTTTTTGCCCGAGGCTGAATCTTTCAGCCCTTCCGTGTCCTTCGCGCTGGGAAACTTTTCGCTGAGAGGTTTCGTCGAGGTATTCGAGATCGAGCCGCGAGCGCCAGGTGGATTTTCGGGCGAAGATGATGCCGTTCTTCATAGCGAGTCATTGAGGCGTTCGAGAACGCGGTCGAGCTTGGAGTCCATGCCGGTGAGGATTTGCGGATCGATCTTGTCTTTGATCGAAACCGCAAAAAGGATCGCTTCGAAGGTCGCCGCCTTGGTGGGCAGCGCGAACGCCTCGTGGAGGGATTGAAAGCGCGAATGCGCCTCCGCGGTTAGGTCCACGTGGAACTGCTTGATGCCGGGTTTCTTTTGATACGCCATTTTAGTTAATGAGGTTAAGTATTGCTTCTGACGGATGGTGATTGGTGAGCGGCAGCGAGTCTTTCCGGAGGGCGCCTGACGCCCGAAGGAACCGAGGAAAAACAGAGTTTTTTCCGATCCGGCGATTTCCAACGGAAATCGCTATCCCGTATTACATTTGGTCGGGGCTAAATGCCCGAGGGGGACGAAAGGTCGTCCCTCCGCGAGACGGGCGAAACGTTGAGGCCGTCGAGATCAGCGGAAATTCCGGTGTGGGTGTGCGCGGGTCGTTGGATCCAGTTTCTACCCGGTGGGGAGACATGATCGCCGCCGATTCGATCTGCCCGGAGCCCGGACAATGGGAGGAGCGAGGACGGATTGAATGGGCGGGCGTAGTCAGGTTGGTCGGAAAAGATGCGCGGAATGGCGGTGGCTGCGAGGGCGGGAGGGGCAAGGACTCGAGCCAACCTCCGCCCGAAGCAGCGACCGACATTCTGCGCGACCACTCCGGAAGTCCGGACGGATGAGCGTGAATCGAACGTTGAAGCCAGGGTGCCTTTGCCGATTGAGGAGTGGCGGAGAGCGGAGCGGTCGCCACTCTTCAATGGGCAAACAAAGCGTCGATCGCGTGGGGCTCGCTGAATTGAACGAACCGTCTGCGGCTCGGGCAATTGAGCGTGCGATCGGCAAATGCCGATGGATGCGATGGATGCAGGTGCGGGATCAACATCGCTTTCGAAACGCTCCGAACACGACCTCGATGAGATGCTCGCGACCGAGGTGGCGCTGATTGGGACGGGCGCAGCGGCCGACTCAATGAGCGCGAATTGATGCCTGGTGCCTGTCTTGGGGGGATAGCTGGAAGACTTTTCGGCGAACTCTCGACGTTCTTTATGACCATGGAAGGGTGGCAATGTCTGCGTTTTCATGCGCGAAGAATGCCGATTGGATCCTGTCCCGTTGCTCCGAAGCGGGAGCGAATCGAGTGGACCAATGCGCGGCTCGTCTGAGCGCGGACTGGCCGCTGATGCGGATTTGGCTAGAGCGCGAGCTTCCCCTGGCGAGGGACGGAAGTCGTCTTGTGGCTGGTGCGGTTCCCCCGCGAACCGGATATTACTTCGGTCGCCGGGAAGTCCTCAGCGACGCGCTCGGTCGGAATCGCTCCGGGAGTAATGCCAGACTCTCTCACTGAAAACGCTGATTCCTGTTCTGAAAGACTTTCGTTGTGCTGAATACCACGGACGAAGTCGCTCCCCCGCTGGCCTTGAGCAGCTGCGGAAACGATCAAACGCGGATCGTCTTCCAGCTTCCGAATCCACGATTCGAGGTAGGCTGCGGAGTTCTGGAACTGCACCTCGCTGAGGATTCCCGCATCATTCGAGAGGAATGCCGCGCCGAGTTCGGCGATGAGTTCCTCGCGCGAATAACGCTCCGATCCGAACTTGATCGGCTTCGTGACACCTTCCCGGTCGAGACGCGATCCGTGCCCCGTCGCGTGGATCATTTCGTGAAAGAGCGTGTGGTGATAGTCCTCTGGACTGCGGAACGTGCCCGGTGCAGGCATCTGGATCACGTCGCGTTCCGGTGAATAGAGCGCGGCAAATCCAACGTGGCGGATGGGACAAAGCCTGGCCTCGGCGACGATGGCTGCGGCTCGATCACAGGGTCGCACTTCATTCGGAGCGATGGTCAAAATCGGAGCGGGAATGCCTTCCGTCTGATCGAGGTTAAAGACGTTTGACCAACGGATGAACGGGATGCGGGCCGGAGTTCCGTCGGATCGCAGCACGATTTGTCCGCTCTCGTCGCGCTTATCGAGAAACTTGTAATAGACGACCGGCGTGGATTTTTCGCCCTTTCGGACGTGCCCTCCAAAGTCGAGCGCCTGTTTGAACGAGACCCAGAACGGGGAACCAAATTGCGCGGAGCCGAGGAGCAGAGCATTGATCCCGCGGTAAGGTTTTCGTGAAACGACGTTCTGAGCGGAAAGCCACGGCTTCTGCCACGGCACGGTGCCGCGTTTCATCTGCTCGATGAAGCGGTCCGTGATGGCCTGATAGATGTCGCGACTCACAGCGCGACCTCGATCCGCGCCATGTCGATGGCCGCTTCCGCGTAGGTTAGGGAAAGGCCAAACTCCCGCGCGACAACCGCGTCGAGAGGCTCGTTCGCAAGCTCTCGCGTGAAAAGCGGAGTCTCGTCCGCGCCGATCCCACGGTCGATGTAGGCAAAAAAGTAGGCCTCCAGAATTGTCGTTTGGAGATCAGGGATGGGCTCGGGCATTGAGGAATGAGTTGGAGTGGTCACAAATGCGGGTCGTTCCGGTGGCGGGTTGTCACTCGTTTCACGCACCGAGACTCGGCGCTTTGTGACCAGGTGACGGCGGCCGTTGCGAAGCGCGCATGGCAAGCAGGTCGTCGTTCCAATCCTTTCGGCTGGGCGTCTCAGACCGAATCTTGAACCCGGGCCAATCCGCGGATTCGTTCCACGCTTTCTGCCAGCCACGCTGCCCGGCGGTATCGTTGTCGAACGCAACGACTAACTCCTGTCGACGGTTGTACGCGTGGACCATCAACGCGTGCGGAACCGTCGAACCGCTGCAACTCACGACGCCGACTCGATCATTTTGACCGCCGTAAAGCGTGTGGTAGCTCAGGGCATCAATGGGTGATTCGACCGCGACGACGGTCCGGGCGTCCCACACATTTTCAACCGCGAACCACGCATTCACCTTGTCGCCGAAGCTCGGTCGAAAGGAACTCCCGGGCCTGGTGTCCCGCAACGTTGCTCCAACGAGGTGGTCGTTTTTATCGCGATGGAGGAAGACGAGACTGGCGCTTGGACGATGGTCATTGGCGTAGATCGTGCCGGCGGCGTGGAGTTTGTCGACCAACGCGGCGTCCAATCCGCGCGTTTCGATCAGATACTTTCGCGCTGCCGGCCAGTTGGCTTTGTCCTCGACGGCGTGCCTTGCGAGGAGGACCGGCAACGGGATCCGATCAGTTTCGATCGATCGGACTGGTGGGTATTCGAGCCCGTTGCGTGCAGCGAGGGCCGGCCGGAATTGCGTGGCGAGGGTTCGACACGCGGTGACAAAATCCTCTCCCCCGAGATGCATTTGGAGGTTGATCGCACCTCCCCCACCCGTTCCCGCCTTGTTGTCGAACCAGCGATTGCCAGTCACGACAATGTTGTGTTGTTTCGTTTTTGACCGGTAACTGCGTCCTTCCGGTTTCACGCGGAAGCCGTGCCATTCGAGAACATCAACGAGCGGGATGTTTCGAAGTCGATCCGTTTGCGGTCCCCGATCATCGCCGCCGCCTGAGAGAGGAATCATTTCCAACCCACGGCGCGGCAGAAATCAGCCACCAGATTTTCCACATCCGTGCCGGGAAAACCGGCTTCTGAACTCAGTTCTTCGAGCGTCGAGTTCCCGATGAGATCCGCGCGAACGCAGTAAAGAACCACCGATGCGCGCAGTCCTTTCAGCTCGATGGTAGGTCCCTCAGCCACCCAGCCGAAGGTCCGCGCCAGGACGGTGCAAATCCGCTCGAGGCTGTCCTCGGAATTTGGAAGCGGTTCAATGAAGTCAACCGGGTGGCGATGGTCGGCGATTCGAACGTCGTTTTCGAGAGTGATGGGCGTTTCCATTCCCGCGAACGTGGAGGAAACGATTCATCTCGTTGCTCCGAGTCGGGAGCGGAGACCTCTTTTCGTTGAATATCGGCCAATCGCGAAGCCAGCTGAGCCGAATTCTAAGGAGCGGTGATTTTCAACATTTGGTCGCGAGTCGGCCCGGGCTCGAGAGCTTCCGCAAAGTTCCTCGCGGCGGCAGGGTCTTTCGCTTTCCACACCCTGAGAACGTCGGTAAGAGCCTCGGTTCGCAGCTCTTTCCGGCCAATCGATTTTGCCCAGGCCGCTGCCGTGCCTGGATCCAAGGTCGTTATCGAGGCTGTAAATCCGCGCACGGCATAATCGCGAAAGTCACCTGTCGGCAGTTCTGTGAGGTAGTCGGATGCAGTCTCAGCGTCGTTGCGACCCCAGACGTTCGCGGCCGCTCGCGCCGCGGAGTTCTGAGCATTCGTCGGCCCGAGCTGACCAGACCACTTCAGGGCTGCTCCGGGGTCTTTGTTCGCGAGACCCGAGGCCACTGAAGTGATCGCCGAGTCGAGTCCGTCCGCGGGGACTGTGAGCAATTCGGCCGCAGCGGCTGAGGGATCGACATCCGCCCAGCCTTCGAAAATTGATTCCATGGCTCGTGAACGTTCGATGGGGCGCAAATTTTTCGCCCAAGCGAGCGCAGAAGGTGGACTCACTTTGCCGTAACCCGCCGCCAGATTGGGAAGGACACGAGCCCGGGCTTCCGGTGTCAGCTGATCAAGCGCGCTTACCGCAGACATCGGGTCAGACTCGCTCCATTGCCGGACAATGGTGGTGAGAGCGTCCAATCGCGACCGGCTGCCGGGTTGCCGATGCGCCCACGCAAATGCGGCCGCCGGATCAGTCTCCGACCACGTTTGCATCACGGAACGAAATTGATAGGACGGGCCGAGTTCACCTTTTGCCGCGAGTTCGGCAACCCCGGCGGGGTCAGCCTTGGCCAGGCCGGAGGCAGCGAGTTGCAGAAAATAACGCCGATCTCTGGGCTCCATGGTTTTCGCCAGTTCCCAAGCCCGAGCAGGATCGGATTGCGCGAGTGCGCCGCCATACCGCTGGAGGATCTCGTTCCGCATCGCTCCGGCCGGAAGCGCATTGGCGATTTGCCAACCTTCGTCTCCCATCGTCGCCAGCGAACCGGCTAGGTCGAAAATCACAGCATTGTGAACGAGGTCGGGATATTTGGCAGCCAGCGCGAACACCTCTGCGGGATCAGTCATCACGGTCCCCTCGTACATCGAAAAGAATGCCGTCCGGCCAACCTGGGGATTCTGAGCCGCGGCCCATGCCATCATGGCCGTTCGGTCCCGCGGACCCCAGTTGTGAAACGCACCTCCAAGTGCCCGATCACGCAGAGTTGCCGACTCGATGGTGAGCGCCGCTTCGGCAGCGGCAATTGGTGCGTTCTGCGCCCAGCTCGCAAAAAACGGGAAAGCAGCGTCCCCTGCAGTGATCACCGCTATCGGCAGGGATAGCATCAACCGCAACCCGGCTTCAGGGTTCGTGCGACCCAATATCGTGAAGAATTCGCGAGCGGCGCGCGATGCCTTGGCTGGGGGAAGCGTCTGAATTAGTTCGGCCGCCGCTTCGGGATCGGCCATTGCAGCACCCGACGACCAGAGATTGAGCAAATCTTCTTCAATTGCGAAGTCGAACGACGCGCGGAAATCCCGCGAAGCCAGCGATGCAAGCGCCAGCCAGCGCGAAAAATCCTTTGTCAACCCAAGCGCCTCCAGTCGTTCGACGTAAGTGCGAAAACCCGCGGCGTCCTGGAAATCCGATTCCGGGATTTCCACGCGAGCCGTGGTCACTGTTGTCACCGAACTGTCCGGCCTCAGCGGCGCTTCATTCATCGGAGCCAACTGGGCTTGCGGTGGTCCGCCCGAGAACTGACGTGCCAGCGCGAATCCCAAAAGCCCGCAGCAGAGGACGATTCCCACGAGCAACGCGCCGAGCCGTCTTTGTCGATTGCGACTGGCGCTCATCGCTTTTTCATCAGCTCGGCTGCATTGCCGCGATCTTCCTCAGACGTAAGCAAGGGCGTCAGAACCGCCTGACCGCGCTGCGCATCGACTTGGGACCATGTGGAGGCCAGCTCACGGACGAGCGTTGCCCGGGTCGATGGGGTGGTAACCCCTGCAAGCATCCGTGTCGCACCATCGAGGTCGAAATTTTTGAGTTCCCTCGCCAGCGTCAAAGAAACGGCATCCTTCCTTGCGCCCGCGGGCAGCGACGACGCAAACGCACTGGCTTGCGTTGCGTCCTGATACACCCAATCGCGCACCAAACTCTGCATGGCGCCCTGGCTTTCCTTGCTGTCCGCAGGCAGTTCTTTCAGAAAATTTGCCGCTGCTTGCGGGTCGGATTCGGCGATCGATCGCGCGATCTCACGGGCATTCGCCAGTTGTTTCTGCGGCGGCAGCCAGCGGGCGTACTCGGCGACAAGTTGGGGTGCGCTCTCATCGATTCCAGAAACAAGGCCCTCCACGAGCAACACCCGGTCTTCGGGATCGAGCCCGGCCAGATGATCCCGCACGGCGTAAGGATCCATCGCTCCCCACTGCACGCCGGTTGCCCGCAATGCGACGGGACGCACCTCGGGATCGAGCTCGGCGACAAATTTCATACGTTGCCGGAAATCCTGACCCACCACCATGTACGTCGGACTCATCACGCCCGGCAGCGCGCGTTTGAGAGCATCGTTGTCAAGATACTGCACAAGAGCTTTCAGGGCTGGCTCTGGATAAGTCCTTGCCCATCCCTGAACGGTCCTTGCGATCGCCGCCTCTGCAGCCGGGCCTTCCAAATGCTCGCTGGCAAGACGAATTCCCAACTCGGGATCGTTCATTCCGAGTTGACTAAAAATTCCCGTTACCACGGATTCTCGCTCCCCGGGCAACAGCGTGTCCGCCCAGGCGAGCGCCAGGGCGGGATCCTGCCGCATGAGACCCGATGCCGCACCACTTGCCAGCTTCGTTCGAAGCCGTCCTGGCGGCACGCGATCCAGCAAGGCGTCGGCACTGGCTGGATCCACCGCGAGGTTGCTGCCGATCCAACTCGCGAACGTAGCGTCTGCTAGTTCCGGCGTTTTTAACATCGTGTCCAGAGCAGCCAATGGATCCTTATTCACGAGCGCGTTGACGTACGTGCCCAGCGCCCATTGTTGATCCTCGGATGGCAAATGTTTGATCCACTGCCAGGCGGCGGGAGGATCAGTTTCCGACCAGGAATAGAGGGCGCTGCTCACCCCGAATCCGCCCAGTTCTTTCCGCAAAGTTATTGCCGCCTCCGTCGCCGCCCTAGGTTCTTCCTTCGCCCACGCCCGAAACAACGAACTGTCCTCGGTGCGTGCCTCTGGGTGTGCCCGAAGAAGCTCCATACCTCGCTCCGGATCGTTGGTGCCAAGGGTCCCGAGCAGTTCGCTCAGCGCCATCTGGCGCTCCTTCCCAACGGGCAGCCGAAACGTCAGCTCTTCTGCGGCGGCCGGATTTTTTTCTGCGAGCTTTCGCACGACAACGCGAAGCACCTCATCACGTTCCCGTGGGTTTGCTCCCGCCGCCCCAAGTGC
>JBGTDR010000063.1:0-10939 GCA_041748215.1 Chthoniobacterales bacterium
CGCGATGTTCCGCGTAGGTCATCTTCCGCACCCCGCCCGCCGCGTCGGTGAGCGTGATGTCACCCGCCACCCTGCCGTCATCGTCCGTGCCGTAAACATATTGGAAACTCTCGTCCTGCGTGAGCCAGTAGTTCCCGATAGACTTCCTTTCAGCCGCCGGATCGGCCGCCACCCCGGGCCGCTTCTTCGGCGGCACAAATTCACTGCGCAGCGTCACCACCTCCTGCCCCGTCGCGCGGATGCCCGAGAGCACCCCCGGCTCGACGTAGGCAAACTCCACCACCTCCCCATTCGGTCGCTGCCAGCCCGCCAACGGCTTCGTGTCCGCCGGATGATAGCGGAACCGCTGAACCTGCCCACCGACCTCCAAATCAGACACCCGTCCCTCTTTGCCAACGGCTAGCCGCACAAGATCCCGGACCGCACCACCGCCCTCCACCCGCAACTGAACGGCTTTCAGATTTCTGCCGTCATACGTAAAATTCAGCGTCCGGCGTGCAGGTGATACCACCGAGACCAGCTTGCTCGACCGGTAATACAGCGTCCATCCCTCGGCGTCTTTGATGATCGTGCCTTTCCCCGACACGCTCGCCACCCAGCGACCGGATCCTTCGTTGAATTGGTTGCGCCTCTTCGCATCCTCGCGAAAAACCACCATCCCTCCCGACGGCATCGTCCACACAAAAACGCCCTGCCCCTGCGGCACCACAGAACTCTCCAGCTGCGGGCAAAACCACTGCCCGCCAAAAAGGCCCACCTCCGCCCGCGGTGTCAAATACACCAACTCGAGCGGAAAGGAGAACTCCGGCGACCCGTTCAACCCACCGAGCGGGAACGATTGCGTCCACCCTCCCTGGTAAAGCGCCCGTCCTGCCCGCTGCGCCTGGAAACTCCAGTCCAACGCGTGGGCGGAATGTAAGATAAAAAATAGTGAAAGCAAAAAACGGGCTAACATCATTAGTTACGCCAGCAGAAATCCAGAATCAGCCTTGCAAGAAATCCTGCAATTGTCATCAAAGCAAATATAACCAACCTATATAACGCCCACCCAATAGGATCGCTAATCAACTCGCCCGCTTGGCCAGCTGCAATATCCATAACAACAATAGTTATGACAGATCCAACAAGAATGCACAAAATCAGGGAAAAGTAATGGTTTCGAGGCACAATCCATCTCGACACTATTCCGACAAAAATTGCCGCTGCAATGAAGGGAATAAATCCACTCATTCGCATAGGGCGTTCTCAATGCCTGTCGTAAAGTTCCGGGCGACAGGTATGTCGACGGGGGGGAAAAGCGCGCTTAGCACGGTCTGATTGAAATCGTAGCGCTTCGTGCCGTTAATGTAGTATTCGTATGACGGGTAGCCGTCATGTTGACCAGATAATGAGGCAAGACCGTTTCGTCCAACATGGAGATCGAGATAAACTCGGAAGGAATAATCGATGCTCATTTCAATCGGGAGCGTTGCGCTCGCAGCAGTACCATTGAGGGTTAGATCGATGTGGCAGTCGCTGACCGAGTTTAAAATGGCGGTTAGAGTTCCTGATCCAGGCAGCTGCACACCACCTATGCTCGTCGTGCCAAAGAACTGAACGTCAGACGTTATGCTGCCTGTTGCCGTGTCAACAACAACCTGATGCGACGACTTGATTCCATCTTGCGCGTCTGGTGGTCGTATCGCAGTTACAACTCTAAAACTAACACTTACCAGACCCTGCCAATCGAACTGGGAGGTCGGAATAGAGCGATAGGCCGAATTATTAGCGCCGTCGGGATACCCGCTCGGGTCCAGCGAACTCCACCGAGATGATCCCGCATCGTAATTGCGGAACAGGAAAAGATAGTGGCCCACCTGCGGTTCACTGATCTTGCCGGTGTAGAAGGTTGGTGCGTTTGAGGCCGCGTGAACCTCGGCTAAAGCTGCCGACGCACGAGCCGCGGCCTGTTCGGCGCGCATTGCCTGAAGCTGCGCTTTTGTTTGGAACTCAGGTAGCTTGGGAATCGCGAGGACCGATGGGAGTGCGAGGATGGTAGCCGCCGCCAGAGTGACGAGGAGTTTTGGTTTCATGTTGTTGTTGCTTGGGGCCTGAGGATTGATTGGTGAATTGTCGAGATGGCGCGGGTCAGACGAAACCATCCGGCGTGGATGGGTGCGGAGTTACGGCGAGGGAGATTCCACTCCCGGGCAAGTTTGGCGAGACAACGAAACGAAGGAGAGTCCCCACAAAATGCGGAAGCAGCGGATCTTCCCGCTCCACTGATCGTCCCATGAATTGCCGCACGCCGTTCATTGGGTCGGAAGTGTGTCTGGGTTTCGAAATCCTGCCTAGATAGCAATCGTACGCAAAATGCTTGCGGCTATGTCATTTTTGACCGGTGTACTTTCTCACACCCAAATCAGAAATCCGGACGAATGGAAATTCCCCTCGGCTCTCGCGAAACGTCATTGCTTCGGCTCTGGCGAAGGACGCCGTTCACGAGACGAACCGAAACTCAGGCAGACGAACTCAAAAGTCGGCGGAATTGGCGGATGAACTTCAGTCTGATGATTCCGTGAGATCGGCAGCGCCTTTTACGCTCTCCTTTTAATCAGCCTCCGAACGTTCAGAGAGTGTAATTTGATTGTAATGATCAGGAGAGGCGCGCAAGACCGTCACGCGTAAGGCGCGTCAGGGAACATGCGTTTTCAGTTCCCGGCGTCCGCACGGTTTCCCCTAGATGCATCCAGTGCGGGATCATTTGATTCGAACCCATCATCACACAGCGTGAACAATTTCCCGCGCTGTTTCTTGACAGGACAAGCAAGGTGCGTTTCTTGTGCGCCGCAGAACTTCGTAATCCCCCCATGGACGATTCGCTCATTATTCCCTACAGCGACCATAAGGTAAGCGTCGTAATTATCGATGACCAAATCGGCGTGAGCGAACTGGCCCATCGCTTTATCAATGGCCTCGGCAGCTTCAACGTTCTCTGTGAAGCGGGGACCAGTGCGCAAGGCCTTGAGACTTGCCGGAAATACCGGCCCGAGATCGTGATCACCGCCCTGGCCCTCTCCGAAACCAACGGATCATTGCTGATTCCGCTTCTCCGTGGCGAAGATCCGAAACTGCGCGTTATCGTTTACACCGGCACCCGCAATCAGGCTCTTCTGCTGGCAGCGTTGGAGGAAAGGCCCGATGGTTTTGTCCACAAGACCGAGCCGATCGAAATCTTGAGGGATGTCCTCCTCTCCGTCGCCAAAGGTAAACAGGAACTCAGTCCCTTCGCTCGAAATCTGCTCAGAGAACGAAAAACACGCGGAAATTTGTCCTCATTGACAACGAAAGATCGGCAAATTCTCCAGCTGCTTGCCGAGGGCAAAAGCTCGCGGGAAATGAGCGATTTGCTCAAACTCACACCACGAACATTGGACAACTACCGAGCCGCCCTCAAAAACAAACTCGCAGCCCCGGACCTTCCAACGCTCACCCGGCACGCCATCCGACTCGGCTTGATCGATGTGTAATAGGCCGACGCACTGCATTTATTGCACCGGCCCTAAATTGTCGCATTGGAGCGACATGGATTCGACGCTGATTTTCGATTTCGACGGGCTGAACTTTAATCCGAAGGCCATTCTGGCCTGCCCAAGCCGAACGAATCAGAATGAAAGATGAAGATGCCCGTGCGAACGACATGCAGGTCTACTACCGCCGACGAGCCCCGATCTTGTTCTCTCCTTGTTTGAATTCCCCGTTCAAACGTTTTGGCTAAACGAAACTCGGAATCACAGCCTGTGCCAACGGATCGATGATCCGGGAAACGAACAATTCCTTTCGCAGGTAGGGACAGATCCTAAATGTCCGGCAATGGGTAAGGCGGCTCGGCTTGTCCGCCGTGATCGATGACGTTTGGGGTCGCCGCTACGAGGCGGAGGTCTTCGCTATGACGCTTTCGATATACGCTCGGCTGCGTCGCTCTTTGAATTGATTGAGGAAGCCGACGAAGGGTGCGAGTTGAACGCCGACAGGGCGGCGTAGGGGGTGGTAACCTGCCCGGGGTGGTGCGACACGCTGCCGTTCGTGCTGTCGGTGACGGTGAACATTTCGGGCGAGGTCTGACGGGCGGTCATCGCTGGTTGGTCGGGATTTGTTACGATCCCGTCCTTGTCCGGCATTGGCGGCAACGGTGGTGGTTCGAGGTCGTGCGATCCGGAAAATCCAACGGACGATGGTGATTGCGATAATCCTCCGAGGAAATCGCTTGAGGCTCGGCCTGCGGCTGCCGCAGCTCCGGTCGCGGCTTTGGCTCCCTCAAGAGCTCCCTGCACCGCGGCGGAACCCCCGAGCGTTGCCGCCGCCCCCGCGGCGGTAAGCCCAGTGCCAACAACCACCCCCGCTGCCGAAAGACCTCCCTGGATCCCGGCCTGAAGAGCGGACGTAGTTCCGCTCAATCCGCGCATGACGGCCGCGGCCACGAACGGAACGGCGAGGTAAAAGAAAACGGAAACGAACGCGGCGAACCCCATGATGAAGGGAAAGAGCAACCAGTTGTTAACGATGACCATGTTGGCACCTGTTTGCACCAGACCTCCGGCGGTGATCGGTCCAAACAACACATCGCTGATCGCAAGGATCACAATATCAACGAGGCAAATGGCGACGTGCCAGAGAAGCACAGTGAGTGACGTGATGCCGAACTGAATACCGAGAGATTGAGTGTACGAGACGAACAGAAAGCCGATAAGCAGCGGCGACACGGCGACCAGTCCCGCGATCGCGAATTCCTGGAAAAACCGCAACAGGATGAGCGTGAAGCGACCGATGCCTTGAAACAGATAACCAATTGCTGCCGGAACGATCTTCCCGAGATCGGTCCACGAGTCCGAAGGTTGATTTTCGATCCGTGAACGCAGCAGTCTCACAAAATCCGCGTCGCGCGCGTCTGTGAATTGGTTGCGAATGTCGATAAATGCCTCCTGTCCGCGCTCCATCATCGTCGGGTAAGCGATGAGCAATCCGACGATGAGGATCGTTTTGAGAAGGGTGCCGAGAATGGCGCGCGGGTCGGATCCGGCCCGCCAGCCCATTTCACCAATGCCGATAACACAGAGCACAAACGCCAGCGGCATGAGCAACGTGCGAATATCTCCGGCCGCCGCGGAGAGATTGGCGAGCGCCGACATCGATCAGAACTCCGGTGGAAAATCTTCGTGTTCCGTGTCGAAACTCGGCAATTCGATCTCGGCCTCGGCCTCCGCCGCAAGTTGGGCAAGTTCGCGATTGCGAGTCCGGCTGATTTGTTCGGCGGCAACTTCCTCCTGGCGCAGCCGATTTTCGTTCAGGACGTGGAGCATTTCGACCTGCTGGTTCGCTGTCTCGGTCATGCTGTCCAGGTCGGTAAGTGCTGCTTGTGCAGCGGTCAGCGAACCCGCCAGCTTTTGCACCTCGGCGTCGTCCTTCGCCCCTTTCAACTGACCGGTCAGTTTCGATACCTGCCGATTCAGGGTGTTCCGCTTGAAGCGCGCTTGAACGAGCAATGCCTCGAAACGCGAAAAGGCATTTTCAACTGCGCGATACTGGCGAAGCGGATCAGTCGGGTCGCGAAACGAAGCGACTCCGTCGAACGATTGAGTCAGATCCGTCCCAAGATCCTCCCAACGGGACATTTCGATAGGCTCGAACAGCTCCTGAATGGTCTCGGAGATCGCGACACCCTCAGCGGCGATACCCGCAAGCTCGGTGAGCGTGTCCGCGATGCCAGAGTCGCCGAGGTACTCGGAGATCAGTCCGTTATCGATCAATCCAATCGCTGCAACGGGATCGCCAATTGCCTGTTTCACCTCGTTGGCGGTCCGCAGGTGATCGCGAACCGTCGAGAGAGTGTTGTGCAGGGTGGCGAGTTTTTCGGCCCATTGGCTCTGCTCCCACGCGTATTTGAGCGTGTCGAAAATGTTCTTCTGATCCTGGCGAACTTCAACGCCTGGCGCTTCAACGACGAATTGCGCCATGGCCGCTGGTGTGATCGCAACCGTGACGACAACAGGGAGAATTGTTCGTTTCACAAAGATGACCGGGTTCATTCGTGAATGGGTATGGAGATTTCGTACGGGACCTTTCTGATAGGCGACGCCGGGTCGGGCGGCACCGAGACGCGGTAGGTCGTGAGGTGGTAGTCAGTCGCCGCCGTCTCACGCTGCTGGTTCTGGAGGATCCAATATTGGCGCTTCACCGTGTCGGACGCGCCAAGGTCGTATCCCTGCTGGAATTGCTTTTTTTGCGCGGACTTCACCGTGCCGATGGCGAGGGCCGTGCCGATTCCGCCGAGGGCAGCGCCACTCGCAGCTCCGATTACGGGAGCTACCGGGTTGTCGGAAACCTGCGTTCCGATCAACGCTCCGGCGGCTCCGCCAGCCGCCGCACCGCCGGCAGTGTAAAGCGCGTCGGTTGTGCTGCACCCGGAGAGCAACGCAACGACGAGGAGTGTCGGCACAACCGCCTTCACGACTTATTCTCCCGAGCTGATTCTTCGAGGATCCCGGTAACGATATTCTTGTGCTGACGAAGCTGGCGACTTCGCGCGTCGAAGTCCTCACCAGTCGAAGACGAGCAGTAGAGCATCTCGGGGGAAACGCGATTGTGGATCGTGCCGCACCGCGGTTGCTGCGCATCGAGATGGTAATACGTCAGAGCCGCAAACTTCCGGCCTGGCGGCAGATGCTCCGGCAGCGGATAGCGCGAAATCGCGTCCTTGGTGGTCTCCGACAATTCGACGTCAGCGGCCACGTCCTCGATGTCCCGACGGTCGTTCATCCGCGTGAAGAAGAACTGCTTGGCGTTGCCGAATACGGTTGAGCGAATACCCGAGCGTTGGAACCGGCCGTATTGTTGGACGATGGAAATGATCCACGTCGAAAACTTCGAAAGCTGGGCGTAAAACTCGCTCACGAGCTGCTCACCGCCGGGCACGTCGAGCGTTCTCGCGACTTCTTCAAAAACAACCCGTTTCCGCTGACCGCGTGGCAGCGTGATGATGTGCTGGCGGCCGTAGTTCGCGATCAGGAATCCCGCGAGCTCCTTCAACTGCCGGTTCGATTCCGGAATGTAAGTGAGGTCGAAATGGGCGAGCCTCCCCGTGATCGACACCGTCGACGTTCCGCACACCAGACGCTGTTCGTTCCATGGTGCCAGCAAAGTCGCGAGGTGATTGATCTCGTCGCGGTTGTGCTCGGGAAAAGGTGCCACCAGCATGATTTGCTGGAGCATGTCGTGCGTCGGGTAGTCAGTCGGTTCGAAGAACGCGAACGCCACGTTGCGCACGATCCGCTCCGTTTGCGGAGTTTTCAGAAACCGCGAGATCTTCTCAGAGGTCGCCGCCGCGATAAGGGACTCACGCTCGTCCAACGATGCAGACGTGCGCAACTCGGTCCACGCCTCGAGGAAGGTCGCCGTCATCGGCAGGTGTTTCGCTTTGTAATCGAGTGCGGCGAGGGCGTGGCGCGCGACGGTTTCGAGCCGCGAACCGTCCTCGGCGATCCAGTCGTCGAATCGGTCATTGTAGAGCTGCTCGACGTATTGAGTGATCTGCGCGATCCGGAGATTGCGGCGGTCTTCATCAACTGGAGTTCCCGCCATCTTGGCGACCAGCGCCGCGGCGCTGGTGACCTGTAGATTCGTCAAAGGCGCTCCGTGCGTGTCGAGGTAGTTCAACGTTACGTCGCCGTCGGGCTGGATGACGATGGGAGTTGCGCCTTGGGCCTGGGTCCAGATTCCGTAACTGAGCCCCTCCTCCACGATCAGCGTGAAGTCGTAGTAGGGATCCGTTTGTGAAAGCAGGTCGCACATGAACGCCGACTTACCTGCCCGCGTCATGCCGAGCAGCACGGCAAGCTGCGGTGTGCCCGAAAGGAAATTCCGGACGCCGATTAGGTTGCGGTTCGACCCATCGTAGAGCGCCTCGGCTCCGTCGAGGTGACCGGTGAACGTCGACGAAAGCGGGAGGAGATCCGCGAGCCACTCGTCGAGTCCGCTGTCCGCGTGGTGATCGTATTTGCCCCAAAGCCAGCCCGGCCATGTCTGAAACCAGATGTTCTTCGTTGTGGCCGCGGACGAAACGTTCGACGTCCAGCACTGCGCGTCTTCCATTTGGTTAAACGCCGCTTCGATCTGGCGGGTTTTCGAGACGAGGCCATCCTCGGTCGCGTCCCAAACGTGGACGACATAGTCATATCTGAATGGTTTCACGTCGCCTTGGGCGAGACCTTGAATGCGCCGTTCCTTCACGTCCTTCGCGGTCAGCAAGGCGTGTTTCCCCTCGGCAGCATAGTCTCCCCTCACTCGCTCAAGGCTCTTCTCCGCCTTGTCGATCTCCCGGCGGACGTTCTGCGGGTAAAGATTGACCGTGATCGCGTAGTCGAGAAACGGCAACGAGGTCAGTCCCCAGAACAAACCCCGTCGCGTGCGTTGCGGTCGCCGTTTGAGGATCACGAGATTGTGAAAAAATCCGTCCGCGAAGAATCCGAAATTCCGCCCGGCCTGCACCCCCTGGTGCCAGCAATTTTGCTGAACCGTTTCGTCTTCGCAGAACAGTCCGGTCGGATCGAATTGTGGCCGCCTCGAGTAGGAGGGATTCAGGACGCCCGCGAAGTATCGAAACAAATCCTCGGTCGACAGCGCGCAGACCCTGCACCCGTGCGGCTCGAAGAGCGCAGCAATTACAAGGCGGTGGTGCTCGAACGTCTCGTTGAATTGCGCGAGCACTCGCCGGTAGTGGTCCGCGATCTGACGTGTATTCACCGTCGCGGGCGGTCGCGTCGTGATTCGTTTCGAAAGAAACAGGACCAGTTTTTCCCGACGCAATTGGCCGGATTGCATGGCCTGCCAGTAGCGCGTGAACCGTTCGTTGCGAGTGATCGCCGACCACGAATTGGGGTCACTGCGTTCGTCGGTGGTGGCTTTGTAGGATAATAGCTCAGTCCGATAATCCGAGTCTACGGACCAGCGAAACTGCGCCCGGGTGGACTCGTCGAGAGTGTGCAGAAATTGCCTGACCGATTCGTAAAATCCGTTGAGCGAACGTTCGCTGCCATGACGGAGATCGGGCACGTCCAGCACGAATCCCTTCGACACGTATCCGCGGTGATCCAGCTCGTTCCAGATGAGGAGATCGTGGGAGATCCACCCGTTAGGCGCGTTCATGGACTTTCAACGGGTTGCGCGGCTGGTTCGCGGAATGCGCCCAGGCCCGACCGGCGATCAACGATTCGAGCAAGTCGGTGTCGAAGGCCTTCGGTTTCCCCTGACGGAGGGTGATGACGTAAACGACGCTGAGAACGAGCGGCGCCAGTCCGACAACGAAACACAATGCCGGGGAGTGCGCCTGCTGCCGGAAGAGCATCATCGCAAGGCCAACGCTCAGCACGAGTCCAACGAGGATCAGCAGGATGTTCCTGCCCTCGATGCCCCAGATGCGGCCATCGCTGTCATCGCCGGCGTGTGTTTGGACAAGCGATTTGGTCATAGGTCGACCGTGGGCATTCCGCCGACTTGGAAGAGAGCGTCGGCAATGACGACTGCGAGTCCGAGGAGCAGTCCGCCAACGATGGACATTTTGCCCATGTCGGCATTGCCTGTGCGGATCTGCCACCCGCCGTGTGCAATGACGATGACGGCGATGATGAAAAGAAAACGCGCGATGATGCCTAGGCCGTCGGACATCGCTGCGTCGAGAGCTTGTGCGAAAATTGGGTTCATGGGCAGGGAGACTGCCACGACGCGGATCGCACGGTGTTCCGCGGAAGGAACAACCTCACATCACGTCCCGCTGAAGCGGTGACGCGAGCACGCTCTCAAGCGGCCGCCCGCGAACGACCGCCGGCGGAAGCAACTCGCGAACCTCTACGCCCAAAACTTCGGCGAGGTAGAGCAACTGCACGTCGTCGATTCGATGCCGCCTCAGTTCGATTTTTGCGACCGTCACCCGCGACACGTCCCATCCGCAAATCTGAAGTTTGGCGGCGAGATGGCTCTGCGACCATTGCCGTTTGTAACGAAGTCGCCGGATTTGTGGCCCTATGACGTTGAGAATCTTCATCCCGTTTTTCCGGGATGGCCGGTAGGCAACGATGCTTGCGACCGCAGTCTCGGAGTGACGACTTGGACCTATTATGTGACCAGCTGGGACAGCGGTTTTGCATCAACCGCTCTTCGCAGCCTGCAAGGCTGGCCGCAAACGTGAGTAGGCGCGACGACTGATGATCACTGCGCTGGAGAATCCTTCGATCGTGACGGAAATCTCGTCGCGGGATTTCACGACAATCTCCCGGATGCATTTTAGATTAATGATGAGCGAACGATGAATTCGGGTGAATTCTGGAGTCGGGAGGACGCCCTCCCATTCGGTCATCGGACGGCGAATCATCAGCGTGGATCCTTCGACCAGATGCACCCGCGTGTAATTGCCCTCGGCGTCGATGCCGCTGATTTCTTTGAGCATGGAAATCCGCGTGCGCGATTCCGTTTCCAGAAAAACCCGGTCCGTCATCGCGAGCGGCTTGGTGAGCGTGGGCCGTGGAAGAAACAATACCCTGGCGATTGCCTGCGAAAGCCGCCTCCCATCAATCGGCTTGAGAAGGTAATCGACGGCGTTCACCTCGAAGGCGCGAACCGCAAATTCGTCGTGCGAGGTCACGAAGACCACGGCAGGCACCGGTTCGAGTGCCTCCAAAACGGAAAACCCATCACCGCGCGGCATCTGCACGTCGAGAAACAGGATGTCGGGCCGGAGGTCCTGGCAGAGCGCGATGGCATCGGCCGCACATGTCGCCTGACCCACGACTTTCAACGAAGGATGCAGGTTCAACATGCGCGAAAGCACCTCCCGGGCGGGAGCTTCGTCGTCAACTACGATGGCGCGCCAGATCTGATCCATCGTCTAGCCCACGGGAATGCGGAGATT